>DHXA01000270.1 GCA_002413455.1 Rhodanobacter sp. UBA5168 | reverse complement strand
GGCTGTCCGCCTCGATGATGAACAGGCCGCCCACCACTTCCTTCGACTCGGTGTAAGGCCCATCGCTGACGTGCGTCTTGCCGCTGCGCGGGCGAAGCGTCCTCCAACCGTCCAGATCGCCAAGCGACGCGGAAACCAGCACCTTGCCGGTAGCGCGCATCTTCTCGTCCAATGCCGGGCATTGGCTCACCAAAGCCTTGACGTCGTCTGGCGCCATCGCGGCGAATTTTTCGGGAGTGAAGTAGGCCAGGCCGAGGTATTTCATGGAAGATCCTTTGGGTGGTGATGCACTGACGACGAAGCTGATGATCGGAAATCGACAATAGCTCTGGCAGAGTTAGTGAGGAACAAAAGGGAATGGGTTCACTGCGAAGCTCTGTTCGGTCAGTCGGGCGGTGGCGGACGTTGTAAAGTGCGCGCTGCCCCAGTCTTGTGCCGGATGCGTGCGATCGAAGGCGCATTCGGTGGATTGCCTCGGCAGCAAGCCATCGGCTGCGCCCGAAACCCAACAGAGACATTTCACCGCATGTTTGAAAACGCCTTCAACAACATGGACCGCGTCATGCGTAATGACGAGGGGCTGGCATCCGAGCTGGACTACGCTGAACAGACCTCGTGGCTGCTGTTTCTCAAGTACCTCGACGACATGGAGAAGGAGTGGGAGGACGAGGCCACGCTGGAAGGTCGCGACTACGCGCCTATCCTCGATGAGCCCTACCGCTGGCAGACCTGGGCCGCGCCGAAGAAGGACGACGGCACGCCCGATCTCAACGCTGCGCGCACCGGCGCCGACCTGATCGAGTTCGTCAACGGCAAGCTGTTTCCGTATCTGCAGACGTTCCGCGCTGCCACCGACGATCCCGACTCGCTGGAATACAAAATCGGCGAGATCTTCTCCGAGATCGCCAACCGCTTCCGCTCCGGCTACTCGCTGCGCGACGCGCTGGAAATCATCGACCAGCTCAACTTCGGCAGCCAGGAGGCCAAGCACGAGCTGTCCGACCTGTACGAAACGCGCATCAAGCGCATGGGCAACGCCGGCCGCAACGGCGGTGAGTACTACACGCCGCGCCCGCTGATCCGCGCCATGATCAAGGTGGTGCAACCGCAGATCGGCGAAACCATCTACGACGGCGCCTGTGGCTCGGCCGGGTTCCTGTGCGAAGCATGGGACTACCTGCGCCGCGACAACCTCTCCGCTGCCGAATGGGACACGCTGCAGCGCAAGACCTTCTACGGTCAGGAGAAGAAATCGCTGGCCTACGTGCTGGGTGTGATGAACCTGATCCTGCACGGCGTCGACGCGCCCAATATCCGCCACACCAACACGCTCGCCGACAACGTGATGGACATCCAGCAGAAGGACCGCCACGACATCGTGCTGGCGAATCCTCCATTTGGGGGTGGTGAGCGCAAGGAGGTGCAGCAGAACTTCCCGATCAAGTCCGGCGAAACCGCCTACCTGTTCCTGCAGCACTTCATCCGCAAGCTCAAGGCCGGCGGTCGCGGCGCCGTGGTGATCAAGAACACCTTCCTCAGCAACACCGACAACGCCAGCGTCGCCCTGCGCAAGGAGCTGCTGGAAAGCTGCAACCTGCACACCGTACTCGACTGCCCCAGCGGCACGTTCCAGGGCGCGGGCGTCAAGACCGTGGTGCTGTTCTTCGAGAAGGGATCGAAGACGCGCAAGGTCTGGTTCTACCAGCTCGATCCTGGTCGCAGCATGGGCAAGACCACGCCGCTCAATGACGGGGATCTGGCCGAGTTCGTCGCCTTGCAGGCGAGCAAGGCCGACAGCGACAAGAGCTGGACGGTGGCGGTCGCTGACGTGGACAAGACGACGTGGGATCTGTCGGTGAAGAACCCCCATGCGCCGGAGGCCGAGGCGTTGCGCAGTCCAGAGCAGATCATTGCCGACATGCTGGCGCGGGATGCGGAGACGGCGCAGATTCTGGAAGAGATTCGGGGGATGTTGTGAGCGCTCAGCTTGAGGTCCACTCAGGCGTTCCGACCAAATGGCCTGTTCACCCGCTGGGTAAGGTTACGAAGTTCCTTGGCGGTGGCACCCCCTCCAAACGCCGGGCCGATTTCTGGAAGGGCGAAATACCTTGGGTTTCGCCGAAGGATATGAAGTTTGACGTAATCTCAGATTCTTTGGACAAGATTACGCCCCATGCAATCGAGGGGTCAGCTACTAAGCTCATTCCGGCTGACTGCCTTCTGATCGTGGTTAGGTCCGGCATTCTCGCAAGAACAATACCAACTGCGCTCTCGGGTCGCGAACTGACGATCAACCAGGATCTAAAGGCGATCTGTCCATCGAAAGAGCTATATCCGCACTTCCTCGCATACTTCATGCGAGCCGCAGAGGGTGAGATTCTCGCGACGGTGAGCCGTGGCGCAACGGTGCATCGTCTTTCGACTGATGTCTTGAAATCGCTAGAAATCCCGTTGCCACCGATGGATGAGCAGAAGCGGATCGTTGCGGTGCTCGATCAGGCCTTCGCCGCCCTCGACCGCGCCCGCGCCCATGCCGAGGCCAATCTGGCGGATGCCGCAGCTCTATTGTCCAATTGGGTGTGTGCCGCATTTGCCGCCAGCAAGGCCATATGGCCTGAAAAGATTTTGGTCGATATCTGCGAGAACCTGGACCGGTTGCGTGTGCCTGTTACCAAATCGGATCGAGAGACCGGACCGGTTCCGTACTATGGAGCGTCGGGTGTGGTTGACCATGTTGCAACGCACATCTTCGACGAAGACCTGTTGCTGGTCTCGGAAGATGGAGCAAACCTCTTGGCGCGCACTTATCCCATCGCGTTTTCGATCACCGGCAACGCCTGGGTCAATAATCATGCCCATGTGCTGAGATTCGATGATCTCGATACCCAGGAATTCGTCCGCCTGTATTTGAATTCGATTTCCCTTGAGCCATTTGTCACTGGCATGGCGCAACCCAAGCTCAATCAGAAGGCACTCAACGGGATTCCCATTCCGCTTCCGGAAATTGCCGAGCAGAGACGACTTGTGGCGCAGGCGCGCGAAATTGGCGAAGCTTCAGAGCGAGCGCGGGATCGCTACGATCTTCAGATCGCTGACCTCGCCAACCTCCGCCAATCCCTCCTGCAAAAAGCCTTCTCCGGACAGCTGTAAGCTCGGTCCATGACGAAACCATCATCGACCAAGGACGGCAGCGTGGCATCGCCGGATGCCTCGGGCCAATACCCGCTGTTCGGCAAACACCTGCCCAAGCCACCGTCCGAAGTGGAGCCGATGGTCCCGGGCAGGCAGCACAGTCATTACGTGGTTTATGTGGACGAGAGCGGCGACCACGGTTTGGAGAGCATCGATCCGCAATACCCGGTGTTCGTGCTGGCGTTCTGCGTTTTTCAAAAGGCTTATTACGTCAACCATGTCGTACCCGCGCTGGAGAGCTTCAAGTTCAAGCATTTCGGGCATGACGTGGTCGTGCTGCACGAGACGGACATCCGGAAGGAGCGCGGCAGCTTCCGGTTCTCCAGTCGCCCCCACAAGGAAGCCTTTCTCGATGAGTTGACTGGCATTATTGAAACGAACAACTTTATCCTGATCGCCAGCATCATCGACAAGGCACGGTTACGCGAACGCAGCGAGAATCCTTACCACCTGGCCTTGGGCTTCTGTCTCGAAACCCTTTACGAGTTCGTGCAGGAGAAACACCAGGACGAGCTGCCGACCCACGTGGTGGTCGAATGCAGGGGCAAGAAGGAAGACGCCGAGCTTGAGCTGGAATTCCGGCGCGTGTGCGCGGGCGAAAACAAGTTCGGCAAGCCGCTGCCTTTCGAAGTCATCTTTGCCGACAAGAAGACCAATTCGACCGGCCTGCAGCTGGCGGATCTGGTGGCCCGCCCGATTGGCTTGTCGGTGGTAAAGCCGCAGCAGCCCAATCGTGCGTTCGAGGTGTTGAAGGGGAAGTTCTTCTGCAGCGGCGGCCGTAAAAACGTGGGCGTTGGCTTCGAGGGATGGGGTTTGAAGATTCACCCGGCTCTAGAAAGCGAAAGGCCCCGGTGAACGCACCGAGGCCATAACGCCGGCCGGGAACCCCCAACCCATTTGCCGGCAAGTATGGGTCTCATGTGCCGAGAATTGCAAGGCGGCTCGGGTATCCTGCCCAAGGCGTGAATGTGGATCTGGATGGTTTGAATCCGTTCCATTCAGTTCGTGCTGATGTATGAGCGCAGCACGGAGCAAAGGGGCAAGGACATGAACGAGACCGAAGCCGATACGCGTGCCAATCGCATCGATCCGGTGCTGCGCGACGCCGGCTGGGGCGTGGTGGAGGGCTCCAAGGTCAATCGCGAGATGATCTGCCCCGGCCGCATCACCGGGGGTGGTGGACGGGCCAATCCGTTGTCCGCCGATTACGTGCTGAGCTACCGCGATCGCAAGCTGGCGGTGATCGAGGCCAAGCGCGCGGGTCTTGGTCACACCGCAGGCGTGGGCCAGGCCAAGGATTACGCCACGCGGCTGCAGGCACGCTTCGCCTACGCCAGCAACGGCCTCGGTTGGTATGCCGTCGACATGCAGACCGGCAACGAGGGCGATATCGCGTTGCCCTTTCCCACCCCGCAAGAGCTGTGGACACGCTGCTTCCCCGAAGGCAACGACTGGCGCGACCGCTTCGGCGCGGTGCCGTTCGAAACCGGCGGCGGCAAGTGGCAGCCGCGCTACTACCAGCACAATGCGATCACCGCGGTGCTGGAGGCCATTGCCAAGGGCGAGCAGCGCATTCTGCTGACCCTGGCGACCGGAACCGGCAAGACCTCGATCGCGTTCCAGATCGCGTGGAAGCTGTTCGAGTCGAGCTGGAACCTGAGTCGTGATCCGGTGCGTCGGCCGCGCATCCTGTTTCTGGCCGACCGCAATATCCTGGCCGACCAGGCCTACAACGCGTTCAGCGCGTTTGCGCCCGGTGCGCTGTGCCGCATCAGCCCGGAGGAGATCCGCCGGCAGGGCCGGATCCCGAAGAACGCCAGCGTGTTCTTCACCATCTTCCAGACCTTCATGACCGGCACCGACAGCGCGGGCGAACCGCAGTTCACCTTCGAAGGTTACCCGGCGGATTTCTTCGACTTCATCGTCATCGACGAATGCCATCGCGGCGGGGCGAAGGACGAAAGCAGCTGGCGCGGCATCCTCGAATACTTTTCACCCGCCGTGCAGTTGGGCATGACCGCCACGCCCAAGCGCGACGCCAACACCGACACCTACCGCTATTTCGGCGACCCGGTTTACACCTATGCGTTGAAGGAAGGCATCGGCGACGGCTTCCTCACGCCGTTCAAGGTGCGCCAGATGGCCAGCACGCTGGACAGCTACACCTACTCCGACGAGGACGAGGTGGTCGGCGGCGAGATCGACCCGGACCGGGAATACACCGAGGCCGACTTCAATACGAAGATCCAGATTGATGCGCGCGAGGAAAGCCGCGTGCACGAGTTCATGGACCAGATCGACCAGCGCCAGAAGACCCTGGTGTTCTGCGCCACCCAGGATCATGCCGCGCGCGTGCGCAACGCCATCAACCAGATCAAGGACAACCCCGACCCGCACTACTGCGAGCGGGTGACCGCCGACGACGGCAAGCTCGGCGAGCAGCACCTGCGCGAGTTCCAGGACAACGAGAAGACGCTGCCGACGATCCTCACCACTTCCAAGAAGCTCTCCACCGGCGTTGATGCGCGCAACGTGCGCAACATCGTGTTGCTGCGCCCGATCAAGTCGATGATCGAGTTCAAGCAGATCATCGGCCGCGGCACGCGCACGTTCGACGGCAAGGACTTCTTCACCATCTACGACTTCGTCAAAGGCTACGAGAAGTTTGAAGACCCCGAATGGGACGGAGAGCCGCTGCCGCCCGACGAGCCCCGCCCGCCGAAAGATCCAGCAGATCCCGACGCAGTCCAACCGCCAGTCTGCGGTGGCGTAAAAGAGACCCCGGAGCCCACGGCCAAGATCATCGTCAAGCTGGCCGACGGCAAGGAGCGCTCGATTCGTTATCTAGCTGCCACGACCTACTGGCACGAGGGGCGGCAGATCACGGCGCAGGAATTCATGCAGCAGTTGTTCGGAGACCTTGGCGTGCTGGTTGCCTCGGAAGACGAGTTGCGAGCCGTGTGGAGTGATCCCGACCGGCGCGAGGCCTTCCAGCAACGCCTGAGGGATCTCGGCTACGACGCCGACCGGCTGGACGACATGCGTCGCCTGATCGATGCATCGGACAGCGACATCTTCGACGTGCTGGCCTATGTCCGCTTTACGCTGGCGCCGTTGTCCCGTCACGAACGCGCCGGTACCGCGCGCACCACGGGGCTGAATGGCTACCAGCGCGAAATGCGGGCGTTCCTCGACTATGTGTTGGAGGCCTATGAAAAGCATGGCGTCGATGAACTGGCTTCGCGCAAGATCGCCGACTTCCTGCGCATTCGCTACGGCGGCACCAACGATGCCAAGCGCCTGCTGGGTCCGGTGCCGGCGATTCGCGAAGCCTTCATCGCGATTCAGGCGCACCTGTATCAATAGTTCTCTTGGTGCCGAACCTCTGTTGAAACGAGACCCACACGCTGCTCGTCAGGGCAAGCCCAGCACGCTGCGCGCACCGGCACGAAA
>DHXA01000179.1 GCA_002413455.1 Rhodanobacter sp. UBA5168 | reverse complement strand
CGCCCGGCCTGCCGAAGACGCGCTCGGGCAAGATCATGCGGCGCATCCTGCGCAAGATCGGCGAGAACCTGCCCGACCAGCTCGGCGACATCACCACGCTTGCCGACCCCGGCGTGGTGAAGAATCTGGTCGACGAGCGGTTGATCAAGTGAAGGGAATCGGGATGCGGGGTTCGAGGATGGTTCAAAGCTTCAGCCGATTCCCCGTTTCCCACTCCCGATTCACGGTCTCTCCATGCCCGACATCCTGATCGCCGACGACCACCCGCTGTTCCGCGATGCGTTGCAGCGCGCGGTGCTGGCGGCGGTGCCGCAGGCGCGGGTACACAGTGCCGCCAGCGTGCAGGCCTTGCTCGACCTGATCGAACAATTTCCCGAAGCCGAGCTGCTGCTGCTCGACCTGCACATGCCGGGCGCCCGCGGCTACTCCGCGCTGGCGCATATCCGCGGCCAGTACCCGGGCCTGCCGACCATCGTGGTGTCCGGGCATGAAGAGACGCAGGTGGCACGCCGCGCGCTGGCACACGGCGCCTCGGCGTATATCCCCAAATCCACGGCGAGCGAGGACATCGTCGCGGCGATCCGCGCCGTGCTCGACGGCGACGTGTGGCTGCCGCATCTCCTGCTCGGTGGCCCCGGCGAACTCAGGCCCGACGAAGCCGCCGCCGCCGCACAGATCGCCACACTCACGCCGCAGCAATTTCGCGTCATGACGATGATTGCCGAAGGGCTGCTCAACAAGCAGATCGCGTGGGAACTCAGCGTGTCCGAAGCCACCGTCAAGGCGCACATGACCGCGATCATGCGCAAGCTCGGCGTCAACAACCGCACCCAGGTGGCGCTGATCGCCAACCATCTGTCGGTCGAACAGGAAAGCATGCCGGCGTTGCCGGACGACGACGGTTGATGCGATGAATGCCGCGCGACGCTATCGGCGCAGCAGGGCCGTGAGCAGGGCGCGCAGCGCGGCCGGGCGTACCGGCTTGTGCAGCACCGGATAGCCGAGCGCACGTGCCTGCTGTTTCAGCTCACTGCTGCCGTCGGCGGTGATCATCGCCACCGGCGGCAGTTCGCCCAGCGCGTCGCGCAGTTGCCGCAAAGCCTGCAGTCCGTCGACACCGTCGGCCAGATGGTAGTCGGCCAGGATCAGGTCGATCGGGCCATGCGCCAGTTCGACTTGGGCCTGCGCGACATCCAGCGCGATACGACAATCGACGCCCCAGCGGCTGAGCAGCGCGCGCATGCCGTCGAGGATCGTTGCGTCGTTGTCCAGGCACAGCACGGTCAACGGCAGCTGCTTGTCCGGTCCGCTGCGCTGCACGCGCTGGCGGCGCACCGGCACCGCCTCGTTGCGCGGCACGGTCACCGCGAAGCAGCTGCCATGATTGACCTGCGAATGCAGGTCGAGCCGGTGACCGAGGATGCCGGCCAGGCGGTCGCAGATCGACAGGCCCAGACCCAGGCCTTTTTCCCCCCAGGGCGAGGGCTGCTCCAATCGCTGGAATTCGTCGAAGATGCGCGCCCGCTGTTCGGCGGCGATGCCTGGGCCCGAATCCCACACTTCGATGCGCACCTGATCGCCCACGCGCCGCGCACCCAGCAACACGCTGCCCTTGCTGGTGTAGCGCAATGCGTTGGAGAGAAAATTCTGCAGGATCCGGCGCAGCAGTTGCGGATCGCTGCGCACTGCCAGCGTCGTCGACACCACACGCAGTCGCAATCCGCGTTGCTCGGCGACGACCGCGAACTGCGCCTTCAGCGAATCGAACAGCTCGCCCAGCGCGAAACCGCCCACCTCCGGCCGGTAGCTGCCGGCATCCAGACGCGAGGTGTCCAGCAGTGCATCCAGCAGATCCTCCGCGGCGCGGAACGAAGCGTCGATCCGCTCGGCCAGCCCGCTGGCTTCGACGTCCAGACCGGGATGTGCGCGCAGCGCCGAGGTGAACAGCCGCGCCGCATTCAGCGGTTGCAGCAGATCGTGGCTGGCGGCTGCGAGGAAACGGGTCTTGGAGATGTTCGCCGTTTCGGCGGCACGCCGTGCATGGGCGGTGGCGACCAGCGCTTCGGACAACTCGGCGGTGCGCTGCTCGACGCGCTGCTCCAGCGTTTCATTCACCTCGATCAGCGCCTGTTCGACATGCTTGTAGGCAGTGACATCGCTGTAGGTGGTGACGTATCCGCCCCCCGGCAACGGCCGACCGCGCAACTCGATCACCGTGCCGTCGGGGCGGATGCGCTGGAACAAATGCGGCGAGCCGGCCTGCATGTAGTCGATGCGTTTGGCCACATGGCCGTCCACTTCGCCGGGACCGCATTCGCCCAGCTCGGCATTCCAGCGAATCAGGTCAGCCACCGGCACGCCGACATGCACCATGCCGTCGGGGTAGTCGAACAACTCCAGATAGCGCCGGTTCCATGCCACCAATCGCATGTGTGCATCGACCACGCTGATGCCTTGCGACACGTTCTCCAGGGTGGTGGACAGCAGCTCGCGGTTGAAGCGCAGCTCCTGCGAGGCCTCGTCCATCAGCGCCATGGACTCGGCGATATCCAGCCCGCTGCCGGACAACGCGCCGATCAGGATGCGCCGCGCGTTGGCGGCGCCCACCGCCGACGCGAGCAGGCGTTCGGTGTACTGGATCAAGGCGCGGTCGGCCGCCTCACTGGCCAGCAACGGGCGGCCGCGACGCTGGGCGTAGTCGTCGAAGGCACGTGTGCTGCCGCGTTCGCCGACAATGCGTTCGGCGATGGTGCGCAGATCGGCCACCGCCACGCGGCCGCGCCAGTCACCGGCCCAGTCACCGGCGCCGCTGCGGCTGGCCGGATCGGCATCGATGAACATCGCCGCATGCAGGCGCTCCTCCAGGCTTGGTCGAAAGCGCAGCGAGAAGAACACCAGGCAGCCCACGTTGACCAGCAGCGACCAGAACGTGCCATGCATCACCGGATCCCAGCCGCTGAGATGAAACAGCGCCTGCGGGCGTAGCCAGTCCCAGCCGAACGGGCCTTCCTGCAGCCAATGGTCCGAACGGATCAGCGCCGGCAGCAGCAGGGTGTAAACCCACATGGCGAAACCGCCGGCCAGGCCAAGCGCCACGCCGCGCCGGCTGGCGCCACGCCAGTACAGCGCGGCGATCAGGGCCGGCGCGAACTGCGCCACAGCGGCAAAAGCCAGCAGGCCTGTGGCCGCCAGGTTCTCCGCATTGGCAGCCACGCGGTAGTACGCGTACGCCATCAGCGCCAGCACCATGATCGCAACACGACGCACGCCGAGCACCCATTGCGACAGGTCGGCGCGGTGCTCCAGACGCAGACGATGGACGCGCAGCAATGCCGGCATCACCAGGTCGTTGCTGATCATGATCGACAGCGCCACCGAGGCCACGATCACCATGCCGGTCGCCGCCGAGAAGCCGCCGATGAAGGCCAGCAGCGCCATGCCGCGATCACCGTGCGCCATCGGCAGGGTCAGCACCCACGCATCGGCGGCGCCATCGCGTACCTGCGGCATGTGCACGCCTGCCGTCACGATCGGCAGCACCGCCAGACTGATGATGGCCAGATACAACGGCACCATCCAGCGCGCACGCTTGAGATCGCTGGCGTCCTCGCACTCGACCATGCCGATCTGGAACTGCCGCGGCAGACAGAACATCGCGCAGAACGCCAGCATGGTCTGGGCCAGAAACCCCGGCGACAGACCATGGCTGAGCTGCATCAACGGGCGTTGCACCGTGCTCGCCAGGCCCGGCCCCTGCCATAGCGCGTACCCCGCCAGTGCGACGAAGGCCAGCAGCTTGATCAGCGACTCCAGTGCAATCGCCAGCATCATGCCGTGGTGGTGCTCGGTGGCGTCGATGCTGCGCGTGCCGAACAGAATCGCAAACACGGCCAGCAGCACCGCGCACCACAAGGCACTGTCGATGCCGCCAGCCATCACGACGCCATGGCCGGCTCCGCCGAGCACACCGAACGACATCGCCACCGCCTTGAACTGCAGCGCGATGTACGGCACCACCGCGATTACCGCGATCACCGCCACCAGCGCCGCCAGCCCGTGCGACTTGCCGAACCGCGCACCGATGAAATCGGCAATCGAGGTGATGTTGCGTTGCCTCACCACCTGCAGCAAGCGACGCAGCAGGCCAAAGCCGAACACGAACAGCAGGATCGGGCCCAAATAGATCGGCAGATAGGCCAGGCCATCACGCGCCGCGGTTCCGACCGCGCCATAGAACGTCCACGAAGAGCAGTACACCGCCAGCGCCAGGCTGTAGACGATCGGTCGCAAACGCGGCTGTCGCGGATACAGCGGCCGACGATCGCCCGCGTAGGCCACCACGAACAGCAGCCCGACATAGAGCAGCGACACCAGCAACAGCAACCAACCCTGGATCAAGCAGCCTCTCCGGTCGAACGGATGAATCCGCACCGCGCGCGCCAACCCGCGTCGATGGACGGAGTGTGTGCTTGTGCGCCGGCGCCACCGGCGGCAACATGCATGGATGATTGCAACGCACGCACTGACGCTTGCCAAGCTAGCAGAGCGTCTGCGCGATGACGAGATTCATGTGTGGCGCCTGGACTACCAGCCTCAGCAGCGGCGCGAACCGCTGCGAGCGGTACTGGGTGCCTATCTCGGTATCGACAGCGGTCGGGTTACATTGACGGATGGCGAGTACGGTCGGCCGGCGCTTGCCCGTGCGCATGACCAGTCGCTCGGTTTCAACTGGTCGCACAGTGGCGGCCACGCCCTGATCGCGATCGGTCGCTGGATTGCGCCGGGGATCGATCTCGAGCGGCTGCGGCCGCGGCCCCGGGCGCTGGAAATCGCCAGCCGCTATTTCACCGACGACGAGCTCGCGGCGCTGACGGCGTTGTCGCCAAACGGTCGCCACGCCGCCTTTCTGGAACTGTGGACGGCCAAGGAGGCCGTGCTCAAGGCGCTCGGGCGCGGTCTCGCATTCGGACTTGATCGCCTCAGTGTCACCAGCAGTGTGGACCGCTTGACGCTGCAGCGACTTGAGGGCGAAGACGTCCTGGCCTGGCAGCTGCAGCGCCTGCCTGTCGATGCGGCGCTGGTGGCGGCGCTGGCGTGGCGCGGGGAGGCGCGCCGGATCCGGTTGGGTACGCTTGCCAGCGGCGGCTGATCGGCGCACTGTTTCCGGCCCGGCGCGCGCTGGCCGATGCGTGCACCAAAGGCCCTTACTGCCGAGATCACCAGACCCGCCATGACCCTGCTCAGCGTCAACCTCAACAAGATTGCCGTGTTGCGCAATTCGCGCGGTGGCGGCGAGCCAGACATCTGTCGCGCTGCACAGACCTGCATCGAATCGGGTTGCGGCGGCATCACCGTGCATCCGCGACCGGACCTGCGCCACGTGCGACCGAACGACGTGCGCGCGCTGGCCGCCATGTTGCGTGGCCGCGTGGAATACAACATCGAAGGCAATCCGTTTGCCGAGGCCAGAGGGGCATACCCAGGCTTGCTCGCGCTCGCGCGCGAGGTACGGCCGACCCAGGTCACCCTGGTGCCTGATGACGACGGCCAGATCACGTCAGATCACGGCTTCGATCTGCGCCGCGACATTGCGCGGCTACGGCCGCTGGTGAGCGAGTTGTGCGACCTCGGTTGCAGGGTCAGCCTGTTCGTCGACCCCGGCAGCCAGGACTTCGACCTGGCTGCGGTGATCGGCGTGCAGCGGATCGAAATCTATACCGGGCCCTATGCGCAAGCCTTTGTCGATGGTCGGCCGGCCGCCGCACTGGCCACCTGTGCCGACACCGCCAGGCGCGCGCAGCAAGCGGGGCTTGCGGTGAACGCGGGACACGATCTGAGCCAGGCCAACCTTGGTACGTTCAAGGCGGCGATTCCGGGCTTGGCCGAGGTATCGATCGGCCATTCGCTGATCGGCGAGGCGCTCTATGAGGGACTGACCACCACGGTGCGCAAGTATCTGCAGATCCTGCGCTGAATGCCGTCCGGCACAGGTCGAACATGTACCCGTCCGCGCAAAACAAACCCCCCGCACATGGCGGGGGTTTTGTTTTGCGACTGGTGAACTGGATCAGTTGCCTTCAGTGAAACCGATCTTGGTGAGGTTGTAGCTTTTTGCATCGGCCAGCACGCGTGCCACGTACTGGTAGGCCGCAGCATCGTCGGCCGCGATCTGGATTTCCGGCTGATTGGTCTGCTGCGCAATCACGGCAAGCTGCGCCTTGAGGCCCAGTTCGTCGACCGGCGTGTCGTTCCAGTAGAACGCACCACTCGGGTCGATCTTGAGGTGAATCGGATCCAGCGGCGTCGGCGGATTGACGACGTTCGGATTCGGCTGCGGCAGGTCAACCTGGATCTTGTGCGCCAGTACCGGTGCCGTGATCATGAAGATGATCAGCAGCACCAGCATCACGTCGACCAACGGCGTAACGTTGATCTCCGACATCGGTCCACTGGTTTTGGTGGTGAAAGCCATCTCAAGTCACCCCTTCGGCGCGTCAGTGGTCATGAAGCCGACATGGACCATGCCCGAGTCCTTGGCGTTGCCGATGATCTTCTTCACGATCTTGAACTCGGTCGCCTTGTCCGCACGAATCTGCAGTTCGGGTTGCGGCGTCTTCTGCGCGTTGACCGCCAACTGTGCCCGCAACTCGGCTTCGGTAACCGGCTGATCATTGAGGTACATGCTGCCATCCTGCTTGACCGCGAGATCCAGCGGCGGCACCAGCACCTCCGAATCCTTGGTCTTGGGATTGGCGGTGGGCAACTCGATCGTGATGGAATGCGACATCAGCGGCGCCGTGATCATGAAGATGATCAGCAGTACCAACATCACGTCGACCAGCGGCGTGACATTGATCTCCGACATCGGACCGCCGGAATTGCCACCTGTACTCATCGCCATGGGTCAATCCCTCACTTCTGGCTTTCGACGCGCGAGCCGGTGGCGAAGAAGTCGTGCAGGTCATGCGCGAATTCGTCGAACCGGGCGTAGGTCAGACGATTCGAACGGCTGAAGAAGTTGTACGCAAACAGTGCCGGGATCGCGGCGAACAGACCGAATGCGGTCATGATCAGCGCCTCACCCACGGGGCCTGCCACCGCGTTCATCGAGGCGTTGCCGGTTGCAGCAATGCCGATCAGTGCGTGATAGATGCCCCACACGGTGCCGAGCAGACCGACGAACGGCGCAGCGGATCCGACGGTGGCCAGCAGGGTCATGCCGCCTTCCAGACGCAGACTCTCGCGAGCCACGGCCTGACGCAGGGCACGGTCGATGAACTCCGAACGACCCAGCGACTCCGCCAGACGGCCGGTGGTGCCGGACGTGGTCTGCTGGTGATGGGCAACCGCCGAGGCGGCGTCGAGCGCGATCTTGGAGAACGGCTCGCTCTTGGGCTGGGACTCCAGTTCGCGAATCGCGTCCTGGGTGGAACCGTTACCCCAGAAGCCGTCGATGACCTTGTCGGCGCGCGCCTTGACCGTCGCATTGCGAATGCCGTTGGCGATGATGAAGTACCACGACAGGAACGACATCACGACGAGCGTCACGAAGACGACCCAGCCGAGCCAGTCGAAGTTCTGCATCAGGTTGCCAAAGCCCATCTGTTTCATGGCTTCGGCGTTGGTATTGCCACCCATGGCCTGTGCGGCATCGGTTGTTGCAGGAGTCTGTAGGAACATAACGCTACCCTAGGGAAGTCAAGCGTGAACTGTAAACCGTAATCGGTGAAGCTGATTACAGCTGATTGAGATTGAAGTTAACGGGAACGCGTGCGTACCCTTCAACTTTTTGTCCATTCCGGATGGTTGGATTGAAGCGCCAGCTGCGTGCGGCATCCATGGCTGCACGATCAAGTTCATGGTAACCGCTGGACTTGTCGACCTTGATGTCCTTCGGCGAACCATCCACACCCACCAATATCATCAACACCACCGTCCCTTCATGCCGTTGGCGAACAGCCTGCGGCGGGTACTTCGGCTGAAGACGACTGTTGTAGCTGAGATCTGAACTGGCCGTTATGTCCGCTGGCGGTGCCGGTGGTGCTGGCGGTGCCGGAGGCGGCGCCTGCACCGCGTTCTGCGAAACCTCTTCCACCGGTGGTGGCGGAGTCGGCGGCGGCGGAGTCGGCGGCGGCTTGATCTGCTGGATGATCTTCGGCGGCGGCTGCTTTGGCGGCTCCGGCGGCGGCGGCGGCGGTGGCGGCGGCGGCGGCGGCGGCTCGATGAAGTTCACCTGGACGATGCGTTCTTTTTCTTTGTGATTCTGATTCGGCGGCGCCATCGGCGCCACGATCAACAGAAACGCAAACGCATGCAGCCCGATGGCTACTGCAAGTGCCCAGGTGCGCTTCCAGCTAAATGGCTCGCGCCCGTTTTCTTCGTTACTTGAGGCCATCTGTCACTTGTCTGAAGCTGATCAATCGGAGAGAACGTTACCGCAGGGCGTAACACGAAACCGTCTGGATGTCTGGACGGAACTCGCCGCTGGGGAGACGCAGGGAAAGGTTTTCAACGGTACAACAGCACATGACATTTGTATAGCTGTCCTGGGGCAAATGAATGGACGTCCATCTACCCCATGAGGCCGTCCAGCACCCCGGCCATTATCAGCCGGCACCGGCCTTTTTGAGCCATGCCTTGGCCTTCTCGGCCGTTTCCGGCTGCTGTGCCGCCTGCTTCATCGCGGTGATCGCAGCAGGCTTGTTCTTCAAACCACGCTCGGTTTCAGCCAGCAGCATGTAGGCGACGCCCTTCTGCTTGACGCCCTTGTCGATGCCCTGCTGAATCAGCCCCTTGGCCTGGCTGTACTTGTTCTCGCTCAGCAGCAGTCGACCGGCACGCAGTGCAGCCTCACCGTCCTTGGCCAACGGTACCGCCTTGTTATAGGCGTCGACCGCGGCACTGGTGTTGTTGGCCAGCTCGGCCGACTGGCCAAGCAATACGTAGGTATCAGCGCTGGGTTTGACCAGGCCCTTGCTCATGCCGTCCTGGAGTACCTGACCGGCCTTGATCGCATTGGGCGCAGGATCAGAACTGTCCTGCCCGGTGACCAGATACAACTTGGCGAGGCTCACATAGTTCGCTTCACTCTTGAACGCGCCGCTGGCCCGCCCCTTTTCCATAAGCTGGATAGCTTCCGGATACTTATGTGCCTGCATCAGCACCGCTGCGGCGTTGTTGAGTGCGTTGGGATCGTCCGGATTGGCGGTGAGTTGCTGCTGGGCCAGCGCGGCGGCCTTGTCGTCCTGGCCCGACTCGGAATAGCTCGCCATCAGGATCTGGTTCCAGCTCGCCTCAGGCTTGTCGGTGAGCGACTTGGCCTTGTTGATCGCGGCGATCGCCTCGGGAAACTTGCCGAGCCTGTAGTCGGCATTACCTTCGAGCCCGTAGGAACTGGCAGTTTCCTTCTTGCCTTCCGCGCGCCACTTGGTGAGAGTGTCCAGCGCGGCCTGATATTGCTCATCGGCCATCTGGAACTGCGCCAGCATGTACTGGAGCTGGAAGTAGGTATCGTTCGGCATCACCCCGAGCGCAAGCGAGCGCTGCAGCAAGCCAATCGCACCCTTGTAGTCACCGGCGTTGTACTTGATGCTGGCCAGTCCCTGCAGCGCGAGTGCCTGCGCGTATTTGCTCTTGCTGCCACCATCGACGATCGGCTGCAGCATTTGCTCGGCCTTCGCCTGATCGCCAGCGGCAACAGCATCCAGCCCTTCGTTGAGATTTTTCTGATCCTTTTCGCTGGTCAGATCGAGTTTCGGTGCGACTCGAGTCGCATTCGGATACTGCACTTCCTGCTTGGGCTTGGTGTCGGCGCCGCGGGCCAGCGCCGGGCTGCTGGTCAGGGTGAGCAGCAGTGCTGCGCTCGCCAGCATGGTTAAGCCTCGGACATGCTTCATGGTGATCCTCGTATCTGTCGGCGCGCGTGGAACGGCGCGGGGGATTGCGGAGCGTAACCCGAGCTGGTGGGCGATAACAAGTTGCACTGCCGCATAAAAGATTATTGAAAATCAACCACTTGGCGATTTTATGCGCTGGTTGGCCCGCTTGTTTGCCTTTCCTGCTGACCATTCAAGCGTGACGCCCTGTTGAGGCTATCGGTTCATCGTACGGAGCCAGACAAGGATGCGTACAGAGGGAATGACTTGGCCAGTCGCTGGTCGCCGAATTCAAACGTCAAGATTGGCGACCTTCAGAGCGTTCGCTTCGATGAAATCGCGGCGTGGCTCGACCGCCTCGCCCATCAGCATGGAGAACATCTGATCGGCGGCGATTGCATCCTCGACACCGACCTGCAGCATGCGGCGGGTTTCCGGATTCACCGTGGTATCCCACAGCTGCTCGGGATTCATTTCACCAAGGCCCTTGAAGCGCTGGATGCTGCGCCCTTTCTTCGCCTCTTCCAGCAGCCAGTTGCGTGCTTCGACAAAGCTCAGCACGCCGCGTGAAGCATTGCCCCGGCGCGCCACCGCCTCGGGCTGGATCATGCCGGCAATCTGCTGGCTGATCGCCAGGATCGGGCGGAACTCGTTGCTGCTGAAGAAGGGTTGGGGCAGAAACCAGGTATGGGTAAGCCCGTGTTGCTCACGCACAACTTCGATGGCGGCGGGCTGTTCGTCGTGCGCCGAACGCAGCAGCATCTTGTAGTGCGGCTTGCCAAGCCCGCTGGCAGCGAGCCGCTGGGTCGCCGCGTCCAGCCATGCCTGCATGGCCGACGAGTCGGCCCACAACCCCGGTTCCAGTGGTGTGTGTTCGAGCAAGGCATTCAACACCATGGCGTCGAAACGATGCGCCAGCTTGGCGATCTGATCGAGCGCATGCTGGTAACCACGCAAGAGCTTTTCGAGCGCTTCTCCGCTGATCGGCGGCGCATCCGGGCTGTACGTGAGCGCGGCGTTATCGACCGCACTGGAGATCAGGTAGTCGTTCAGCGCGGTGTCGTCCTTGATGTACAGCTCCTGTTTGCCTTGTTTCACTTTGTACAGCGGCGGCAGACCAATGTAGATGTGCCCGCGCTCGATCAGCTCGGGCATCTGCCGATAGAAGAAGGTCAGCAGCAGAGTACGGATATGCGAGCCGTCGACGTCGGCATCGGTCATCAGGATGATGCGGTGGTAGCGCAGCTTGTCCGGGTTGTACTCGTCCTTGCCGATGCCGGTGCCGAGCGCGGTGATCAGCGTGCCGACCTCGGCCGAAGCCAGCATGCGGTCGAACCGCGCCTTCTCCACGTTGAGGATCTTGCCCTTCAGCGGCAGCACGGCCTGGGTCTTGCGGTTGCGGCCCTGCTTGGCCGAGCCGCCGGCGGAATCACCCTCGACCAGGAACAATTCGCACAGTGCCGGGTCCTTCTCCTGGCAGTCGGCCAGCTTGCCGGGCAGGCCGGCGATGTCCAGCGCGCCCTTGCGGCGGGTCATCTCGCGGGCCTTGCGCGCGGCCTCGCGGGCACGCGCCGCATCGACCACCTTGGAGGCGATCGCCTTGGCCTCGTTCGGATGCTCCAGCAGGAACTCGCCCAGCTTTTCGTTGACAACCTGCTCGACCACCGTCTTGACCTCGGACGAGACCAGCTTGTCCTTGGT
>DHXA01000030.1 GCA_002413455.1 Rhodanobacter sp. UBA5168 | reverse complement strand
CCGGCGGCATCGCGAAACGCGGCGAAGTGGGCGTGGCGCGGCTGCGGCATGCGGCCGAGCATGGCTTGTGCGATTGCCGGTGCAGCCGGCCCGGATACGCGCACCACACCGACGCCGGCCGCGCCGGGCGCACTGGCGATGGCGGCGATCGTGTCGGTGGTTTGCTTGCTCATGATTCGATGACTCTAAACGAAGTCAGCCGCGGCGGTTGCCCGTTCGCGGCTGACTTGTATTTGCGAAGTGAGTCGAGCTCAGGTGGCCTTGACCACTTCCTCGCGATCGACGTGATGCGTGACCCACCACTGCTGGCCCAGACCGACCAGGCCGTTGACCGCGTAGTACAGGCACAGGCCAGCGGGGAAGAAGGCGAACATCACCGTGAACAGCAACGGCATCACCTTCATCATCTTCGCCTGGGCCGGATCCATGCCGGCGGCGACCGGGTTGAGCCACTGCGTACCCAGCATCACCGCCGCATAGATGATCGGCAGGATGTAGAACGGGTCGGGCGCGCTCAGGTCGGGAATCCACATGAACGCGGCGTGGCGCAGTTCCAGGCTGTACTGCAGCACGTAGAACAGGCCATAGAACACCGGCATGGTGATCAGCACCGGCAGGCAGCCGCCCATCGGGTTGACCTTCTCCTTCTTGTACAGCTCCATGGTGGCCTGCTGCATCTTGACCTTGTCGTCGCCGTAACGCTCCTTCAGCGCCTGGATCCGCGGTGCCAGCTTGCGCATCTTCGCGCTGGACTTGTATTGCAGTGCCGTCAGCTTCCAGGTCAGACCCTTGATCAGCAGCACCAACAGGATGATCGCGAGGCCCCAGTTCTTGCTGATCGCGTGGAACTGCGACAGCACCCAGTGCATCGGCACGGCGATGACCTTGAACATGCCGTAGTCGATGGTCAGGTCGAGTCCCGGCGCGACCGCGTCCAGCGTGCCCTGCACATTCGGGCCGAGATACAGGCGCGACTGGCTGGTGAGGCTCTGGCCCGGTGCCACGCTCAAGGCGGGGCCGACCGCACGGATCAGGTAACGCGGGTGCGCGCTGTCGGGGTTGATCGTCTGCGTGGTGTACTGGTCGGTCTCGCCGGCCGGCGGAATCCATGCGGTGACGAAATACAGTCGCAGCATCGCCGCCCAGCCGCCCTTGATCTGGCTGTTGAGCTGATCCTTTTCTTTCTTGAAATCCGCGAACGGCAGCTTCTCGAACTTCTCGCCGGTGTACCAGGCAGCACCCTGGAAGCTGCGCGACTCCGGGTTGGACATGTTGGTCAGCCAGTTGCCGGTATGCGGCGGCTCGATCCGCAACAGCTGCTGGTAGGCATTGCCCTGCCACGCCTGCGCCGCACCGTTGTCGATGCGCTGGCTCACGCCGATGACGTAGCTGCCGCGCTTGAAACTGTAGGTCTTGGTGACCTTGAGGCCGGCGGCATCCTGCCAGGTCAGGTCGACGTTCAGTTCGTTCTGGCCGTCGGCCAGCGTATAGGCAGTCTGCGCGCTCTGGAACAATGCCTGATGATTCGGCTGATCCTGCGGCGCGGTATCGCTGCTGCTGACCAGGCCACTCTGGGCCACGAAGTAGTGCGTGTCATCGTTGGCCAGCAGCACGGTCGGCGGCGGATTCGGTACCTTGTGCGTGCTTGGTGCGTTGGGGTACGCCAGCAAATCCGCATGCACCACGCTGCCGCCGCGGGTGTCCACACGCAGGTGCAGCACGTCGGTGTTGATGGTGATCAGCTGCGACGGCGCCTGCCCGGCATGGGCGGCGTCGGTAGCGATCGCTGCGGCCGTGCCGGATGCTGCGGTCGGGCTCGTTGCGGTCGGGATCGCTCCCGGCACGCTGCCATCGGCTGACGAAGTGGATGCACTGGCTGGCGCAATTTGCGGCGGTGGCGCGTAGTCCTTTTCCCAGGCGATGAACAGCAGGTAGGCCACAGCCAGCAGGGCGAACATGAGGAAGGTGCGCGTTTGATTCATCGCGTAGCAAATCCGGGTAACGCCACGACACTTTGAACGCCGCGGAGACAAAGAAAAGAAAGGGTCAACGCACGATTGTGGTGGTGTCGTCAGCCCGCTTCAATGGTTCGGACGTTCCGGGTCGGTTTGCCAGCAGCTTTTTCCACAGCCCATCGATCTCGGTCAGCAATTGCGCACCGGGTACGCCGGCCGCCTGTTCGCGCGCCATCACCATCAGGTCCACGGCGGGCAGCTGGTGACGAACGCGGCGGAACGATTCACGCAACAACCGCTTGATCCGGTTGCGCTCGACCGCACGCTTGGAAACGCGTTTGGAAATCGCCAGGCCGAGCCGGGCATGACCCAGTTCGTTGTCGCGATAACGCATATGAAAACAGCGGCCGCCTGCGCGTCCGCTGCTTGTCCGCAAGGCGGCAAAGTCACCTGGCCGACGTAACCGCGCATCGCGCGGCAGCCCGGCGGTGGACATGACGCTCGTACCGATTACGGGATCAGGCGCTTGCGGCCCTTGGCGCGACGGGCATTGAGGATCTTGCGACCGTCGGCGGTGGCCATACGGGCACGGAAACCGTGCGTGCGAGCGCGCTTGAGCTTGCTGGGCTGGAAGGTCCGCTTCATGGCTTACTCCGAAGGGAATGTGGATAAAAAGGTT
>DHXA01000025.1:8355-34419 GCA_002413455.1 Rhodanobacter sp. UBA5168 | reverse complement strand
GCCGACGCTGGCCGAGGAAATGGGCGTGCTGCAGGAGCGCATCACCTCGATCAAGACCAGCTCGATCACCTCGATCCAGGCGGTCTACGTGCCTGCGGATGACCTGACCGATCCGTCGCCGGCCACCACCTTCGCCCATCTGGATGCGACCGTGGTGCTGAGCCGCAACATCGCCTCGCTGGGCATCTACCCGGCGGTGGATCCGCTGGATTCCACCAGCCGCCAGCTCGATCCGAACGTGATCGGCGTCGAGCACTACGACGTGGCCCGCCGCGTGCAGGGCACGCTGCAGCGCTACAAGGAGCTGAAGGACATCATCGCGATCCTCGGCATGGACGAGCTGTCCGAGGAAGACAAGCAGTCGGTATACCGCGCACGCAAGATCGAGCGCTTCTTCTCGCAGCCGTTCCACGTGGCCGAAGTGTTCACCGGTTCGCCGGGCAAGTATGTGTCGCTGAAGGAAACCATCCGCGGCTTCAAGATGATCGTCGACGGCGACGTGGACCACCTGCCGGAGCAGGCGTTCTACATGGTCGGCGGCATCGACGAGGCGATCAAGAAAGCGGAAGAGATGGGCGCCAAGAAGGCCGCCTGAGCGTAGAAGCGGGAACGGAGGTCGGGGACGGGAAACCAGGGTGTTGCGGCGGTCGCGCACTTGCTCCATCCGCTCCCGTTCCCCATTCCCGGCGACCGCAAGGAAGTCCCCTTGCGGGATTCCGTCGAGCAAAGCGAGACAAACACCATGACCCAAACCATTCGCGTCGACATCGTCAGTGCCGAAGCCGAGATCTTCTCCGGCGACGCGACGATGGTCGTTGCCACCGGCGAAATCGGCGAGCTGGGCATCACCCCTCGCCACGCGCCACTGATCACCCGGCTCAAGCCGGGCCATGTCGACGTGTTGCTGGCCAACGGTGAGCGCCAGCAGTTCTGGGTTTCCGGCGGCATTCTGGAAGTGCAGCCGCAGGTGATCACCGTGCTGGCCGACACCGCTGCCCGCGCCGCTGACCTCGACGAGGCTTCCGCGCAGCGCGCCAAGAAGGAAGCCGAAGACGCGCTGGCCAACCGCACCGACGCGATGGAGATCGCCGAGGCCCAGGCCAAGCTGGTCCAGGCGATGACCCAGCTGCAGGCGCTGGAGCGTCTGCGCAAGAGCCTCAAGCACTGAGTTCGGCGGAGCCCGCACGTTCTTGTGCGGACGCTCGAAAAACGCCGGCCTTGTGCCGGCGTTTTTGCGTCGGCACGATGCAGGTTTGGGCAGGCGGGCACGATCACGATGACGTGGCGGGCAACCGGTTGGCGTAACGCATGCTGTGGGCTGCTGTTGATGCTGGCCGGCTGCGCCACGACACAGCCGACACCGGCTCTTTCTCCCAGCACCGGCGATGCTTCCTGGCGGGAGGTGGTGCCGGCCGGCACGAGGCGTTACCAGCTGGCGCTGGGCGAAGTGTCCAGCGGCGGCACACCGTTCCAGCGCGTGACCCCCATGTATCCGCCAAGCCTGCTCGCCGGCTGCCCGCCGTCGCAGGAAGTGCCGGCGTTGTTGATCGTCGACGGGGCCGGCAAGGTTGGTGAAGTGCGCGTGGCGGGTGAGGTGCAGGCGGACGCCGACCGGCGTGCCTTCATCGCCGCCGTGCGCGTGGCGGTGCTGCAATGGCGGTTCAATCCGCTGACGATCAACCGCTGGGCCGCGGATGCCGACGGCAACAGCCACTTGGTCGACAGCGGGACGCAGCCATTCAGCCTCGCCTATGTATTCCGCTTCGAATGCCATGCCGGCAAGGCCACCGTTTCGGCCGCGACGACGAAGTCCTGAGCCCTTTCCCGTCCTCGTCGCGACCGGATGGGCTGTTATGCTTTTTTGATCGAGATGCGTCAGGCCGATACCCATGAACCATGCTTCCCTCCACGTCATCATCCTCGCGGCCGGTGCCGGCACGCGGATGAAATCGAGTCGGGCCAAGGTGCTGATGCCGCTGGCCGGCCGACCCTTGCTGGCGCACGTGGTCGACGTGGCGCGTGCGTTGCAGCCGGCGGCGATCCACATCGTCCATGGCCATTGCGGCGAGCAGGTGCAGGCGGCATTCGCCGGCCAGCCCGATCTGCGCTGGGTGCTGCAGGCCGAACGGCTGGGTACGGGTCATGCCGTGGAGCAGGCGCTCGCCGGCGTGCCCGACGGCGTGCCAGCCGGAAATGTGCGTGTCCTGGTGCTGTACGGCGACGTGCCGCTGACCCGGGTCGAGACGCTGCAGCGACTGGCGGCGGCGGAGGGGGGCTTCAGCCTGCTGACCATGCGGCTTGCCGATCCGCACGGCTATGGCCGTGTTCTGTGCGACGACCATGGCCGCGTGCGCATGGTGGTTGAGGAGAAGGATGCCGACGCCGACCAGCGAGCGGTGAGCCTGGTCAATACCGGGATCCTCGTCGCCGACGCAAAGCCGTTGCGTGGCTGGATCAGCCGGCTCGACCGCAACAACGCGCAGGGCGAGTACTACCTCACCGATATCTTCGGCATGGCCGCTGCTGAAAACCTGGCGGCGCTCAGCGTCGAATGCGCCGATCCGATCGAAGCGGCCGGCGCCAACACCCCGCTGCAGCTGACCGAGCTGGAGGCGGCGTATCGGCAGCGTGCCGCGCGCGCGCTGCTGGCCGACGGCGTGCGGCTGGCCGATCCGTTGCGCATCGACGTGCGCGGCGCGGTTGCGGCGGGCCGTGATGTCGAGCTGGACATCGACGTGGTCCTCGAAGGCCGCGTGGTGCTGGGCGACGACGTGCGCATCGGCGCGTTCACCCGTCTGAAGGACGTACAACTTGCGGCCGGCACCGTAGTGCACTCGCACTGTGACCTCGAAGGCGTGGTCACTCACGGCCCGTGCACGATCGGCCCGTTCGCCCGGCTGCGGCCGGGCACCGAACTGGACGCCGGCGTACATGTTGGGAACTTCGTGGAAACCAAGAAAACCCGCATCGGCGAAGGCAGCAAGGCAAACCACTTGAGCTACCTCGGCGACACCGAGATCGGCCGCGGCGTCAATGTCGGCGCCGGCACCATCACCTGCAACTACGACGGCATCAACAAGTTCGTCACCCGCATCGGCGACGGCGCCTTCATCGGCTCCAACAGCGCGCTGGTGGCACCGGTGACGATCGGCGCGCAGGCCACCATCGGCGCCGGCTCGGTGATCACGCATGATGCGCCGGAGGGTGAGCTCACCGTGGCGCGTGGTCGCCAGCACACGCTGCATGGCTGGCATCGACCGCAGAAAGTGCCGACATAAAGCTCCGCAGCCGCGATGCCGCGCGCCGCGGGATGTGCTCAGGCGTAGCGCCAGCCGTCGATCTCCACCAGCAGTTCGCTGCGGCATATGTCGCCGTGCAGCAGCAGCACGGGCACGTCGGGCAGGCGGCTTTGCAGGAAGTTGCGCACGAGCGGTGCGTCGGCGCCGTGGCGCACGTAGGCCTTGAGCGGCGAGTGGGTGTCGAACACGGCGGCCATGCCGGCGCTGGCCAGCAGTGCTTCGAGGTTGGTCAGGGTTTCGCCGAGCTGGGCATCGAGGTCGTCCTCGTGCGCCGATGCGTGGCCCACCACCGCCGCGGTGCCCGAGATCGCCAGCGCATCCTGAGCTGGCAGCGTCATTGCGCGGGCAAAGCTGGGCGGCGTGCGGCCGTACTGGCGCGGGTAACGCCATGCGCTGACCTGACGTGGGTTTTCCACCCGGCGGCCGGGCCGATCGCAGGCCAGCAGATAAACCTGCAGCCGGTGTTCCGCGCCGCGGTGGCCGATGGCCGTGGCGGCGGGAAAGCCTTCGGCAAAGAACGCGCCCATGCCTCGCGCGCGGCCGTCACAGAAGTGCTTGTAGCGCTCGGCGTCGCCCGAACCGTGGTTGATCGCGCCCAGGTAGTTCCACACCCGCAGTACATGCTTTTCGGTGCGCTGGCCGACGAATTGCCGCAAGGTCGCGTAGGCGAGGGCGGCGCTGGCTTCCAGGCCGCCGTGTTCGCGCTCGTCCAGTTCGATCGCCGTAAACAGCCAGCCACCGCCCGCCGCCCAGCGCAACGCGCCCTCGGTGCCGCAGCTTACCGGCGCATCGACCCGCCACAGTTCAAGTGGGGCAGGCGCGTCGAAACCGTCCAGTGCCACCTGCAGGTAGCGGGGATCGTCGCTTGACGAGGTGCCCACGCCGAAGCCGAACAACGCCAGCGTGCCAGGCTCGTCGAGCACGGTGGCGACTTCCGCCATGCGGTAGGACACCCGGGGCGCACGGTACGCGAGCGGGTCGATCTGTGGGGTTTCACATCCCTGAACCATTGTGTACAACCGGGAACGACAAGGGCGCTATGTTACACTCCGCGCCCACTGCCACCGGGGGGAGGCAATGAATCTTGAGTACGGAATCGAGCATGGCAGAACAGACAGCAGCGCAACACGGACTGGCCACTTTGATCGTGGAATGCCTGAATCTCGATACCGTGACTCCGGAACAGATCGACCCCGATGCCCCGCTGTTTGGCGGCGAACTGGGACTGGATTCGATCGACGCGCTGGAAATTGCGCTGGCCGTATCCAAACGCCATGGTTTCCAGCTGCGTTCGGACAACCCGGACAACCGGCAGATCTTCACCAGCCTGCGCACGCTGTCTGCGCACGTCGAGCAGCATCGCGCCAGCTGAGGCGCGGCAACGGCGCTTTCGTCACGCTGCGTTTCGCCGGCAGTGGCACGCTCATGCTTTGGACGAAGTCCTCGCGGAACCTGGTATGACGTCTGCTTCTTCACCGATGGAAAGCACCGCGCGCCGATATGCGCTGCCGCTGCTGCTGGCCTATCCGTTGCTGGCGATTGCCGGCGCGGTCACCCATCGGCAGATCTTTCCGCTGCTGGCGCTGGCCTTGCTGTTGACCGTGGTGATGCTGCCGCGTCTGCTCACCTTCCGCGTCGCGCCGTGGTCGGTCTGGTCGGGCGCGCTGGTCACGCTGCTGCTGCTGTCGCTGTATGGCTTTGCCGGCCTGCTGCTGGAAGCCGTGCCGGTACTGATCAACGCGGTGCTGGCGTGCTGGTTCGGCCGCACGCTGGGTACGTCCGAGCCGCTGGTGGCACGCTTCATCGTTGCCATCGAAGGTGCCGAGCGCCTGCAGCAACCGGGTGTGGCCCGTTACGCCAGTCAGCTCACCTGGTTCTGGACGGTACTGCTGGGTGCGCAGGCGCTGTTGCTGGCAGTGTTGTTGTTGGGCGCCGAACACAGCGGGCTGCTGGCGCGCTTCGGGGTCGCCTCGCCGCTGCAGGTGCCCGAGCGCTGGGCCGCGGCCTGGCTGCATCTGGGTTGCTACGTGCTGCTTGGTGCCGCGTTCCTGCTCGAATACGGCTACCGTCGCTGGCGGCTGCGTCATCTCAGTCATCCCGGCCTTCACGACATGCTGCTGCAACTGGCCCTGCACTGGCCGCAGCTGCTGCGTGGCCACGGCGCAGTTGCGTCATGAGCGTGGTGGGCTTCGTGCAGACGCTGTGCATCGGCGCGAACCATCCCGCGTTGCCCGGGCATTTTCCGGGCCAGCCGCTGGTGCCGGGCGTGATCCTGCTGGAGCAGGTGGCGCTGGCGTTGCGCGCATGGCGCGGACAGCGGCTGTCGCAGGTGTTTGAAGCAAAATTCGTGGCGCCGTTGCGGCCGAACGAAACGGCGCTGTTGCGCCTGAGCGAGACGGCCGCCAATGGAACGCGGATACGTTTCGAGATCGAGCGCGACGGCATCTTGCTGGCGCGCGGCGTGGTCGAGGGAGCGACATGAGCACGAACGAACACTGGCAGAGCCGCCCCGAGGGCGGTGGACGCTTCGCGATCTGGCTGATCCGTTCGATCGCGCTGTACGGCGGGCGCCGGCTCGGACGGCTGTGCCTGTACCCGATCACGCTTTATTTCTTCCTGCGTCGTGGACCCGAACGGCTGGCCTCGCGCCAGTACCTGCAGCGCGCATTCGGTCGGCCGGCGACCTCATGGCAGGTGCTGAAACACATCCACTGTTTCGCCGCCACGATACTGGACCGCATTTTTCTGCTGGCGCACGGCGAGCTGCCGTTCCAGATCGAGACGCAGGGACTGGAGCTGCTGGACCAGCGCGTGGCATTGGGCCGCGGGGTGCTGCTGTTCGGTTCGCACCAGGGCAGTTTCGAAGCGTTGCGGGCGATTGGTGCGCGCCGCCCGGGCATGCCGCTGCGGGTGGTACTGGACAAGCAGAAAACCCCGGCGATGACCGAATTGCTGGAAGCGCTGGCGCCGGACGTGGGCAAGTGCGTGATCGACGCGGCGCAGGACGGCACCTCGATCGCACTGGCGATGGCCGAGGCCTGTCAGAACGGCGCGGTAGTGGCGATGCTGGCCGATCGCGGTCGCGGTCACGAGGTCTTGCGGCGCACGGAGTTCCTCGGCTCGCCGGCGCCGTTTCCGATCAGCCCGTGGCTGCTGGCGCATACGCTGCAGGTACCGGTGGTACTGTGTTTTGGCCTGTATCTTGGCGGCAACCGCTATCGGCTGATCTTCGAGCCGCTGAGCGACCGGGTGGAGATTCCTCGGCACAATCGCGGCCCGGCACTGGAGGCGTTGATCGCCCTGTACGCGCAACGGTTGGAGCACTACATCCATGTCGCCCCCTACAACTGGTTCAATTTCTATGATTTCTGGCAAGACGCGCCTGCTGCTGCTGAGCCTGCTGCTGCCGCTGTGGGCGAGCGCCTCAGCGTCTGAACCAGCTGTCGCATCGTCATCGGCGCAAGCCCTGATTGCCGCGCTGGGCCAGCCCGCGCCGGCGCATACGGCATTTGCCGAAGCGCGCTTTCTGCAGGTGCTGGAGCGGCCGCTGGTGGTGTCGGGCGAGCTGTCGTGGCTGGGCGGCGACCAACTGCAGCGGCGCGTCGACAAGCCGCAGCAGGAAACCGCCACCATCGCCGACGGCGAGGTGACCCAGCAGCGTGACGGCAAAACCCCGCGTCATTTCTCGCTGAAGCGCGCGCCGCAGTTGCAAGTGTTGCTGGACAGTTTCGTGGCGTTGCTCAGCGGCGATGCCGGCCGGTTGCAGCAGTCGTTCGAGGTCAAGCAAGCCGGTGACGCCGCTGCAGCGTGGACGCTGACCCTGGTGCCGCGTGACGCGAAAGTGGCGAAGACCGTCGCCAGCATCACCATCGACGGTTACGCCAGGGAGTCGCGCTGCATGCACATGCAGGAAGCCGACGGTGATCTCGCGATCGACCTGCTCGGCGCGCTGGCGACGAAGATGCCGGCGCAGCCCACCCGCGAGGCGCTGCAGGCGCTGTGCCAGGGCACGCCCTGAGCATGCGCCAGGGCGCCCGCGCCACGCTGCTGATCCTATGGCTGCTGGCCCTGGCCGGGCTCGGCTGGATGGTCAGCCAGCGCCTGAAGATCAGCACCGACCTGCGCAGCTTCATGCCGGCGCCGACCACGCCGGATCAGCGCCTGCTGATGGAGCAGGTAGGTGACGGGCCGGGTTCGCGCCTGCTGCTGCTATCCATCTCTGGTCAGTCCGACGCGCAACTGGCGGCGCTGAGCCAGGGCCTTGCCGCGGCGCTGAAAAGCGACAAGCGCTACGGCCAGGTACTCAACGGCAGTTTCGACCTCGGTGCGCTGGATGCCAGCCTGCTGCCGTACCGCTACCTGCTGTCGCCGACGCTGGATACGCAGCCGCTGGACGAGGCCTATCTGGCCGATCAGCTGCAACAGCGGCTGGATGATCTGTCCTCGCCCGCCGCCAGCCTGCTGAAAGGTCTGCTGCCGCGCGACCCGACGCTGGAGGTGCTGAAGCTGGCCGAGCTGTGGGCGCCGGCGAAGTCGCCGGAGGTGCGCGAGGGCGTGTGGTTCTCGCCACAGAACGAAGCTCTGTTGCTGGTGCAGACCGTCGCCGCCGGTTTCGATCCGGGCGCGCAGCAGCAGGCGATCGACGGCATCCAGCACGCCTTCCATGCGTTGCCGGACAGTGCCGGCGCGAAACTGGAGCTGAGCGGTCCGGGCTATTTCAGCGTGGTGGTCGGCGCGCAGACACGTCACCAGGCCGACTGGATCGGGCGCATCTCCACCGTGGGTTTCATCGCGCTGCTGCTGCTGGCGTACCGCAGCTTCAGTTCGCTGCTGCTGTCGGCGCTGCCGATCGCCAGCGCTGCGCTGACCGGCATCGCCGCGCTGACCGTGGCGTTTTCCGAAGTGCACGGCATCACCCTGGCGTTCGGTTTCACCCTGCTCGGGGTGGCCCAGGAGTACCCGATCCGCGTGCTCAGCCATCGCCGCGCGGGCGAGGATGCGGTGCAGAGCGTGCGCGCCTTGTGGCCGTTGCTGCTGACCGCGATCGCCTCGGCGTGCATCGCGTATCTGGCGTTCTACGCGTCGGGTGTGAATGGGCTGAAGCAGTTGGCGGTGTTCACCATCGTGGGGCTGCTGGTCGCCGGTTTCAGCACGCGTTACCTGTTGCCGCATCTGCTGCCGCGGCGCGTCCGCGACGTGGCCGACATGCGCTGGCTGGCGCAGGCGCGCGCCTTCGTCGACCGCCTGCCACGGCCGCGCTGGATTCCCGTGCTGGTGGCGGCGGCGATCGTGCTGATGCTGGCCGTCGCGCCCCGGCCGTTCTGGCAGAACAACCTCGCTGCGTTGACGCCCTTGCCGCAGGACATGCTGCAGCATGATGCGCGCCTGCGCGAGGCACTCGGCGCGCCGGATGTGCGCTATCTGCTGGTGCTGCAGGCGTCCACCGAGCAGGGCGTACTGGCGTTGTCGGAAAAATTGCAGCCGCAGGTCGACGCGGTAGTGGCGAAACATGCGGTCGATGCGCTGGAGCTGCCGTCGCGTTACCTGCCGACGGTGGCGCGGCAACGCGCGCGTCAACAACAGTTGCCGGACCCGGCCATCTTGCGGAAGGCATTGAACGAGGCCTTGCAGGGTCTGCCGTTCCGCCCCGATCTGTTCCAGCCGTTCCTCGACGACGTGCAGGCGGCGCGCGCGCTGCCGCCACTGACGCCCGAGCGTTACGCGCAGACGCCGCTGGGCCAGCGCCTCGCCGCGATGCTGCTGCAGCGCGACGGGCATTGGCTCGGCCTGGGTACGGTCAGCGGCGTGCACGACGTGACGGCACTGCAGGCTTTGGGCGCCAACACCCACGGCACAGTGCGCCTGCTCGACCTGAAGGCAGCCTCCGAATCGCTGGTGGTCGACTACCGCACGCGCATCCTGCAGGCGCTGCTGGTCGCCGCGATCCTGCTGGTGCTGACCATCACGTTCGCGCTGCGCAGCCTGCGGCGCGCCTGGCACGTACTGGCGCCGATGACCTTGGCGACGTTCCTGGTATTGGCGGTGGAGCGCGTGGCCGGCGTCGAGATCTCGCTGTTCCACCTGGTCGCGCTGATCCTCGCCGGTGGCCTCGGCCTGCATTACGCGCTGTTCTTCGAGCGCGACACCGGCGACCCGGCCGAGCAGCGGCGTACGCTGCATGCCACCATCGTGTGCGTGCTGTCCGCGCTGCTGGTATTCGGCATGCTGGCGTGGGCCACGATTCCGGTGCTGCGCGCGATCGGGCTCACCGTGAGCCTGGGCGTGGCGTTTCACTTCTGCCTGTCGATCCTGATGGCGCCGCACGCACATGCTTCCGAAGGCTGACTGGGCGCCGCTGATACCGCATGCCGGCACGATGTGCCTGCTGGATGCGGTGCAGGCGTGGGACGCGGGCACGATCCACGCAACCAGCACGGGCCATGCGCGCGGCGACAACCCGCTGCGCGGTGAGCACGGCCTGCACGCGGTGCATCTGGCCGAGTACGGTGCACAGGCGATGGCGGTGCACGGTGCCCTGCTGGCGCGCGCGCGCGGCACCGGGGAAGTACGCCCCGGCCGGCTGGTCAGCCTGCGCGATGTACGGTTCTTCGAGGAATACGTCGACCATCTGGACGGCCATCTGGACGTCCATGCCGAATGTCTCTACGCCGACGACGGCGGCGCACAGTATGCGTTCCGCGTCGAACACCGCAGCCGGCTGCTCGCCAGCGGCCGCGCCGCGGTCATCCATCCAGTCATCTGATCATCAAGCGAGTCCCGCCATGTCCGAAGCCATGATTTCACGTCGCGCGCTCGTCACCGGCGGCAGCGGTGAACTCGGCGGCGCGATCTGCCACGCGCTGGCCGTCGCCGGCTGGCATGTGATCGTGCACGGCCACCAGAGCCTGACCCGGGCCGAGGAAACGGCGGCGGCGATCCGCGCGGCTGGTGGCAGCGCGCAGGCGATTGCCTTCGATGTCACCGACGCGGAGGTGACGCGCGCCGCACTCGACGTGCTGCTGTCCGAAGCGCCGATCGATGCCGTGATCAACAACGCCGGTATCCATGACGATGCGCCGATGGCGGGCATGACCGACGAGCAATGGCACCGGGTGATCGATGTCTCGCTGCACGGCTTTTTCAACGTGACCCAGCCGCTGCTGCTGCCGATGGCGCGGCTGCGTTTCGGCCGCATCGTCTCGATCAGTTCGGTGGCGGCGCAACTGGGCAATCGCGGGCAGACCAACTACGCGGCGGCGAAGGCCGCGCTGCACGGCGCGAGCCGGTCGCTGGCGCGCGAGATGGCGTCGCGCGGAATCACCGTCAACGTGGTCGCGCCCGGCGTGATCGAAGGACGCATGGCCGACACGGCCTTTCCGCCCGAACGCATCCGCGAAGTCGTCCCCGCGCAACGCGCGGGCAAGCCGCAGGAAGTGGCCGCGCTGGTCGCATTCCTGTGCTCGGACGCTGCCGGCTACATCAACGGCCAGGTGATCGGCGTCAACGGTGGCATGGGCTGACTACCCCGACGTCAGGCTGCCGCGTTGAACAGCGCTGGCCGCGGCTGGCCCGATAGCGGCGCACCCAGGCGTGCGTCGGCGCCGCTGGCCTGCAGCGTGAGCGCATCGGCCACGCCGTCGAGCAGCCGCACGTTGTCGCGCAGACGCGTGCGGATGCCCTCGTCGTCCAGCTTTTCGTGCAGGGTGGCGTTGAGTTCGGCGAACCACGCCAGCGCGCACTGATCCAGCATTTCGCGCCGGCTCTGCCCCGCGCTGACGGCATGCCACTGGCGGAACAGCTGTTGCATGCGCGTGTTCAGCGCCTGGGCGTGCTCCAGTTCGGAGTGCATGTCGCCGAGCAGGTTCAGGTCGGTCAGCCGCCGCTGGAACATCAGCTGGCACAGCACGCCCCAGTAATACGCATAGTCCCAGATCACCTTGGCCGGCAGCACCTCGGCGTTGCCGAACAGCGGATACTGGTCGCGGAACAGCGCCAGCGTGTTGTCGTAGAACGAAAAGAACAGCTTCTCGTAGAAGTGCGCGTACGGCGCGGTGTTGCGGCCGGCGCGATCGTGGCCGATCAGCGCCACGATGTAGGTGTTGGCGATGGCGATGAAGTCGCTGCCGGGCGAGTAGAACGGATCGAGGAAGGTGCCGGCCTCACCGGTAAGTGCCCAGCGATCACCGGAGAATAGCTGCTTGCTGCTGTGCGAGTAGTTACGCAGAAAGCGGAAGTCGAGCAGGCTGTCGCGCTCGGCGGCGACCGCGCGGCCCATCGCCGGCTGGCGCGCATGCAGCCACTTCAGCGCGAGATCGAAATCGCGCATGCCCTCCAGCGGATGCATCGCGGCATCGACGACGATGCCGACCGAGTGCGCGCCCGAACCCAGCGGGATCAGCCACGCCCAGTAGCCGGCGCCCATCAGGTGGTTGGTCGAACGCCAGCGTTCGGACGGCGAAACACGCCCGCGCCAGTCGGCATCGTCGGTCCAGCTGCCGATGTCGAGCTTCGCATCCATGCGGAACCACACCGCGTTGGCGTGGTGGCCATTGTCCAGGGTCAGCTCGAAGCGCCGGCGCAGCAGCGCCGCGCGGCCCGAAGCATCCAGCAGCCAGCGCGCGCTCACGGTGTGCTCGCCGCCGTCATCGGTGAAGCGCACCTCGTGCGCGGCGCCGTGTTCGCCCACGGTGAAACCCTTCACCGTGGCGCCGTCGCGGAAGTCGACTCCGCGACGTCTCGCCTCTTCGCCGAGAAACGTCTCGAAGATGCCGCGATCGATCTGGTAGCTGGGAATGGGCAGGATCCGGCTCACGCCAAGTTCGGTGGCATCCTCGATCGCGTCCATCCCTTCGGAAAAGAAATAGCGCAGGCCGAACTTGCGGATGTGCGCCGTATCCATGTGCTCGCGCAGGCTCAGCGTGTGATCGAAGTAGTGCGCACCGATCTCCACCGTCGACTCGCCGACCTTGTGCGCGGCGGCCGGCAGCGGGTGGCGGTTGCGTTCGAGCACCAGGATGTCCATGTCCGGAAATTCGCCGCGCAGCTGCAGCGCCAGGCACAGGCCGGCCAGTCCGCCGCCGAGGATCACCGCTTCACGTGTCGTGTTGCTCATGCAGGCTCAAGGCTCCGGCGGTGCGCATCGTGGATGTCGTGCGCCATGGATGGTGGCTCAGCCTTGGTCTGGATGGCGTGAGGCTCGCGGGATGGCGATGGGTCGGCGACGGCTGAAGTAAAGCAGCATCGGCGTGGTCATCATGGTGGTGACGATCGCCATCAGCAGCAGCAGGGTGAACATCTCGCGACCGATCACGCCGGCGTCGAGGCCGATCTTCAGCACGATCAGCTCGACCATGCCGCGTGCATTCATCAGCGAACCGACCGCGAAGCTGTCGCGCCAGCCGTGGCCGCCGAGGCGAGCGCCGAGTGCGCCGCCGAACACCTTGCCGATCACCGCCGCCGCGAGGATCAGCGCGAGCGCGCCGAGCGCCTCGCCGTGGAACGCATCGACGCTGGCGCTGAGGCCGGTCAGCGCGAAGAACACCGGCATCAGCGCGATCACCGCGACGTGTTCCAGCCGTTCGATCAGCCCGGCCAGCAGCGTGTCGTCGCGCGGCAGGCACAGGCCGAACACGAACGCACCGAACACCGCATGCAGATGCAGCCACTCGGTCATCGCGGCGCAGCCGAGCGCGCCGACCAGCAGCACGGCGAGTACGCCGCCAGCCGGCCGGCCATCCGCCGCATGCTGCGCCAGCCAGCGCCGCAACAGCGGACGCAGCGCGCCGAAGCACAACACCAGCATCGCGCCCACGCCGACCACGCTGCGCCAGAACGGTGCCCAGTCGCCATGTGCGGAGATCAGAGCGACGGTGAGAGCGAGCAGGATCCACGCCAGCACATCGGCCATCGCGGCCGCGGTGAGCGCGAGCTGGCCGACCGGCGTGTGCGTGACGTGGCGATCCTTGAGGATGCGCGCCAGCACGGGCATCGCGGTGATCGCCATCGACGCGGCCATGAACAGCGCGAACGGCCAGTACGCGATGCCGGCCGGGGCGTAGCGCGCATACAGCATCGGCGTGATCAGCAGGGCCAGGCCGATCGGCAGCAGCACGGCGAATCCGCTGACTGCGCCGGCCGCACGCATGGTTTGCCGCACGCCGCCGGGCAGGCGCAGTTCGGCGCCGACGATGAACATGAAAAGCACCAGACCGATCTGGCTCAGTCCGTCCAGCGCCGGCAGGCTGGCCGGCGCGAACAGCCAGCCCTGCCACGCCGGCGCCAGTGCGCCGAACACCAGCGGGCCCAGCGCGAGGCCGGCGATCATCTCGCCGATCACCGGCGGCTGCCCGATCCAGCGCAGCAGCCAGGCCAGCCCGCGCGCAGTGAGCAGGATCACCACCAACTGCACCAGCAGCAAGCGCATGGCCCATGGCGTCAGTCCGTCGCGCGGTTGACGACGATCGGCGCGGCGCGCGAACGACGATGACTGGCCATGATGCTGCCGTAGTGAAAGACCCGGCCGATCGTGTAGGTGGTGATGCGGGTGACATCGCCGACCGGATTGAAATGGCTGAGGCGGAACTCGCCGTGGTAGCGGGAGGCGATCGGTACCGAGACCACGCCGAGCTTTTTCTCGCGCGAGGCCGCGATCAGGATGGCCGCTTCGAACACGAAGTTCTCCGCCGGCAGGTCGACCAGATCCAGCGCTGGCGCGCGGATACCAGCGCTGGCCGCTCTGCGTATCGACGATCGGCTGCGCGCACGCCCAGGAGATGCCCCAGTCGGCCACCGCATTGGCGCGGCGACGACCCTTGGGCTGCTGCTCGCGATCGAGCAGGCGGGCGCCGATCACGATGTGGTTCGGGGTATTGCGCGGCGGCGGCCACGATGCGCGGGATGTCGCTGGCCAGATGCTGGCCATCGCCGTCCATGGTGAGTACGGCGTCGTAGCCTTGCCGCAGCGCCTCGCGGAAGCCGCGTCGCAGGGCTTCGCCCTTGCCACAGCCGTTCGGCGATGGCGCAGCAGCGTCACCGGCAGGCTGGCGACGATCGCCGGGGTGCGGTCGTCCGAGCCATCGTCGATCACGATCACCGGCTGCACCCAGCGCGAGCACGGACTCGACCACCGAGCTGGATCGCAGCCTCCTCGTTGAGGCAGGGAATCAGCACGCACCAGCGTGCGACAGCGGTGTTCAAGTGACCAGCTCCCTTTAAATGTGATCCATGTCGATCTGCAGTCCCAGTGTAGCGGCTGCGGTCAGCTGGCAGCGGCCTCCGGTGCGGGCCAGCAAGGCCAGCAACGGCAAGCCACCGGCCGAGGGATTGCCGTCGCGCCAGCCAACCAGTGGTTCGTCCAGTGCGCTATCCGGGTGTGCCGGAGTCAGCTGCAGATCGAGCCGGGCCAGCGTCGCGCTGCTGCGCTCCGCTGTCAGTACCAGCGCGCAGCCGAACGGCTGGCGACAGCCGGTGACTTCGCCCAGTGGCCCGCTGCCGGCGGTATCGCTGCAGACCAGCAGCACCGCGCGTTGCTCGGCCAGCACCTGGCTGACCGCTTCGAGCAGGCCGGCGCCGAAGCTGGCGCGCTGCGCGGCTACCGCGGTGGAGGGCGCATGGCAACCGGTGGCGATCGTCCAGTAGCCGACCGGCGCGTTGTGCACCGAATTGTGGAAACGGATCGGCGACAGTTCGGCCGGCGTCTGCGCCAGCGTGGCGCACATGTAGTCGGTGATCGGCTGATCGCCGTGCGAGGAGGCGAACACGCAGGCGAGGCTGGCGGCATCGCGGCCGCTCATCGCGACGGCCTGCCCGGCCACCTCGACCGCCAGCAGCACGCTTTCCGGCGCGCGGCGACGTTCGTTCGGCGGCAAAGTGGCGGCGGCGGGCCGCACAGTTGGCGTCGGCGTGGCACCGGCCAGCAGGCTTCGCAGGGCGGCGAAGTCGGCCAACTGGGGCGACCACAAGCCGACGCCTTCCACGTAGACGCGCGATGAACCGCTGGGCAATGCGCTCATGCGGCAAACCCTGCACGCGCAAACGCGAGGCAGGCGTTGTTGCCGCCGAAGCCGAACGAATTGCTCAGCGCCACGTCGACGCGCTGCTGCTCGCTGTGCCAGGCGAATTGCGCGCCGCAGATCGGATCGGGCGTATCGCCGCCGAGGTTGCCGGGAATCAGGCCATGCTCGATCGCCAGCAACGCGATCGTTGCCTCCACGATCCCGGCGGCGCCCAGCGTGTGACCGGTGAAACCCTTGGTCGAACTTGCCCGCGTGCGCGACGGAAAGGCGCGGCTGACCAACGCGGCCTCCACCTCGTCGTTTTTCTGGCTGGCGGTGCCGTGCAGGTTGATGTAATCGACCTGCGTCGCATCCAGGCCGGCGCGTGCCAGCGCGTCGTTCAGTGCCAGCTCGGCGCCGAGACCCTCAGGATGCGGGGTGGACATGTGATGGGCGTCGCTGGCCTCGCCGTAGCCCAGCAGCTGCGGCGCGTCCGGCACCATGGCGGCGCGCTCCAGCAGGGCGAAGCCGGCCGCCTCGCCGATCGAGATGCCATCGCGCGCCGCATCGAACGGCCGGCATGGTGCGGACGACACCAGCTCCAGCGCGTTGAAGCCGAACAGCACGCTGTCGCACAGGGTGTCGACGCCGCCAACTACCGCCGCGTCGACCAGACCGAGCCGGATCATCCGCTCGGCGTTGGCGAATACCTTGGCGCTGGATGAGCAGGCGGTGGAGATGGTCAGGCACGGGCCCTCCAATGCCAGCGCGGCCGCGACGAAGGCGGCCAGCGAATGCGGCGTGTGGATCATTGGCCGCAGCATGTCGTCGGCGAAACCGCCATCGGCATCGAGCCGCCGATAGGCTTGCTCGGTGGCGCCGATGCTGGCGGTGGAGGTGCCCAGCAGCAGCGCGACGCGCGCGGCGCCGTAACGGCCGCGTGCCGAACGTACCCGATCGAGGAAGCCGTCCTGGTTCAGGCCCAGCCAGGCCAGCCGGTTGTTGCGGCAATCCCAGGTGGCGAGGGCGGCGGGCAGCGTGGCGTCTTCCACGCCGTCGACGCGGCCGATCCAGCAGGCCAGCGGCACGCTGCTGAGGTCGTTCGGGCGCAATCCGCTGCGGGCATGCCGAAGCGCATCGAAGTGCGCCGCAAGGCCACTGCCGATGGCGGACGTGGCGGTGTACGCGGTGACCGCGAGTGGTGTCATCGGAATAGGCATCGCAAAAGCCTAGCGGTCACCCTGCAGCTTGCCTAGCCTGCAGCCGACTCGCCTGCAGGCGGTGACGCATGGTGATCATGGCCGCATGAAGGCGCCGCGAACACCGGCCGGTTAGACTGGCATGTCGTCACCACAACCGCCCACCCGCATGCCATCGACCCGACGTACCTGGCGCTACCTGCGCGACCGCGATGTGCAGCACGCGGCGGTGGTGACCTTGCTGGCTCTGCTGTTGAGCGCGGGGCTGGTCTGGCTGGCCTACCTGATCCATGTCTGCCGGATCGCCGCGCGCAGCCCGCTGGTGCCGCCGCGGCGGATGATCGCGCTGGTGTTCGGTCGCCGGCTCGAAGGCGGTGTGCCGGAACACGACTATCAGCAGCGCCTGAGCCGTACGCTGATGCTGACGCAACAATCGCAGATCGATCATGTGCTGCTGTTGGGCGGTTGCAGCGGCGGTCAGCGCAGCGAGGCGTCCGCCGGCCATGCCTGGCTGCAACGGCATGGCCTGCCCGGGCATGTGCGAGTGGAGCTGGAACAGGACTCGATCGATTCGCTGGAGAATCTGCGCCATGCGCGGCGCCTGCTGCTGGCGCAGGCGAACGACGCCAGGCTGCCACCGGTGGCGCTGGTGACCAGCCGCTATCACCTGGCGCGTTGCCTGCTGCTGGCGCGCCAGCTCGGCTTCACCGGATTGCCGGTGGCCGCCGAGCCGGCGCTGCCGCGGCACCGGCGCTATCTCGGTCTGCTGCTGCTCGAGGCGAGTTACCTGATGTGGATCGATCTGGGCCTGCGCTGGGCGCAGCTGATCGGTCATCGACGGATGCGCGCGCGGATCAGCTGAGCGCAACGGGTCGCGCGACTCGCGACTTGTGCGCGTTCGAGTGCCCGCGCAGGCCGCGCATGTCGCCGGGTCGCAGCGATCTGCGTCGCCACCTGGCAGGCCGTTGTCGTCGGTGCACGTGGCGCCTCGCCGCAGCCGCTGCGCCGGATGGCTTGCTAAGCTCGCCGCATTGAATCGACGGGTCAGACGATGAGCCAGCAAGCCGATCTTGCCGAAACCTTCCTGCGCGGATTGCAGGACCGCATCTGTGCGGCGATCGAGCAGCTCGATGGTGCGGCGCGCTTCGAGGATGACGCGTGGCAGCGCGCGGCGGGCGGCGGCGGACGCACCCGCGTACTGCGCGGCGGCGCGGTGTTCGAGCAAGCCGGGGTCAATTTCTCGCGCGTGTCCGGCACTCAGCTGCCGCCCAGCGCCACCGCGCATCGGCCGGAACTGGCCGGCGGCAGCTTCATCGCCACCGGGGTGTCGCTGGTGCTGCATCCGAACAACCCGCACGTGCCGACCACGCATGCGAACGTGCGCTATTTCGAAGCCAGCAAGGAGGGCGTGGAACCGGTGTGGTGGTTCGGTGGTGGCTTCGACCTGACCCCGTTCTACCCGCATGACGAGGATGTACGGCACTGGCACACGGTGGCGCGCGACCTCTGCGAGCCGTACGGAACGGACGTCTATCCGCGTTACAAACAGTGGTGCGACGAGTACTTCTATCTGAAGCATCGCGATGAGACGCGCGGCGTGGGTGGCCTGTTTTACGACGATCTGAACGAGGGTGGCTTCGAGCGCTGCTTCGCGTTCACCCGCGCGGTCGGCGAAGGCTTTCTGGACGCGTACGGACCGATCGTGACGCGCCGCAAGGACACCCCGTACGGCGAGCGCGAGCGCGAGTTCCAGCTGTACCGGCGCGGTCGCTACGTGGAGTTCAACCTGGTCTACGACCGCGGCACGCTGTTCGGGCTGCAGTCCGGCGGGCGCACCGAGTCGATCCTGATGAGCCTGCCGCCACGGGTGCGCTTCGAATACGCGTATACGCCGGAGCCGGGTTCGGCCGAGTCGCGACTGGCCGACTACCTCAAGCCGCGCGACTGGATGTAGGGGCCCATCCGGGCACGGGATTTGTGGGAGCGACTTCAGTCGCGATGCTTTCCGCGAGAAGTTCAGGAGCATCGCGACTGAAGTCGTTCCCACAGATAGAGCACAAGCTTACGGCGTGGCGCCGCTGAACTTCACCGGCGTGGCGCCTTTCACCGGACCGATCTGTGCGCTGTCGCTGACTTTCAGCACCACCTCGCGGCGGAACTCCAGCGTGCCCTGCACCACCGCGTGCGGGCCGATCACCACCACCGGCGTGCGGCTGCTGCCGCTGAACCAGCCATGCGGCTTGTCGATCAGCATGCCGCCCTCGACGCGCGAGTTGGCGCCCACGGTAATGTCGCCACTGACGGTCTCGATGCCGCCGCCGACGTGCGCGGCGTCAAGTTCGATCCCACCGTTGACGTTGTCGACCTTGCCGCCCACGTCGGCGCCCTGGCCCAGCTGGATATGCCCGTTGACGGCCTCGACCTCGCCGCGCACATGGCTGCCACGGCCGAGGGTGATCGCGCCGTTGACCGTGCCCAGTTCGCTGGCCTGCGCCTTGTCACCCAGTTCGACCGAGCCGTTGACCGTGCTGGCCTTCTGCACGACAGCGTTGTCCCCGATTTCCACCGAGCCGTTCACCGAGCTGACATCGCCGGCATGCTGGCCGGCCTCGACATGCACCGTGCCATTGATCTTGTCGATATCGTCATCGTGCGCGGCGGCCAGCAGCGGCAGGCCCAGCGTGAAGGCGGCGAGTATGAGAACCGTCGAAAAGCGACGCATGGCAATCTCCGAGAATGGGTGGTGCGCACTGGGATGCAGCCCCTGCACCGCGGGTTTAGCATGACCTGTGGCAGGGGCCGAATTTGACGCTGCCGTGATGGGCCTGCACCATTGCCGGTTCACCCCATGTGTTGGATGCATCCATGCACAAGCTCGTACTGATCCGTCACGGCCAATCCCAGTGGAATCTCGATAACCGTTTCAGCGGCTGGGCCGATGTCGACCTCACCACGCAGGGTGTGGCCGAAGCGCAGGAAGCGGGGCGGTTGTTGCAGGCCGACGGGTTCGCCTTCGACGTGGCGCACACCTCGGTGCTCAAGCGCGCGGTGCGTACCTTGTGGGGTGTGCAGGATGCGATGGACCTGATGTGGCTGCCGGTGGTCACCGACTGGCGCCTCAACGAGCGCCATTACGGTGGGCTGACGGGCCTCAACAAGGCCGAGACCGCCGCGAAATACGGCGAGGAGCAGGTCAAGATCTGGCGCCGCAGCTACGACATCCCGCCGCCGCCTCTGGAGCGCAGCGCCAACGAGTCGGTGCACGATCCACGCTACGCCACGCTGGATCCGAAGGAGATCCCCGACACCGAGTGCCTGAAGGACACCGTCGAGCGCGTGCTGCCGTACTGGCACGAGGTACTGGCGCCGGCGATCCGCGCCGGCCAGCGCGCACTGGTGGTGGCACACGGCAATTCGCTGCGCGCGCTGGTGAAGTATCTCGACGGCATCTCCGACGAGGCGATCGTCGAACTGAACATCCCCAACGGCGTGCCACTGGTGTACGAGTTCGATGAACATCTCAAGCCGCTGCGCCATTACTACCTCGGCGATGCCGCCGCAATCGCGGCGAAGATGGCCGCGGTGGCAAACCAGGGCAAGGCGAAATAGGCCTTCCAGGCAGGCTCAGCCAGCTCACAAGGCGGTCAGCGCGAATCCGTTAGCCGTTAGCCGGAAGCGGCAGCCTGCTGCTTCGCGTGAGTCGGAGGCATCTGCCGACGGAGATGGCGGGAGCCCGTCCCGTCCACCACAAGCCATGGTGGCGTTGCCACATACGTCTATTAGTGCCCAAGGGCCGCCAGGACTGACCGGATTGGTTGCTGCTGGCGGCGCGCCCGTCGCCATCCGGCAGCGGCCCATCGCGGGATGCGGCCTGCCCGCAACGTGCCGAATGGGTGTCGCCGCTGAACTGCCGTTTGCGCCGCACATCCCGCCACCTGACCGCATTTTGACGCTTTGCTTATGGCACGTTAAATGCTTCACACTGGGTACAGTTATTGAATAACTGCTGTACCAGTGGGGCTACGCAGCGCGACTCCAGCGGTGGGGCCAATCAGGTCGTCCGTCGTAGGGGGCTGCGACCATTGGCCATCGCTTTTGGGCCTGTTTATTTCGGATCGACCGTCATGAACCTGCAAGTCCTCGAACGGATACATGCCGAGCCGGTTGCGGATATTCCCGCCGAACCCCCTTTCGACGCGGCGACGCGCTGGAGCAGGAAGCGCTATGTGCCGGTGTGGCTGAAGTTCGCCATAACCATTGCCGTGGCGTTCGCATGGTCGGTCGCCTCCTATGCGCTGGCGCGGCACTGGATCGACGAGCTGTCGCTGCTGATGGGCGGCACGCTTGCCCATGTGGCCATCATCGGTATCGCGATATTGCCGGGTTTCATGAACGCGTTCCTGGTGGCGGGTTTGCTGCTGGATCGACGTCCGCCGCGCGTTGCCATCGGCGTGTACCCCGGCATCACCGTGCTGGTGGCGGCTTACAACGAACAGGACTCCATCCTGTCCACGCTGGAAAGCCTGGACAAGCAGGATTATCCGGCACCGATGCAGGTGCTGGTGATCAACGACGGCTCCACCGATGCCACGATGGCGCGCCTGCGCAGCGTGTCCTACCCGTGGCTGCAGGTGCTCGATCTGGAGCACAACGGCGGCAAGGCCAATGCGCTGAACCAGGGCCTCAAGCGGGCCGGGCACGTGCTGACAATTACCCTGGACGGCGATTCGTACCTGTACCGCGATGCGCTGCGGAATCTGGTCGGCCGCTTTCTCAGCGATCCACCCCATACCGCGGCCGTGGCCGGGGCAGTGCTGCTGCGCAACTCCCGGCATAATCTGGTGACACGCGTGCAGGAGTGGGATTATTTCCACGGCATCGCCGCCATCAAGCGATTGCAGAGCCTGTTCCAGGGCACCATGGTGGCGCAAGGTGCGTTCTCCATCTATCGCACCGACGTGCTGCGCGACGTGGGCGGCTGGCCGGAATGCGTGGGCGAGGACATCGTGCTGACCTGGGCGATACTCAAGCGTGGTCACCGGGTGGGTTACTGCGAGGACGCGGTCACCTTCACCAACGCGCCCACCACGTTGAAGCAATTCATCCGTCAGCGTCAGCGCTGGTCGCGCGGGTTGATCGAGGCGTTCAAGGCGCACCCGCAGCTGTTGGTGCAGCGGCGCATGAGTACGCTTTTTGTCTGGTGGAACTTGCTGTTTCCCTTCATGGACGTGGTTTACGTGCTGTTCTTCCTGCCGGGCCTGGTGCTGGCACTGTTCGGCTACTACTGGCTGGCTGGCCCGATGACCTTGCTGGTGTTGCCGCTGGCCCTGGTCGTCAACTACCTGATGTTCTTCATCCAGTCGCGCATGTTCAAGGCGCAGGGGCTCAAGGTACGCCGCAACCCGGTCGGCTTCATGATGTATGCCCTGTTCTACGGCATCGTGCTGCAACCTGGCTGCGTGGTGGGTTACCTGTCCGAATTGTTCAACCTGCGCAAACGCTGGGGGACGAAATGAGGCGCGGTCTCCCTTTGCTGCTGCTCTTGCTGATGCCTGGGGCGTATGCCCAGATCCAGTCGATGGCGGACGGGATACGCGCGGGGCGCGCTGCATTTGAAGCCGGTGAACCGCAACGGGCGCGAGCCTTGTTCAGCGCCGCGCTGGCGCAGCCCGACGGCAACCGCGATGACGCTTTTGCTGCGGCCATTGGCCTGGGCCGGGCAAACCTCTGGCTGGGTGATTATCCGGCCGCGTCACGGGCGTTCGGATTGGCCCGCGAGCAGGCCACCGATATCGCCGGGCGCGAGGCGGCCGACAGCGGCCTCGCGCAGGCGCTGAATGCGCAGGACTATCCGCGCAAGGCGTTCGCGTTGGTGGCGCCGTTTGCCCGGGGACAAGCCGGGCCCACGCTGGAATTGATGAGGGCCATGCAGTCGCTGGGCTGGCAGGACAAGAGCCCGGCGTACCTGGAGGCGCCGCCGCCGACGGGACACGCCGGGACGCAATACCGGCTGCTGCAGGACGATATGCGCTACGCGTTGGCGCCGCGCATGGAAGGCAGCTTCGGCTTCAGCCACGACAGCGAGGATCTCGATACCTGGCGGGTGGACGCGGCCTGGCGTTCCGCCCCGCGCGTCGAAGGTCAGCAGGCGCTGGGGTGGGGCGTCGCCGCCGGCACCGTACGCGTGGACGACCGGCAGCGACAGCGCCGGCTCGACGACGCGGCATTGCTCGGTCAGCTGCGCATCGCCGACGACCATTACATCGACCTGCGGCTTGGGCTGGGTCGAAGTAGCGGTTGGCAGTACCTGCAAGGTGCCATGCACTGGACCATGCGGGCCAGCGACAGCTTCAGCCTGTCGGTCGGTGCGGAGCGCGCGCCGCTGCTGACCGATGCGGCGATCGAACGGCGACTGGTCGGCAACACCTCCAGCCTCGCTGCAAGCCTGCGCCCGGCGACGGCCTGGTACGTGCTTCCCACGTATTACCGCCAGACCTTCAGCGACGGCAATCGCCGCGACGGCGGCATGCTGCGGGTGCTGCTCAGTCCACGCGACATTCCCGATACCGCCGCGGCGATAGGCGCGGAGTTGTCCACGCGCCTTTTCCACAGCAGCCAGCCGGGCCGCGGGGTCTATTTCAACCCGGCCCGATACCGTGCCACCACGGCTGGTTTGGTCGGCGTCTACGGCTTCAGCCCGCGCTGGAAACTGCGTGCCACCGCCGACATCGGGCGCCAGACCATCGACGGCACGAATGCCGGCATCTACGGCTGGAAAGCGTCGCTGGAGGGACGCCTGCCGTACAACGGGCGCCTGCAGTTCCAGCTTGGCCGCAGTTCGGCAGCCTCGGACAGCAGTGGCGGTGCGGGCTACTGGAACAATAACCTGGTGCTGTCGGTCAGCTATCCGCTTTGACCTTGCCGGCGTTGCCCGCTTGCCGATGTGATGCCGGGGCGGCGGTCGTCTTCGCGCGCCGGCTCGATTAAGCTGCGCGCAGGTCCATCACGCGCGATTCCCAAGATGCCCGCTCACCTGACCCAGTACCTCGTCATGCTGCCGCTACTGGCCTGGGTCGTCTGGCGCCGGGTGAGCCGCCAGTTCGGCCGGCAGCCGATCCAGCGCAAGCGGATGATCTTCCGCATCGTGCTGTTTTCCGCGATTGGCGGCGCGCTCGCGCTCAGCGGATTTCATCGGATCGAACTGGCCGAAGGGCTGGCCGGAGGCGTCTTGAGCGGCGGCGCGCTCGGTCTGCTCGGTCTGCGCCTGACCCGCTTCGAGGTCGACCCGCTCAAGGGCGATTGCTACGTGCCCCACCCGTGGATCGGGGCGCTGCTCACGGTACTGCTGCTCGGCCGGCTGGCCTGGCGATTGCTGGTATTGCTGCCGCAGATGCAACACGCCCCGGCGGCGGCCGGGGCGCCTGTCATGGCGACGATGGGTTACACCGCCAGCCCGTTGACCATGCTGGTGATCGGCCTGCTGGTGGGCTATTACATCGTCTATTTCAGCGGTCTGCTGATCCATCACCGCCGTTTCCAGCAATCCCGGCTGACGGCGGTGTGAGCCTGAGCTGATGGCTGTCGGGGCGGCTTGCCGTTCCGCATGGCGGATTCAGGGCACGATGCTCACGTCGATCTCGATCGGATAGACCGGCTCGTTGGCCAGCTCGGGGGGCACCGGTAAGGTGTTCGTGCCCAGCCAGTCGGCGAAGCAGCTGGCGACCGGCGTGGCCGGCTGCGCCACCACCTGGTCGGGCTTGCCATCGGCGCGCACGTTGGCGACCACGGTGAATGGCGACTTGTCCGCCGGTGCATGACGGGCGATACATTCCTTCAGCGCGGCGGCGGCGGGATCGTTGATCTGTTGCCATAGCGCCTTCTGATAGGCCGCACCGGTGGGACCGGCTTCCACCAGCCGGCCACGCAGCACGCGTGCGGCGAAAGCCTCGTGATGACCAGCGGACGGCGAAGCCAGCAACAGGGCGAAGGTGAGGATGATGGACATGCGGGGCTCCGGCGTTGGTTCGCCCGCACGTTAGCAGCTCGCCGCTGCGGGCTGCGGCTTCGATCCCGGCGTGATTCAGCGCGAGCGGCGGATGTTCGCCGGCGCGTGGGCCACGAGCCAGGCGGGCAGGGCCTGCGCCGGCATCGGCGGCGCGAGGTGAAAGCCCTGTACCTCATCGCAGGACATGTCGAGCACGGCGTCGAGCACGCGCTGGGTTTCCACACCCTCGACCACCACGCGAAAGCCCAGGTCGCGCGCGAGGTCGGCCACCGAGCGCACGATGGCCGCGTCGTGCGGGTTCGCATCGATGGCGCGCACGAATGACTGGTCGATCTTCAGACAGGTGGCCGGCATCTGGCGCAAGCTGTTGAGATTGCTGTAGCCGGTGCCGAAATCGTCGATGGCGATGCCGGTGCCCAGCCGGCGGATGGCGGCCAGATGACTGCGCGTGGCGTCGCTGTGCAGCATCAGCGTGCTTTCGGTGAACTCCAATTCCAGCCAGCCTGGATCGACCCCGTGCCGCGATGCTGCCGCCTTCAGCCGGGTGACCAGATCGGCACCGAAATCGGCGCTGGAGACGTTGAGCGACAGCTGGATGTCGTGGCCCTGCTCACGCCAGGCGGCGAGCTGGGCGATGCCGTGGTCGAGTACCCACTGGGTCAACGAGCGCATCAACCCCGCCGACTCGGCGAGCCGGATGAACTCGGTCGGTGGAACCACGCCCAGCGTGGGATGCTGCCAACGCGCGAGGGCTTCCACCGCCACGCAGCGGCCATGGTCGAGGTCGATGCGTGGCTGGTAGTGGAGATCCAACTCCGTGCGTTCGGTAAGTGCGGCGGCCAGTTCGGTGACCAGGAAGAACTCACGCCGGTGCCGCTCGTCCTGGTCGCGGTCGTACAGTGCCCAGCCGCTCTCGCTGTGCTGGGCTTCATGCGAGGCGCTCATCACCAGCCGCAGCGGGTCGCCGGTGCGCAACTCGGCCTCGTCGACCTTGAGCAGTCCAACGCCTGGCTGGATGGTCAGCGGGATGTTCAGGCATTCGAACGGCCGGCGCAGACGCGCCACCAGATCGTCCAGTCGGGCCGTGTCGAGCAGCCCATGCGTGTTGCTCAGCAGCACCGCGAAGCGGGTCACGCCAACCTGATACAACCGCATGCCGGGCGTCAGCCAGGACTGGATCCGCCCGGCCACGCCGCGCATGAGTTCGTCAGCATAGGCATGCCCCATCGCCCGCACGAAGGCGTTGAAGCGCTCGACCGGAGCCACCTCGATCGCGGTGAGCCAGACGTGGTCGACGCCGTCGTGAAATTGTCCGTGCAGGTCGCCGAAGAATGCGTTGCGATGGGGCAGCTGGGTCACCGGATCGGTACGTCCGATATAGCTGCCGAGCACCACACTGGCGCCGGCCAGCGCGGCGGCATCGCGCAGCGCGGCGCGTTCGGCTTCGCCCAGTGCCGTGTGTGGCGTGTGATCCATCACGCACAGGGCGCCGACCTGCCTTCCGCTGAGCGTGAACACCGGCTCGCTGGCAAAAAAACGGATCGGCGCCGAGACCAGCCCGGTTGCCA
>DHXA01000025.1:0-8222 GCA_002413455.1 Rhodanobacter sp. UBA5168 | reverse complement strand
CGCGCGGGTCGCTGGTAAACCAGAACGCCCCGCCACCGCTGAGTATCAGCGAGACCAGCGGCACCTTGAGCGATCCGGCGGCCAGTCGCGCCACGGCGTCAAACCCGGGCACCGCAAACGGTTCATCCGACGGCAGGGTGAAGGTTGTCAAGGCGTCCTTCTCGGCATCGTCCTGCAGCGCATCCGGCGCCGAGCCCGGGCTCCTGTCCGTGGTCGAGTGCATCACCCGCCCCCTCCCAGCCAGGGAACCGCGTCATTGCGTTTCGGCAGGCTACTGCGGTCCACGGGTCGCCGCAACGGAATGTTGACGGGAAACGCGTGCCGCACAAGGGCGGCCCGGGGCCGTCACTCCGTCCGGTGTGGTTGCGCGAGGTACTCCTCGCTTTGCATCTCGATCAGCCGTGATTCGGTGCGGCCGAATTCGGCGCGCAGGCGTTCGCCGTCGTACAGCTCGGTAATCGGTGCGGCCGCGGAGAGCACCAGCTTGACGTGGTGGTCGTAGAACTCGTCCACCAATTGCACGAAGCGCCGGGCCGCATCGTCGCTGTAGATGGTGAACTGCGGCACGTTGGCGATGATGATCGTGGGGCCGGCCTTGGCCAGCGCGATGTAGTCGGCCACGGCGCGGGGGCCCTCGCACAGCGCCGCGAAGTCGAACCACAGGATGCCGTCGGCGCGCTTATGGAACGGGATATCACGGCCGTTGATGCGCAGTACGCCATCCTGCTGCACCGCGCCGCTGGCCTGACTGGCGAAGATGCGCTCCAGCGCGCGATGCGCCTCGGCGCCGGGAGGCGTCAGATAAACCGGCGCCTGGGTCAGCGCACGCAGGCGCCAGTCGTGCGACGAAGCCATCTCGAGCACATGGCAGTGCCGCTCGATCAGCGCGATCGCGGGCAGGAACCGCGCGCGCTGCAGGCCGTCCCGGTACAGGTTGGCCGGCGCGGTGTTGGAGGTGGTAACCAGACTCACGCCGCGCTTGAACAGCTCGTCGAGCAATCCGGACAGGATCATCGCGTCGCCGATGTCGTGGACCAGAAACTCGTCCAGGCACAACACGCGGCAGCGTTCGGCGATGCCGGCGGCCACCTCGACCAGCGGGCTCTGCCGCTCGCCCAGCGCGCGCAGACTCTGGTGCACCTCGCCCATGAAGCGGTGATAGTGCCGACGCAATGCGATGCCGTGCGGCAGGCTGGCGGCGAACAGGTCCATCAGGAAGGTCTTGCCACGGCCGACCGTGCCCCAAAGATACAAGCCCGGCACCGTCCCGGGCTGATCGTTGCCGAGCAGCGATTTCAGCCGTCCAAACAGACCTTGGCCGTTCGCGGGTCCGGCGCAAAGTGCCGCGTGCATGCGGTCGAACTCGGGCAGCAGCGCCAGCTGCGATGGATCGGATTCCCAGCGATGCGCGGCGACGCCTTCGAGGTAACGCGCGCTGGGCGCGAGCGAGAGGGTTTCACTCATGGAGCGCGGGTCTTGCAAAAGGGGAATGGCGGGCGTCAGCCATGCCGCTGCGGCGGCAGCCAGCTGCGCACGGCGTGCTTGATCGCGCCGCGCAGATCCATCAGCCGGCGGTGAAAGAAATGACTGGTATCGGGCATGCGCACCAGCTCGGGCTTGTGCTGCATGGCATCGACCCAGTCGAATACCGCCTGCGGCTCGACCACCTCGTCGGCCTCGCCCTGCACGATCAGCCATGGGCAGGTCGGCAGCGTCACGGCTTCGAACTCCCAGCGGCCGACCGGTGGCGCGATGCTGATCAGCGCATCGGCGTGCAGCTGCACGGCATTGCGGATGGTGACGTAGCTGCCGAACGAGAAACCGGCCAGCCACAGCGCATCATGCGGACGCACGCGGCGCACCCAGTTGACGACCGCGACCAGATCGTCGCTCTCGCCCTGGCCCTTGTCGTAGGCGCCTTGTGAGTTGCCTGCTCCGCGAAAATTGAAGCGCAGCGTATCGATCCCGGATTCGCGCAGCGCGCGCTCGGCCATCGTCACCACCTTGTTGTGCATGGTGCCGCCTTCGGGGGTCAGCGGATGGCAGAGCACCGCCACGGCGCCGCGCGCGCACGCCGGTTCGGCGATGTCGCTGATGGCTTCTAGCTTGCCGGTGGGGCCGTTCAGCATGAAACTGGCGGCGACATCAGGAAAGCTGGCAGGGTCGGCGGGAAGCTCGATGGGATTCATGCACATAATGATAACCGCCACCAGGATTTATCGCCTGTGGCCTTGCCGCAGGCACATCGCATGAATCATCTGGCGCATGCACTGCTGGCCGGCGATGACGAACAACTGCGGCTGGGCGGCATGCTGGGCGATTTTCTGCATGGCCGAGCGGAGACGATGCCGCTGCCCAAGCCGGTGATCGACGGTATCCGCCTGCATCGTGCGATCGACGTCTATACCGATGCCCATCCCGAGGTGCTGGCCGCCAGGGTGCTGCTGCCATCGCCGTATCGGCGCTACGCCGGGATCATGCTGGACATGTGGTTCGACCATTGCCTCGCGCGGGATTTTTCGCGCTGGAACGCACAGCCGCTGGATGACTATGGCGATGCGTTGCGTGCCTTGCTGCATCGGCACGACGCGTTGCTGCCGCCAGCGTTGCGGCGATTTCGCGGCTACATGGATGCGCACGACCTGCCGGCCGGCTACGCCGACCTCGCGACGCTGGGTGATGCGTTGACCGGCATCGGGCAGCGGCTCAGTCGCGCCAATCCGCTGGATTCGGCCTTGCCGGTGCTGATGCAGCGCGACGCCTTGTTGCAGCCGCACTTCGACGCGTTCTTTCCGCAGTTGCAGGGGTTTGCGCAAGCATGGATCAGGACGCATGCGGAGTAACCGCCGGCGCGCTCTTCCTTAGCGGTGCAGGAGAACGAAAACGCCGCCCGAAGGCGGCGTTGATCTGATTTGATTGAAGCCCGGCTTACTTGGCTTGGTCGACGATCCAGTGCACGGCGTTCTTCACCTGCTCGTCGGTGAGCGCTGGGTTGCCGCCCTTTGCGGGCATCATGTTGCCGTCCGGGCCCTTATAGCCGTCGGTCGCGTGCTTGACCAGCGTATCCAGGCCCTGGGCGATGCGCGGACCCCAGTTGGACTTGTCGCCCACCTTGGGTGCGCCGGCAACGCCGGAGGTGTGGCAGCTGGTGCACAGGTGATCGAAGATCGCCTTGCCGTCGGTAGTGCCGCCGTAAGCGACCTGTGAGGCCGCGGCCTTGGCGGCGGCATCGGCGGCAGCCTGCATGGCGGCGCGGCCGGTATTGCCGGCGTAGACGGCACCGGCCGGAGCGATCCGCGCGGTGGTCATGGCCGCCTGGTTCGGGTTGGTCGCCTGCGGCTCGTGCTCGTAGATCGCCAGTGCCGCGAAGATCAGCACCACCGTCAGTACCGCCAGACCGCCGATCATGATCGAAAACTGGCGCAAGACGCTCTGATCGGATTTGCTCATGGGACCGCTCACGCACGTACTCCTGTCAGTGGACGGGGCCGAACGCCACGATGGCAGCCGGACCTGTCTGAATTGCCTGTTCTGTAGCACCGGTCTGGCGAACTCATCCCGGCGTGGATTGCCGCACCTGGGGGCGTGCGGCATGGGTGTCGCTGCCGCCAGGCCCCGATTCAGCGCCCGGCAGGCAACCAGTCGCGGATTATAAACGAAGCGCGCGGCAAGTTTCAGGGTGCTGTGGCGATGCGCGATCGCGATCGCCGTTGGCGCCGCAACCCGCGCGGTACCTGGGAATGGCGATGCGATGGCGTGCGGCCATGCCATCGGTCATGTCCGACCCATGTCAACCGGCATTGTTCAAGTTCGTTCAACTGCCCCTATGCTTTCATCCTAGAAGAGAGGTGTTTGTCGGCAGCGTTCCGAACGGGTGCGCGCCCGGCAGATGTCCCATCATGAGACGCTTGCCGCGTTATCGAGTGCCGGTTGACCGCACCGTTCAGTCCAGGAGTTTTACATGTCGCGTTTTTGGAAGATCGCGTTGATCGTCATTGTCGTGATCGTCGTGGCCGTCGTGGGTTTCCGTCTGCTGCACAAACCGGCCGGCTCGGCCGCGGCGCAAACCGCTGGCAAGGGCAAGGACGGCAAGGATGAGACGCCGCCAGTGCCCGTCACCGTGGTGCCGGTGGTCAAGCAGAACGTGCCGGTCTATCTGACCGCACTGGGCACGGTGCAGGCGCTGAACACGGTCACCGTGAACCCGCAGGTGGGCGGTCAATTGCTCAGCCTCGACTTCACCGAAGGCCAGCCGGTCAAGAAAGGCCAGGTGCTGGCGCAGATCGATCCGCGTACTTATCAGGCGGCCTATGACCAGGCGCTGGCAAAGCAGCATCAGGATCAGGCGCTGCTGGACACCGCGAAAAGCAACCTGTCGCGCAACCAGGACCTGATCGCCAAGGGTTATATCTCCAAGCAGGATCTGGATACGCTGCGCAACACGGCAACCCAGTACCAGGCCGCGGTGGCGGCCGACGCGGCCAACATCCGCGACAGCCAGGTGCAGCTGGCCTACACCAAGGTGATCTCGCCGATCGATGGCCTGGCCGGCATCCGCGGCGTGGATCCGGGCAACGTGATCACCACGTCCACCGCGATCGTCACGCTGACCCAGCTGCAGCCGATCAACATCATGTTCACCCTGCCCGAGCAGAATCTCGACATGGTGCGCGCCGCGGCGGCCAAGGACAGCGCGACATTGCAGGTGACGGCGCTCGACCGCACCGATGCCCACCCGATCGCCAGCGGCGGCGTGCTGAAGGTGATCGACAACCAGATCGACACCACCACCGGCACGTTCCGCCTCAAGTCCGAATTCGCGAACGCCAAGAACGAGCTGTGGCCGGGCCAGTTCGTCAACGTGCAGCTGCTGGTGAACACGGTCGACGGCGGCCTGGTGATTCCGGCGCAGGCCGTGCAGCGCGGGCCCGATGGCGACTATGTCTACCAGGTGCAGGGCGACAGCACGGTCAAGATGCAGGCGGTGGTGATCGCCGGCGAAGTGGGCGACAGCTACGTGATGATCGGCAGCGGCCTGAAGGCGGGCGACCGGGTCGTCACCGAAGGCCAGTTCCGGCTGAAGCCGGGCAGCAAGGTCAACGCGCTCAAGCCCGGCGAAGTGCCGGCGGCGCCGACCACGGCTGAGCTGGAGAAAGCCAAGAAGACCACCAGGAGCGGCGGCCGCCGCCATTGATGGCACGCCGGTGCGTCGACCCGCGCGCCGGCACCGCGTCGGGATGAACCTGGCGGCGACGCACACATGATTGACGCTGAAACTGCTTCACCACGTTACGGATAGCCATGGGATTCTCGACCCTCTTCATTCGCCGGCCGATCGCCACCTCGCTGTTGATGGTGGCGGTGCTGCTGCTCGGCATCCTCGGCTACCGCCAGCTGCCGGTGTCGGCTTTGCCGGAGATCGAGGCGCCCAGTCTGGTGGTGAGCACCCAGTATCCGGGCGCCAGCGCCAACACCATGGCATCGCTGATCACCACGCCGTTGGAGCGCAACCTGGGGCAGATCTCCGGGCTGACCATGATGAGCTCGGACTCCTCCGCCGGGCTGTCCACGATCATTTTGCAGTTTGCGATGGATCGGGACATCGACATCGCCGCGCAGGATGTGCAGGCGGCGATCAACCAGGCGCGCGGCACGCTGCCGGGCAACTTGCCGTATCCGCCGGTGTACAACCGCGTGAACCCGGCCGATGCACCGATCCTCACCCTCAAGCTCACCTCGACCAGCCGCCAGTTGCGCGAGGTGAACGACCTGGCCGACTCGATCATCGCGCAGAAGCTGTCGCAGGTGCAGGGCGTGGGCCTGGTCTCGATCGCCGGCAATGTGCGGCCGGCGGTGCGCGTGCAGGTGAACCCGGCGCAGCTGTCCAACCTCGGCCTCACGATGGAGGACGTGCGTAGCGCGCTGACCCAGGCCAACGTCAACGCGCCGAAGGGTACGTTGAACGGCAAGACGCAGAGCTACTCGATCGGCACCAACGATCAGCTGTCCGATGCGGCCGAATACAAGAACACCATCATCAGTTACAAGAACAACTCGCCGGTGCGGCTGTCCGATGTGTCCAGCGTGGTGGACGGCGTCGAGAACGACCAGCTCGCCGCATGGGCCAACGGCAAGCCGGCGGTGCTGCTGGACGTGCGCCGCCAGCCCGGCGCCAACATCGTGCAGACGGTGGCGCAGATCCGTGCGGTGCTGCCCGAGCTGCGCGCCGCATTGCCGGCCGATGTGCACCTGGACGTGTTTGCCGATCGCACGGTGACCATCCAGGCCTCGGTGCACGATGTGCAGTTCACCCTGCTGCTCACCATCTTCCTGGTGGTGGCGGTGATCTTCGTGTTCCTGCGCCGGCTGTGGGCCACCATCATTCCCTCGGTGGCGGTGCCGCTGTCGCTGATGGGCACGTTCGGCGTGATGGCGTTCACCGGCATGTCGCTGGACAACCTGTCGCTGATGGCGCTCACCGTGGCCACCGGTTTCGTGGTCGACGATGCGATCGTGATGATCGAGAACATCGTGCGCTACATCGAGCAGGGCAAGAGCGGCAAGGAAGCGGCCGAGATCGGTGCCAAGGAAATCGGTTTCACCGTGCTGTCGCTGACCGTGTCGCTGGTGGCGGTATTCCTGCCGCTGCTGCTGATGCCTGGCGTCACCGGCCGGCTGTTCCACGAATTCGCGTGGGTGCTGACCATTGCGGTGACCATCTCGATGCTGGTGTCGCTGACGCTGACGCCGATGATGTGCGCCTACCTGCTCAAGCCGGATCAACTGCCGCCGGGCGACGACACCCACGAGCGCCAGGCCGCCAGCGGCAAGCGCGACCTGTGGACACGCACGGTCGACCTGTACGCCAACACGCTGGACTGGGTGCTCGACCATCGCCAGCTGACCATGCTGGTGGCCGGCGCCGCGGTGGTGCTCACCGTGTTCCTGTACATCGTGATCCCCAAGGGCCTGCTGCCCGAGCAGGACACCGGCCTGATCACCGGCGTGGTGCAGGCCGACGACAACATCGCGTTCCCGCAGATGGAAGACCGCACCAAGGCGGTTGCCGAGGCCTTGCGCAAGGATCCGGCCGTGGCCGGCGTGGCCGCCTTTATCGGCGCCGGCACGATCAACCCCACGCTGAACCAGGGCCAGCTCAGCATCGTGCTGAAGGATCGCGGCGACCGCGACGGCCTGGACGCATTGCTGCCGCGATTGCAGCAGACGGTGGCCGGCATACCGGGCGTGGCGCTGTATCTGAAACCGGTGCAGGACGTGACGCTGGACAGCCGCGTGGCCGCCACCGAGTACCAGTACTCGCTGTCGGACGTGAACTCGGTGGAGCTGGCCCAGTACGCCGGGCAGATGACCCAGGCGATGCGCCAGCGCCCGGAGTTGTCCGATGTCGACAACAACCTGGCCAACAACGGCAATGCGCTGAAACTGACCATCGACCGCGAAAAGGCCAGCCGCCTCGGCGTGCCGGTACAGAGCATCGACGACACCTTGTACGACGCGTTCGGCCAGCGCCAGATCTCCACCATCTTCACCCAGCTCAACCAGTATCGCGTGGTGCTGGAAGTGGCGCCGGAGTTCCGCTCCAGCGACGACCTGCTGAACAAGCTGACCGTGCGCGGCAACGGCAACGGCGCGCTGACCGGCAGTGACGCGACCAGTTTCGGCCAGTTGAAATCGAGCAACTCGGCAACGCCGTCGGGCATCGGCAACAGCGGCAACGTGGGCTTCCAGCTCGGCGGCGGCGGCACCATTCCGCTGTCCTCGCTGGTCAGCGCGCAGATCACCAGCGCGCCGCTGGTGGTCAGCCATCAGCAGCAGCTGCCGGCGGTGACGCTGGCGTTCAACGTGGCGGCAGGCTATTCGCTGTCCGATGCGGTATCGGCGATCCACGAGGTCGAGGCGCAGCTGAAGTTCCCGCCGCAGGTGCGCGGCGAGTTCGTCGGCAAGGCTGCCGAGTTCACTTCCTCGCTGGGTGACGAAGTGCTGCTGCTGCTGGCCGCGATCGTGGTGATCTACATCGTGCTGGGCGTGCTGTACGAGAGCTACATCCATCCGCTGACGATCATCTCGACCCTGCCGCCGGCCGGTGTCGGCGCGCTGCTGGCGCTGATCATCTGCGGCATGAGCCTGTCGGTGGATGGCATCGTCGGCATCGTGCTCTTGATAGGCATCGTCAAGAAAAACGCGATCATGATGATCGACTT
>DHXA01000171.1:9928-11054 GCA_002413455.1 Rhodanobacter sp. UBA5168 | reverse complement strand
GCGATCGGCGACGTGCGCGCCGGTTCCACCAAGCGCGTGGCCGCTGCCGTCGGCGAAGGCGCCCAGGTCGTTGCCGCGCTGCATCGGATCCTTGCGCAGGAACAGCAGCGCAACTGACGCATGTTCAGAGATAGCTGAGCCACCCATTCTTGCGCCGTCGCTTCAGGCCGGCGTACCAGCGACAGAGCGGGTACAAGGCCAGCACCACGCACGCCCACAGCAGGTAGATCGCCGGCAGCCCGGCGTCCCACCCGGGCGGCGCGGTGAACGGGAAGTGGCCCAGGTCCGGCGAGCGGAACATGCCGCTGGCATCGCCGTAGCGCACGTAGCCCGCGGCGACCGCCAGCAAGGGGGATCAGGTAGAAGTGCAGAATGTAGAAGAACAGCGGCACCTTGCCGTAGATAAGCGCGGGGCGCAGCAGCCGCGGCGTATGCGCGTCGAAGGCGCGCAGCAGGAGCAGCGCCGGCCCCAGCGTCATCAGCAGGAGCAGCAGCGAGGGCGGATACTTCTGGGTGTCGAGGAAGGACAGCAGCGTCCACAGCGGCGAGCGCTGCATCGACCACGGCACCGGATCGCCATACACGTCGAGCAGGCGCAACAGCACGAAGCCGAAAGTGAGGCCGAGGCCAAGGGGAGCAGCAGCGTCTGGCGGCGCTCCTCGCTCCAGCCATAGCTTTGCCCGAGCGCGTAACCCAGCGCCGTGACGCCGAGCCAGGGCACCAGCGGATAGGCGATGAACACCGCGTGCGCCCCGGTGTGGACGAAGCCGGGCGCATGCAGCATCTGCCATAGCGGGGCGAGCGGACCGAATGCGGAGGCCTGGATGCCGTCCAGCAGGTTGTGGCCGGCGACCATCGCCACGCCCAGCGCGATCAGGGCGCGTATCGGCAAGTGGATCAGCCCGGCCAGCACGATCATCGCCCAGCCCAGCGCCCACAGCACGGTGAGCAGGGTGATCCGGTAGTCGAGGTTGAACTGCAGCGCGAAACGCATCACCACCACTTCCAGCACGATCAGCCACAGCCCGCGCGTGAACAAAAAGCGCGACAGCTCGCCCCTGGACATGCGCTGCAGCGTCAGGCACGCGCTGGTGCCGGTGAGCAGGAAGAACACCGGCGCGCAGAA
>DHXA01000171.1:0-9639 GCA_002413455.1 Rhodanobacter sp. UBA5168 | reverse complement strand
TCGAGCGCCATGATGACGATGATGATGCCGCGGAGCAGGTCGATCGATTCGATGCGGGCGCGGGAAACCGGAGCGTCACCGGTTGCCGCGCGAAGGGGAGGCGAGGGTGTTGCGGTGTCCACGTCGTTCGCTCCCCAGGGGCGGCCGGGCAAGCGTCGTGCGGTGGCCGGCATCAGGCAAGTGACGATGGTAACGTGGCCCGCGGTCTCGACCGCGGTTCGGTCGGACCACACATGAAGCGGACGAACCTCACGCCTGCGACTGGCCGAACCGGGTGAGCAGGAAATCGATCGCACTGCGCAGCTTGGCGGTGGGGCGCAGGTTCTGCGCGTAGATCAGGTACATCGGCGACGGCGCAAGCGACCAGCCGGGCAGCACCGGCAACAGGCGGCCGGTGGCGAGATCGTCGGCCAGCACCGCTTCGGGCTGCAGCGCGATGCCTATGCCGTTCAAGGCGGCGATGCGCAGGGCATTGCCCTGGTTCGCGGTGAACCGGCCCTGCACGGCGACGTCACAGGTTTCTCCATCGGGTCCGACCAGCCGCCAGCGATCGTGCCGTCGCCAGTACGACAAGCCGAGGCATTCGTGCGCACTCAGTTGTTCGGGATGTTCGAGCTGGCCATGGCGCGCCAGATAGCCCGGCGCGGCGGCCAGCCGTCGGCGGTACGGTTGCAGCGGTCGCGCGACCAGGCCGGGTTCGTCGATGTCGCCGATATGGATGCCCAGCTCGAAACCTTCGTCGAGCAGATTGGGCCGGCGGTTGTCCAGCGTCAGTTCGATGCTGACATCGGGATGGCGGTCCATGTACTCGCCCAGTACCGGCACCAGGCTGTGGCTGCCGAAACTGACGGGCGCGATCAGCCGCAACCGGCCGCGCGGACTGGACTGCAGTTCCGACGCGCTGGCTTCGGCGAGGTCCACGTCGGCCAGCACATGTTTGCAGCGCTCGTAATAGAGCCGGCCCACATCGGAAAGCTGTTGTCGACGGGTGGTGCGATGAAGCAGGCGGGCGCCCAGCCGGTCTTCGATGGCGCGGATGTGCTTGGCAACCATGGTCGCCGAGACCTGGCTGATCTCGGCGGCGGCGCTGAAGCTGCCGCTTTCCACGACCCGCACGAACATCTCCATGCCGGCTAGCTTGTTCACGATTGAAAACCCATAGGTTCTGTATGAGTCAAATCATCGCATGTTTATCAATGCCAGGGCGGGGCGCAACATGACCGCATTGCCTCCATCGGAGGCGCTTATCGGAGAGCTGTCATGCCTACCCTGCACCTCGAAATGCACCCCGGCCGCACGGTGGAACAGAAGCGCGCGTTCGTTCGCGAAGTGACCAGGGTCACCGCCGAAACCCTGGCCTGCCCGCCGGAAAGCGTGGATATTCTGATCAGCGAAGTGCCACGCGACGCCTGGGCCAAGGCCGGCAAGCTGCTCGCGGACGCATGAGGCCAGCAGTCACCGGAGGATCGACATGACCGAGCAGGGCGCGCCGTATCACGCGCATCTTTATTACGTTCCCGACACGCGCGCCAGGGCCGAGGCCATCCGTCTTCGCCTGGTCGACCTTATGGAATCCGGTGCCATTCCCCAGCTTCTTTTCGTCGGCCAGCTGAAGGATGGCAAGGCCGGCCCGCACCCCATTCCCCAGTTCGAGATTCACTTCACGAAGGAAGCCTTGCCCACCATCTTGCGTCTGATCGAGGAGTCCGGATTGACCGCGCTGGTCCATCCCCTCACCGACGGCGGACCACACCACTCTGGCTCACTGGATGGGAACACCGATCGAACTCGATCTGACCACGCTCGATCCGCCGGGCAGGAACCAGGGCGTCGCGCGTTTCGCAAAGTCGGACTTCTGATGGGGTTCGGCTTGAAGCGATGGCCGCTTTGTCGTCGGCAGACAAAGGTGGCGGGGACAAATTTCATCCGCGCAACACTCGCCACGTAACGTTCGACACGCGCAGTGCAGGCGTTTTGAACAATCCTGCAATAACGGGAGGTCAGGCGTCCGCGGCGATGCCGCATGTCAGGTCGGCGTCGCCACGCCGCGACCGTTGGCGTTTGTCCGCATACATCGCGCGGTCGGCGTGGGCCAGCAGAGCGTCGGGGTCGCGTCCGTCTGCCGGGAAACAGGCGATCCCGACGCTGGCATCCAGCCGGAACAAGCCATCAGGCAGCGTGTAGGGCGGGCTCAAGCGGGCGCGGATGCCGTCGGCGACGGCCTGGGCGACCTCGGCATCGCGACAGCCGGGCAGCAACGCGACAAACTCGTCGCCACCGACGCGGGCCACCAGGTCGCCCTGTCGAAGGCCTTGCTGCAGGCGCTGTGCGACGTCGCACAGCAGGCGGTCGCCGGCCTCGTGTCCGCCTCGATCATTGACCTCCTTGAAGCCATCAAGGTCCATGTAGAGCACGGCCAGGCGGTCGCCGGTCTGCGTTGCGTGCGCGATGGCGTATTGCAGTTCGCACTGCAACCGGTGGCGATTGGACAATCCGGTCAACGGATCGTGGCTGGCGCGGTGCTCGAGCTCGAGCTCGGTACGGCGCAGTTCGGTCACCTCGTGGGCCACCCCGATACGTACACCACGGTCGGGCAGCCAGCGCGCCGACCACTGGATGTCCACACTGTGACCCTCCTTGTGGACGTAGCGATTGCGGAAGTGGGGCTGCGGCGCGCCGGCCATCACCTGTTCGGCTTGCTGCATCGTCGCCGCGCGGTCGTCGGGATGGACCAGATCGAATATTCGCCGGCCAAGCACCTCGTCAGGGACAAAGCCGAAAATTCGCTCGAAGCTTGCGTTGACGTACAGGAAGCGGCCCTCGGCATCGACGACGCAGACCGCGTCGGGCACCAGGTCGAGCACTTCGGCAAGGGGAGGCAGCTTCGGGATCATGACATTGCCGGGCTCGTAGCGCCCGGTCGCGGTGCTGTGCAGGTGTAGTCCCCGTATGGTAGCGCCGGTTCACCTCCATGCGCTCGCCGGCCGAAATTCTGTTTGAGGACAATTGCGCCTGGCTGCGCGTGGCCGGGGAAACAGAAACCGGAGCCATCGAGCCAACTCGCGTACCCTCGAGACGGGGAACGATACGGCTTGTCGAGGTGCAACTTTTTTGCGATGGACTAGAACGTGAGTATTCCGCGCAATGCAACGATACCTGTCCCCGACAATTCCGGGTCGGGCGTCAGGCGAACCTGCAGCAAGCTCCGCCTGCCCATCTTCACTCCCTGCTCGACGACGAGGGTTTTTCCGGGATTCAACAGGCCTTCGGCGCCCAGATACGCGCACAAGGGGCCAGCGGCGGTGCCGGTTGCTGCGTCTTCCCACAGCCCTACCGTCGGGTTGAAGAAACGCGCGTAGGCCGTGTCCGGCGAGGCCGGATCGAAGGCATAGACGTAGCAGCCTTCGGCGCCGACGCTCCCTAGAACCGCCAGGAGCGCCTGTGCAAAGGGCGCTGCACGATCCACTGCCTGGATCTCGCGCAGGCGGACCATGAGATGCGCGGCTCCGGTATCGGCAACGCGCGCCGCAGGAAGCGGTGCAACATCATGCGGGTCGAGCCCCAATGCTTCGGCCAGGGCGTCCGTTGCGGCAAGGGGTGCCGACAATCGCAAGGCTGCCTGCCGCATGCGGCCGTGGACGCGGCCACCCAGTTTCACAAGCGTGATGGGCAGGACGTCTTCGCCGATTTCCTGCCGGAATGTTCTTGGCGTGTCGAGCGACCCCAATTGGCCGTGCTCGCCCATCCACAACCATGCGCCGAGCGCGTTGTGGCCCGCACCGAACACTTCCGCGCCGCTGGCGGTGAACGAGCGCAGCCTGCGGTCGGCCCGGCCGCTTTTCATCAGGAACGTGGTTTCGGCCTGATTGAACTCGCCGGCGATGCGCCGCATCTGGGCATCCGACAGCTCGTCGGCATCCTCGACCACCGCCAGGGGGTTTCCGCCGAAAGGCGTTTCGGCGAAGACATCGATCAGGCCGGCTGTGAATTGCGCCATGTTCCGTACCCTCTTGGAGTGAATTCAGATCATCATTAAAGCTGGCCTTCAATTTAATCCGCTTGAACACGCCGTTCAAATTCGCAATCTTCATCTCTTGGATGAAATGAATTCATCATGGCAAGTCCCCGTCTGCCACCGCTGACATCCTTGCGCGCCTTCGAGGCGGTGGCCCGGCGATCCAGTTTCAAGGCCGCGGCAGAGGAGCTGTTCGTCACCCCCACCGCAATCAGCCATCAGATCCGACAACTTGAAGCGCATCTTGGCCTTCGTGTGCTGGAGCGCACGCCTCGCGCCGTCAGGCTGACGGCAGAAGGCAGCGTGCTCTACGAGGCCACCGCGTCGGGCTTTGCGGAAATCGCCAGGGCGGTGGCGCAGTTGCGCCTGCGGCAGGCCCCGGCGATCCTGACCTTGACCGCCACCACGGCGTTCCTGAGCCACTGGATGGTTCCGCGATTGACCGAATTGCGTCGGCTTCTCCCTGATATCGATCTGCGCCTGCACGCGTCGGACGCCATCGTCGAGTTGCGATCGGGCGGCGTGGGCGCCGCCATACGCTATGGAAAGGGGCCGTTCGCCGGAGTCGCCACCATCCCGCTTCGGGATGACGTCTTTGGCCCGGTCTGCAGTCCCGGGCTGGGACTGACGAAGCTGGAAGATCTGCGACAGGCCACGTTGATTCATATCGACGGCCGCCAGGTGCCTGCGCCCGCACCCGACTGGCCGCGCTGGTGCGCCGAGGCCGGTCTGCTCGACGTGGATACGCAGGCAGGGGTGCGATTTCCCGACAGCGCGGTGGCGGTACAGGCTGCCGTCGCAGGTCACGGCGTCGCGATCGTCAGTCTGGTCCTGGTCGCCGATGCGCTGGCCGCTGGCCTGTTGGTGGCGCCGTTCGCGCCGGTTCTCCGTGGCGGCACTTATTACTTCGCCTGCGCGCCGGACCTGGAGAGCCGCCCCGATATCGTTGCCATGAGGGCCTGGTTTCTGAGCGTCATGTCAGAGCCTTGGCGGCATTCGTCGGCAGTTTGATTACGAGAAGCCAGCCAGGTCATAGCCACTTTGCTGCCGTTTGATTTCCCGGCTGGCCATGCAGGAAGCGGCTCGGGTTTGTATCCGATCAAGCCTCGGCCGCGAATGCCTCGATCAGCGGCTGGTACTCCTCCACCGCCGGCAGGCCGGCAAAGCTGTGCTTCGCCGGGGTCGATACCCAGGAGAGCCGGGCATCGGTATGGGTCTCGATGAACGGCACGAAGTCCGCATGCGGGTCGAGCACCGAGGAGCGCAGGTTGACGAGCCAGTCGATTCCCGCTGGACGGGTCATGACCCAAGACTTGCAGAACGCGCAGTACAGGTGGGTGTGCTCCTCCTGCAGACCGCCGCGGACCAGTTCACCCTCGAGCACCTCCACCCCGTCGGCGGGCATCGCCAGCGACAGCGAAAACGCGCTGCCGGTCATCTTCTGGCAGCCATGGCAGTGGCACGCCATGGTGAGCATGGCCGGCCTGGTGATGCGCAAACGCACGCGGCCGCAACGACACGTGCCGGTGGCTGGGAGCTGTCGTGGATAAGACATGGGTGGGTTCCTCGTGTCGTAAAAATGGTGCGATCCAAAAATAGACCAGGGTGCCGGGCCGAGTTGTTCCGTCAGCTAAGGATCTTTGGCCCTGGCGCGATCGCCGTCCTCGTCGACCTTCCCCAGACGGTGACGTGCCTCCGGCCGCAGGTGAAGGATCAGCGCGCTGCATATCAGGACGAATCCGATGCGGGGCGCGACAAGCGCAACGAGCATGGCGGTCAGGAAAATCCCCAGGACAGCGAGCGACCGGCGCCGCGCGATGCGCCGCGCGTGGCCGGGCAGGTACGCGGCTCTCCTCAGTATTTCGCGCTCGAAGACGTTGTAGGCAATGTCGATGCACACGAACAACCCTGCGTAGAACACGACGGGGGACGATGCGAGCCTGGTGCGCGCAATCCATGCAGTCGCAAAGGGCAGCAGCGACACCATGAAAAGGTGGACGAAGTTGATCCACATCAGCCCCAGCGTCGGAGGACCGGCGAGCCGCATCAGGTGATGGTGGTTTATCCAGATGATGGCGATGAACAGATAACTCACCGCGTAGCTGATGGCGGTTGGCCACAACGGCCAGAGCGCCGAGAATTCCGCCTGATCCGGTGCCTTGAGCTCAAGCACCATCACCGTCACGATCACCGCGAACACCGCATCCGAATAAGCGGCCAGACGGTCTGGAGTGGTTTGTTCTTCACGCATCGCACGCTCCGGGGAAGACAGAACGAAGCAGGGAAGCCGAGCCGAGCCAAAAGGGCCAAGCAGGTCAGGGCTGTATCTTTCCGGCACGCTTGCGTTAACGCAACCAGATCAAACCCCGGTGTTTCGGGAACTGGCGTTCGATCGACAGATGCCGATCGTCGAAAGCAGCCAGCAGTGGAAGCGCAGATCACTTCGATGCCCGCCGATGCGGAACTCGAAGTTCACGTCGAATCGGGGCGGAGCCTAGCAACGCATGCAGCACAAGCCGGAGCGCAACTGACGAAAGCTGCGACCGGTGGTGCAGGACCATGGGGAAAGGCGACGAAAGGATCGGGCCTCGCCACGCGAGACACAGCTGAACTAGTTGATTGCCAGCAAAGTTGGCCCGTGCAAAAACGCGAATGCCTCGTGACAGGGTGCGTCGACTTTCAGCGTGAGCAGCGCGTCGGCGCGGGTGCGGCCCAGCGTCACCGCGGCCACCGGTTTGCCGGCACGGGCCGCGGCGTCGACGAAACGGTAGCCCGAATAGACCATCAGCGAGGAACCCACGACCAGCACCGCGTCGGCGGCCTGCCAGGCCAGCGTCGCGGTTTCCACGCGGCCACGCGGCACGGGCTCGCCGAAAAACACCACGTCGGGCTTCACGATGCCACCGCAGTGCGGGCACGGTGGTACGTCGAAGCGGGAGAAGTCCTCGCCGTCGAGATCGGCGTCGCCGTCTGGCGCGTCGCCGGCGTCCAGTTGCGCCCATGCCGGGTTGCGTTCTACCAGCTGGTGCTGAAACGCGTGGCGGGCCAGCCGCCAGTCGCAGCTCATGCAGCGTACTTCGTCGAGGCGGCCGTGCAGGTCGATCACCCGTTCGCTGCCGGCGCGCTGATGCAGGCGATCCACGTTCTGCGTCACCAGCAGCTCGACCTGCCCGCGTTGCTCCAGTAGAGCTAGCGCGTGGTGGGTGGTGTTTGGCAGGGCGCGGCCGAAGCGCCGCCAGCCGACCATGCTGCGCGCCCAGTAGCGCTGGCGCGTGGCCGGCTCGCGCATGAAGACGCCGAAGTTCACTGGCGGCGTGCGCTTCCACTGGCCGTCGCGATCGCGATAGTCGGGAATGCCCGAATCGGTGCTGCAGCCGGCACCAGTCAGTACAAACAGGCGTGGGTGGGCTTCGATGAATTGCCGCAACGGAGTCATTGGCTGGTCATGGATCGGGGTAGGGTGGCCTGTCACGCGCTATGCCCGACGCGGCAGTTTCCACTGCGGCCGGATGAAGTGGCAGGTGTAACCGCTGGGGTAATGCTGCAGGTAGTCCTGGTGTTCGGGCTCGGCTTCCCAGAAATCGCCCGCCGGTGCCAGCTCGGTCACCGCCTTGCCCGGCCACAGGCCGGCGGCATCCACGTCGGCGAGGGTGTCCTCAGCCACCTGCTTCTGCGCCTCGCTGGTGTAGAAGATGGCCGAGCGGTAACTGGCGCCGCGATCGTTGCCCTGGCGGTTGGGCGTACTCGGATCGTGGATCTGGAAGAAGAATTCCAGCAGGGTGCGATAGCTGATGGCCTGCGGATCGAACACGATCTCGATGGCCTCGGCGTGCGTGCCGTGATCGCGATACGTGGCGTTGGGCACGTCGCCGCCGGAATAGCCCACGCGGGTGGAAACCACCCCTGGCTGTTGGCGGATCAACTCCTGCATGCCCCAGAAGCAGCCGCCGGCGAGGATGGCGCGTTCGGTAGTGGCGGTCATGGAAATCTCCGAAGTGACAAGTGGTTGCCCTGAAGATGGGGGCGATGCACGCGCTTGTCGAGGTGATCGTGCCAGCTTCAGCGCACCGCCGTCTCGGCCCGGCCACGGTCTCCTGTGGCTTCGTGCCCCGTGAGGGTGGCCACATCGCGCGCGCACCGTTCCCGCAGCCTGCGCGCAACACGTTGATAGATCGAGGAGGACCGTGGCGAACTCCGGACTCTGGTCCGCGTTTTCGAGTCCTTGGATCAATATCTCACAAACCCGACACCGCAAATCCGGGTGCAATTGACGTCGATCATCCGCCGTGACCGGGCGCGGTTTGCCAGAGTTTTCCCGGCATGCTATGGACCACCAACTATCGCAGCGGAGTACGCAATGACTGCAAGACGGTTTTTTCTTTTGTTCGGGTTCCTGCTGGCGACTGCCATGGGCGGCGCGGGTGCGGGCCTGGCGGCAACGCCCGAGGATGCTGCCGCCATCCGGCAGGTGCTGCATCACCAGCAGGTTGCGTGGAACCGCGGCGATGTCGCGGACTTCATGCGCGGCTACAAGGACGCGCCCGACACCACCTTCGTCGGTACCGGCGTGCGCAAGGGTTATCAGGCGATTCTTGAAAGCTATCGCAAGCACTACGCCAACAAGGCGCAGATGGGTCGACTTACGTTCTCCGACTTCGACGTGCGCCTGCTGCCCGGCGCACGCGGCGAAGTGCGCTACGCCGCCGTGACCGGCCGCTTCCACCTCGATCGCACGGCTCACGGCGAAGCCGCCAAGGACGACGGCGTGTTCTCGCTGCTGTGGGAGAAGACGGCCGAGGGCTGGAAGATCATCCTCGATCACAGCAGCTGAGCCATCGACGAAAGCGTGCATCGCATCAGGTCGACGGCCTTCGGTTACTCAGTTTTCACAGCCCGGGCTTCGGCCAGCTGGATCGCCTCGATCAGGGCTTTGCGTCCGAATGGCTTCTTGATCTTGACGGCACGGGCCGGTGCGCCGGGCGACTGTTCCAGCGGATCGCTCAGCATGAGCACCACGGCAAGGTGCGGATTGAGCTTGGCTGCTTCCTCGAGATAGATGCCGGCGCGGCTTTCATCAGGCGCAGGTACGCATGCCGCCAGCAGTTCGATCGATGTGTGCGCGATTGCGCGCTCCGCCGCCAGGGCGTGGGTTGGCGCGGAGATGGCCTGGTATCCGAAACTTTCCAGCAGGTCGCACAGCGTGCGCGCGAGATCGCCCGACTCGATAACGATCGCCACACCATGTCTTAGAAAATCGCCCACGAGCTGCCTCTCTGTCATGCCGAAGTGACGGCTGCCACGCCGAGGGGTTTCGACGGAACGGGAGTCTGCCGTCGGTGCCGTCGCCTGCATGTGACGAGACCATGGCGAGAGGCGAAGGTCGTTGTCGCCGACGCAGCGCCCGTGTGTTTTCCCGAGGCAGCCAAGCGGCAGCGTGGATGCCTGCCATGGCGCACCGGCGATATCATCAGCGCTCTCCTGGCACGGGAAGAATGTTCGATGCGCATGAAGGGCTGCTTTCTCGTTCTTCTGATCCTTTCAGTTCCGGCCGTCGCGGCGAGCCGGCCGACCGCTTCGACGGTGCAATCATGGACGCCGGTCGGTGTGTCCAGTGAATGGTTCGA
>DHXA01000135.1:4772-15938 GCA_002413455.1 Rhodanobacter sp. UBA5168 | reverse complement strand
TCCAGCGGCTGCGCGTACTCCCGGTCGATCCGGTCGCGAACGCGGCGCAGCCGCGCGAGGTCGCGCAGGTGCTGCGCCATGGCAAGTTCATTGGTCACCTGCATGATCGTGCCACCTCGCACCGGAGTGCTCAAGCCTTGCTGGCGAGTGGTGTCTGGCGTGATCGTCGTTGCGGCCGGGTCCGGCCGCGATGGCTTGCGGGATCTGGTCAGCGGCCACCTCCGCCGTCGAAAACGCGCGGGCAAGGATCACGCACTCTTGCATCCGAGTCGTGTTTCAGCGGAACAGGATCGTGTCGTCGGGAGCGCCCCGAAGACTCAAGACGCTTCAGGCCATTCCGGTGCGTTCAGGCATTCGTGCCATGCGCGAATTTCTCTGCCGCGTCACCCAGACCCTTCAGCACCGTCTGCCAGTTTTTCTCGTACTCGGCGCGATGCTTCTCGTCGGCGTCGGTGACGCCGCCTTTCAGGTTGGACTGGGTGAGAACCACCTCGGTGCCCGCATCGCTGGGCGCCAGCTCGAACGTCACGACGTGATAGTTCTCCGGCGCATCCGGTTGGCCCGACACGCCGCTGAAGTGCGAAAAGGAAAGGCATTTCGCCGGCTCGATGGCCAATATCTCGCCCTTGTCCTCGAACGATTTGCCCTTGAATTCGCCAGTCATGCGCACCGGGCTTCCCACTTTCCAGTCGGTCTCGAGATGGACGCCCATGAAGAACGTCCTCCACTCGCTGGCGTTGGTAAGCACCTGCCAGACCTGGTTGGGTGTTGCATCGATGCGGGTGGAAGCTTCTGCGGTCGTCTCGTGCATGCGATTTCTCCGTCGGGGTTTTCGGAAACAGGGAATGCGACGCCACATCAGGTAGCGCGATCACCTTGGCCAACGGCGTCCAGGGACCTGCACGAAAAGTCTTGCTCATCGCACCGAATCAGCTTGTGAGGAAGGCAACAAGGCCGCGTGAGGACGCGCACGACAACACCACCGGCAATCCGGGGCTGCAAGAGCGCACATCCGCGCCTGCTACCTGTTCTGCCCCTTTGCCTTGCGTCCGATGTCGATCGCGCCCGCTCTCGTTCGTCGCCTGGGTGAGGGTTGCCGTATCGGCCCCCCGACCACCCAGGAGAAACCCCATGTCCTACGTCGATGGTTTCGTGATCGCCGTCCCCAATGCCAAGCGCGACCAGTTCATTGCGCACGCCAGCACCTTCGACCCCATTTTTCTGGAGGTCGGCGCCACGCGGGTAGTGGAGTGCTGGGGCGACGACGTGCCCGAAGGCAAGCTCACCGACTTTCGCCGTGCCGTGCAGGCCAGGGACGATGAGTCCGTGGTGTTCTCGTGGATCGAATGGCCCGACAAGGCGACCCGTGATGCCGGCATGGAGAAATTCATGAAGGATCCCCGCATGGCGGCCGCCGCCGACTGCCCGTTCGACGGCAAGCGCATGATCTTCGGCGGCTTCATGCCGGTGGTCAGCCTGCCGGCGTAGCCAGGAAGGGAGCGAAGCTCGGCCAAACCCCGGTTTCTGCGAATCAAGCAGCGCGGCTTCCCGTTTGGCTTGTGACACAGCCGGTTTTCAGGGGCCTTCGTCGCGCCCGCCCGCACTGTCCGCATCGCCCGTCGTGCGGCGATGCTTCTTCTGCGCGTAGAGCCTGGCGTCGGCCGCCTCCAGCAAGGATGCGGCCCGGTCGCCATCCGCCGGCGTGGTGGCAACGCCGATGGTTATCTCGGGGTAGGCCGCCTCGCGGGCAGCACCTTCGCGGACGACCTCGCTGATGCGGCACGCGATTTCCAGCGCACTGGCATGGCTCGTGTTCGGCAGCACGGCAATGAATTCATCGCCGCCGTGCCGTCCCAGGTGATCGTTTTCACGCAACATGCCACGCATGGTGCTGGCAACCCAGGTCAGCGCGCGGTCGCCCATGCTGTGTCCGTAGTGATCGTTGATGAACTTGAAGCCATCCAGATCCATTGCCAGCACGCTCAAGGGTTGCTGCCGAAGCCGATGGAGCTCCAGTTCGGCGTCCAGATGGGACAGGATGCCTCGACGGTTGAGCACTCCGGTGAGCGAGTCCTTGATCGCTTCAGACTGCAGGTGGGTCTGCGTGGCCTCCCAGTTGGCAGTCATCCGGTTGAAGCACTCGGCCAGCACCGCCAGCTCGTCCTGCCCATCGACGTCCACGCGCACACCTGCCTGACCTTCCTCGATGCATCGGGCGGCACGCGTCAACGCCTGTAACGGCCGAAGCAGGGAGCGCAGGAAGATCACGACCAGCAACCCGGCCACGGTCAGGGTGACCAGCCAACTCCACAGCAGCCAGTACAACTGGCTTTTTCGCTGGGCGGCGGCCTTCTCGTAGCGCGCCTTCAGCACGGCGGAAAGACTCATGCGCGCACTCGCGATATCCCGGATGGCGCGCTCCAGCTCCGTGCGCGTATTCAAGCTGGCCACTGCCCCACTCAAATGCTGGGCATGCACCTGCTCGACCAGCCGACGAACCGAGGGACGCGCTTGCACCCAGGCTTTTTGCGCATCATCCAGGACCTCTTCCGGCACGTCCTTGCTGTCCATGCCGACATGAATGCTGGAAAAGCTGTTGTCGACATTCTGGGTCAGCGCGGCAAAATCCGGTACCGAGTCGTTCGACTCGGCCAACAGCTCATCCACCAGCGCCTGCTGAAGGTAGTACTCCAGCGTGCCCAGCGGGAGCAACCCGTGCACCGACTCCTCGACGGAATCGCGAAAGGCCATCTCCTGCTCGTTCAGGACCAACATGCTCACGGCACTGAGCACGGCGAGCGGCAGCAAGAGGAGCGCGATGATCGCCGTCATCCGTTGCCGTACCGAAAGCCTGCGCAACAGCGCTTCAGGTTCTTTTCCCATCACGGCCGCCATGCCCCCGTTTCACACCATGCGAGTTGCCACGCCCGCCCCTTTGCAACACAGGGGCAATCGTACAGGAGGCAACCGAAATTCACGGCGGCAGAATCCCCACGAGCCTCGGTGGCCCCAGGACAGTCTCTTCGGTCGCTCCTCGTTGTATTCCCGCCGCCATGCCCGAATCACGGCGCGCGTGTGATGGAGTGCCGGGGCGACGATGTGCCCGACGGCAAATTCACCGACTTCCGCCGCGCCGTGCAGGCCAAGGACGATGGATCCGCGGTGTTCTCGTCGGTCGAATGGCCCGACAAGCTGACCGCGATACGGGCATGGAGAAATTCATGAAGGACCCCCGCATGGAAGCCGCCGGCGACCTGCCCTTCGACCGCTGCGCGCCGACGATCGGCTCGCCGGCTTGACCATGGGAGGCTTTTTGGATCGACAGTGCCGTCGTACGGCAATGCGTCGCGGCTTCGTCAGGAGGTTGTCCGCCAGTGCTGGACGAAACCGGAGAGCCACCCCTCCCACTTCCAATATCTTAAACCACGGGGGCTTGCGGCAAGCCCCTGGTCATGCCGCTCAATCGCCCACCGAAGCAACCTGCGCAGGAGTGGCGCCATGAGTGTGCTGTTGTCGAAGTGTGGGCCGCGCGCAAGCGGTGAATCCATGGTGGGGTGTGTAAGGCGATGGGCAGTGGGTGCCAGCGGACGTGATGCGTGGACGGCGACCGCCGCGACAGCGACGGGCGCGCGGCTACGACCGGGCATGGCGTGGTGATCGTGGGAGGCGGTCCGACCGGGCTGATGCTGGCGGGCGAGCTGGCCTTGGCCGGCGTGGATGTTGCCATCGTCGAGCGGCGCGCCAGTCAGGACCTCGCCGGCTCGCGCGCTGGCGGTCTGCATTCGCGCACCATCGAGATCCTCGATCAGCCTGGCATTGCCGATCGGTTCCTCTCGCAGGGCCAGGTAGCCCAGGTCGCGGGGTTCGCCGGGACCCGCCTGGACATCAGCGACTTCCCCACCCGGCACAACTACGGGCTCGGCCTGTGGCAGAACCACATCGAACGCATCCTGGCCGGCTGGGTCGCAGAGCTGGCGGTGACGTTCCATCGCGGCCGTGAAGTGACCGGTATCGCGCAGGACGACACCGGCGTCGACGTCGCGCTGGCCGACGGCCAGTCGCTGCGCGCGGACTATCTCGTCGGGTGCGATGGCGGCCGCAGCCTGGTCCGCAAGGCAGCCGGCATCGAGTTCCCCGGCTGGGATCCGACCATGAGCGCGCTGATCGCCGAAGTGGAGATGGCCGACCAGCCGACATTGGGTATCCGCAACGACGCCATCGGCACCCATGGCTTCGGCAAGCGGGAGTACGAGATCCGCGACGGCGAAGTGGTCTACAAGGACGGGGGCCGATACGGGTGATGGTGACCGAACAGCACCTCGGATCCACGACCGAACCCACCCTGCGCGATCTCAGCGAGGCGCTCGTCGCCGTCTACGACACCGATTACGGCATCCACAGCCCCACGTTCCTCTCCAGGTTCACCGATATGACTCGACAGGCCGCCGCGTACCGCGCCGGACGGGTTCTGCTGGCCGGCGACGCGGCGCATGTGCATTCCCCGGTCGGTGGGCAGGGCCTCAACATCGGCATGCAGGATGCGGTGAACCTGGGATGGAAGCTGGCCCAGGTGGTCAAGCGGACGTCGCCGGAAAGCCTCCTCGATACCTACCATGCCGAGCGCCATCCGGTCGCTGCCCGCGTCTTGCGCACCACGATGGCGCAGATCGCGCTTCGTCGTACGGACGACCGCACCAAGGCCCTGTGACCTCGACGAGCTGGCCGATTACTGCATCGACTTCCTGCGCCTGAAACGTTTCTGGCTGGAGAAGTACCCCACCCGCGTATTCGATCTCCCCTACGAAACGCTCGTGGCCGAGCCGGAAACCGTGACTCGCCGCCTGCTGGATTTCTGCGGCTTGCCGTTCGATCCCGCCTGTCTCGAGTTCCACAAGACATCGCGTACCGTGCTGAGCGCGCCCAGTGCCGCGCAAGTGCGGCAACCCCTGCGCAGCGACACCGCGCGCAGCGCACGCTATGGCGACAAGCTCGACCGCCTGCGTGAGCGCCTGCAGAATGCGGGAGTGCTGGCTCGACCGCCATCGCCTTCCGGTTGAAACCGTCGACCACGGCGAGGGTGGAAAAGCACCTTCGGCACGCGGAGTTCGGTCGGCTCGTGGATCGGCGGAAAGCTCTGTTGAGTCGATGACCAAAGACGCCTCGGGCAGAGACCACGGGAGTGGTTGAAAAGCTTTCATTTCCTCCGTCCCGGTTTCCCCTCTTTCGGTGGCGAGTACTCACTCGGCGGAGCGGCGACCGACCCACAGGCGTTGAGGACCCGCCCCCTGCCCGGCGAGCTTGTCGCAGGGATTGCGCAGCCGGCAGCGATCAATCGACAGGCAGCCGCAGCCGATGCAGTCATCGAGGGTGTCGCGCAGCTTCTTGAGTTGTGCCATGCGCTCGTCCAGATCGGCACGCCATGCGGCGGACAATCGCGCCCAGTCGGCGCGGGTCGGCGCCGCCGTGGCGGGCAATGTCGCCAATGCCGCAGCGATGTCGGTCAAGGCAATGCCCACCCGCTGGGCCACCCGGATGAACGCCACGCGTCTAAGCACAGCTCGCGCATAACGTCGCTGGTTGCCCTGCGTGCGATCGCTGCTGATCAGCCCCTTCGCCTCGTAGAAATGCAGGGCCGACACCGACACGCCCGCGCGCCGCGCCACTTCGCCCACGGAGAGGGTCGGAGAGATTCCTGCCTGTTCCAGTCTGGTTTTCATGCATCGCCTCTTGACCTCAACTTTACATGAGGTTTTACAGTGCATGCCCATCCCGGTTCAAACCACCTGCCAGGAATCTCAGCCATGACCGCTCCCACCCCAGCCAACCCCGCCGCGTCGATCTTCCGCATCGACCGCTTCGTCGTCCCCGCCGAAGCCTTGCCCGTCTTTATGGAACGGTTGCGCTTCACCCAGCAAACCCTGGACACCGTGCCCGGCTGCAAGCAGAACCTGGTGCTGAAACAGGAGGGCCGCCCGGGCGAGTTCAACATCATCACCCTGGTCGAGTGGAGCAATGCCGAGGCGATCGCCGCCGCCAAGGCCACCATGCAGACGAAGTACACGGAAGAAGGTTTCGACCCCGCGGCGTTCATCCAGAAGCTGAGCGTGCAAGCCGATATGGGCGTCTATCTCAACGCCTGACGATCGCGCGCGAGATTCGCCGGCGCGCATGCGCCGGATCGTCGACTCGACCATCGCCGCGCTGTAGCCGGTGACGCAGCGATGGGCCCACCCTTTTCCGGCCCCATGCGAATGGAGGAAACCATGCCGAACCCGCCAGCACAGTCCGAGGCCACCAGCCTGGCGTCAGGTGCCCGGGCAACCGATGCGACGCACGAAGCCAACAAGCAGATCGTGCTCGATCCTGCACGTCCATGCCAGGCGCGAACCGGACGAGCCCGGCCTCGCCATCGTCGACATCTTCCGGCTCGAAGCGGGCAGGATCGTCGAGCACTGGGACGTTCGCCAACCGATGCCCGAAACGTCGGCCAATCCCAACGGGATGTTCTAGAACGATCTCGTCCGGCGCGCCGGAAGCCGTCGAGTCGTATCGGCGGCTTCCGGCGTCTGTCCAACGGGACATAGCGGCGGCGCGTTTCCCCCGACGTCACGGCGTCTTCAAATGCTCCGAAGAGGAAGCCGGCGCGCGCTGCCGGGCCCATGCGCGGTACGCCGCCAGCGCGATGATTGGCCCGATCAGGATCACGTGCACCAGCAGGTCGGCAGCCATCGTCAGCGGCGCGCTTTTGAAGTGCGGTGCGCGCGACAACGGCAGCACGACGCCATGCATGAACAGGTAGAACGCCAGGCCATACAGCAGGCCGGACGACAGTGGCCGCGCCACCAGCGCCGTCAGCCTGCGGCCGGCACGGAAATAGATCGCGGCAGCCACCAGGAGTATCGCGAAATGCAGTGCGATTCCCAGCGCCGCGGAGGTGCCGCCGCCGCGAAACGCCGCCATGCCCAGCACGCCGCTGGCGATCGACTGGGGCACGATGATGGCCGGCATGCCGGCGGGCCGGACAAACATCACCGCATACACGAGGTCCACGATGCCGGCCACGGCCGCACCGGCTGCCACCACGCACCAATCGAGGAAACCGGCTGCGCCGGATGCATTGCTGGTCACGATCTCTGACTCCACTGGGAGGGATTGCAGGAAAGGGGGTGCGTCACCAGCCCGACGCTATGCCAGGGCCAGCGCACCGCCAACCCGTTTTCGACGAGCGGACCGCGAAAGCCGGACGAGCGGTACGCGCACCCCTCTTCCGGGCCGGCGTGCAGGAGTGCAAGCTCTGATCCGACATGTTCGATCGCCTGCCGGAAAAACCTCGTGCCCAGTTCTGGCTCCTCCAGTTGGCCGGCTGGCTGGTCTATGGCCTGGTCAGCGCGCTGGGTGCGCTGCCCTACCGCAACGCGCGGCCGATCCTGCTCTATTTCGCCGGCACCACCGCAGCCGGCTTCCTCGCCAGCCTTCCACTGCGCGCGCTTTGCCGGCGGCTGATGAACGCCGGGCCGTCCTGGGCGCGGATCATCCTCGTCACCATCGCCGCCAGTTATGTCCTCGGCATCGCCTGCTCCCTGACCGGGGCGATCGTCGAAGCGCGCTTCGGCCAGCTCGACGCGCACGCATCGGGCTGGCGTTCGGTGCTGCTGGTGGGCTTCTCCAACGCCATCAGCCCGACGATCGTGCTGCTGGCCTGGGGCGGCATCTACTTTGGCGCCAAGCACTGGCAGGACATGCGCCAACGCGAACAGCGCCTGCTGCTGACCGAGTCGCTCGCCCGCGATGCCGAACTGCGCGCGCTGCGCTACCAGATCACGCCGCATTTCCTGTTCAACACGCTCAACGGCATCTCGACCCTGGTCGGCGAAGGGCAGACCCGGTCCGCGCGCCGCATGATCGCGCTGCTGGCGGAGTTCCTGCGTTCCACGCTGGAGCCCGCCGAACGCGGCGACGTCACGATTGCCGAGGAGCTGCGCCAGGTGCGGCAATACCTGGCGATCGAGCAGGTCCGCCTCGGCGACCGTATGCGGGTCTCCCTCGAAAGCGCGCCGGAACTGCACGACGTGCTGCTGCCGCACCTGATCCTGCAACCGCTGGTGGAGAACGCGATCCGCCATGGCATCGCGCCCCGGCTCGAAGGAGGCACGCTTGCCCTGACCGTGTCCGCCCATGGTTCCCATGCCCGGATCGTGATCCACAACACTTACGACCCGGCGAGAGCGGCGCGGCGCCGCGGCGACGCGGTATCGGTCGGGCTCGGGCTCGCCAATACGGCGGAGCGGCTCGCCGCGCGCTACGGCGATGCCCATCGCTTCAGCGCAACCGGTGACCCGGCGAACGGCTGGCGCGTGGTGCTGGACATCCCTCGTGAAGACGCGAGAGAACGCGCCGCATGATCCGCGTGCTGATCATCGACGACGAACCACTGGCCCGCCGCGGCGTGCGCGTGTGCCTGCGCCCTGCCCACGACATGACCGTGGTTGGCGAGGCCGGCTCGGGCGCCGAGGCGATCGAAATGATCCGCCGGCTGGCGCCGGACCTGATCTTCCTCGACGTGCAGATGCCCGGCATGGACGGCTTCGAGATGCTGTCGCGGCTGCCTGCCGGCGCGCTGCCGCTGGTGGTCTTCCTTACCGCGCACGACGACTACGCACTGCAGGCGTTCGCCGTGCACGCGCTGGACTACGTGATGAAGCCGATCGACGACCAGCGCTTCGACGCGGCGCTCGACGCGGCACGCCAGCGCCTGCAGGACAGGCGTGCCGGCGAGCAGCTGTCGAACATCCGCCGACTGCTTGCCGACGAAAGCGCGAGCCGACCGAAACCTTGGCTGGCGCAGTTCGTCATCAGGACGGGTACCCGGACCCGGCTGCTCGATCCGGGCGAGGTGGACTGGTTCGAGGCATCCGGCGACTACGTGATCCTGCATGCCGGCAAGCGTGTGCACATGATCCGCGAGACGATGGATGCGCTGGAGCGACGGCTGGATCCGTCGCGGTTCGCGCGCGTCCATCGTTCCACCATCGTGGCGCTCGACCGGCTCTGCGCGTTCCAGCTGCTGCCGACCCGCGACGCTTTGCTTACGCTGCGGGATGGCACCGAGCTGCGCGCCAGCCGGCGTTACCGCCGTCGCCTTTGGCGGCCCGAAGACTGATCCCGGCTGCGCGTGTCGCGGCGCGCGCATCGCTCACCTGGCCCTTCGCACCGCGTCCTCGGCAGCGGCCTCGATCAGCTTGCGCACCCCGGCCCTGCTGCGCTTGCCCACCATCAGCTGGGTGAATACCGCGAGGCTGGTGAGCACGAAGAGCATGTCGACCAGGTCGGCCGAGGCGCGGGTACGCACCGCACCGCGCTCGATCAGCCGCTTCACCACGACCGACAGCGTCTCGCGTCGCCGTTCGTTGCGGGCGCCCAGGCTTTCGGCAAAATCGGCGTCCCCCGAGGCGGCCCCGTGCAGGCTTGCCATCGACCCCGGGTCGAGGCCCCAGAAATCGCAGAAGATGCCGATCAGCCGGCGCAGGCTCGCCATGGGATCGGGATCGGCCAAGGCCGCGCCGATGCGATGCAACCCACCACGCGATGCCAGCTCGTCGAACACCGCCTCAAGCAGGGCACGGCGCGAGCCAAGCTGGTTGTAGACGGTCAGCCGGCTTACGGCGGCGGCATGGGCCACCGACTCCAGCGAAAACCCCGCCACGCCGGTCTCACGCAGCAGCGCGGCGGCCGCCGTCACGATGCGCGCACGGGTCTGCTCCGCGGCCTCCGCCCGCGCAGCGCCGCGATAGGTCCGCGCGGTCACCTTGTGTGTCCCGAGAATTCACTATACATTCCGTATACCCAATATCCGATGTGAGGCCGTCATGCAAATCCTGCTGGTTGTTCTCATTGTGCTGCACGTGCTGACCGGTGTGTTCTGGGCCGGCTCGACCTTCGTGCTGGCGCGCACCGGGGGCGCCAACGCGGAACGCCTTGCCTTTCCGCAGTTCGGCGCCGCCATCGCCACCATGCTGATGGGTATCGCCGTCTGGGCGCTCGCGCTGCGCACCGTACCGCCGATTCCGGCGCTCCACGTGCTCGGTGCCGGCGCGATCTGCGCCGTCCTCGCCGCTGTGGTTCAAGCACTGGCCCTGCCAACAGTGCGCCAGCTGCGGGCGCACAACCCGGACGAGATCGCGCCACGCCGCCGCATCGCCATCCACCAGCGCATCGCTGGCGTACTGTTGATGATCACCGTGGTGGGCATGGCATTGTGGGGACATATCTGAAGGGATAGTCATGGCGAACAAATGAACCTGCCCTCCTTTTCGCCGCGTGCCTGACGGCGTCGCGGGTGCGCAGAAAACCGGGGGGCAGAGCGGGAGAGAAGAAAGTGCACTCTGCCCTGTTTTGGCCGGCGTATCGGCGCGGCGACGTGTCGATCTGAGCGTCCTTCGTTCGTCGAAGACAATGAAGGGCATCCTCGCCGCCCTGAACCAGGAGAAACCACATGGTCAGCAAGAACACGATTTGCCTTTGGTATGACGGCACCGCCCTGGACGCCGCGACGTTCTACGCCAAGACGTTTCCGGACAGCGCCGTGGGCGCCGTCCATCTTGCGCCGGGTGACTATCCCGCCGGCAAGCAGGGCGATGTCCTGACCGTCGAGTTCACCGTCATGGGCATCCCGTGCCTGGGATTGAACGGTGGGCCGGCGTTCCAGCACGACGAGGCTTTCTCGTTCCAGGTGGCGACCGACGACCAGGCCGAAACCGACCGCCTGTGGAACGCGATCATCGCCAACGGCGGCCAGGCCAGCGCCTGCGGCTGGTGCAAGGACAAGTGGGGGCTGTCGTGGCAGATCACCCCGCGCGCCCTGATAAAGGCGGTCACCGACCCGGATCCCGCCGTCGCCAAGCGCGCGTTCGACGCCATGATGGAGATGACGAAGATCGACATCGCCGCGATCGAGGCCGCCCTGCGCGGCTGACGCGTGCAGTGGTCAGCCGCTGTAGCCAAGCAAGTGGCGGAATCGCCTGTTCGAAAAGCGCACTTTGCCTTCCCGATGGCGTCATGCAATCAGCTGGAGCCCTCCCATGATCCCCATCATCACTGTCTTTGAAAGTTCGCCCGATCGCGGCAGAGGACTCGCGCGCGACATGCGCGTTCGCTGGGCGCTTGAAG
>DHXA01000135.1:0-4555 GCA_002413455.1 Rhodanobacter sp. UBA5168 | reverse complement strand
TGGGCGCTTGAAGAAGTGGGCCAGCCTTACGAAGTTCGTCTGGTTTCGTTCAGCGCGATGAAGGAACCCGCGCATCGGGCGCTTCATCCCTTCGGACAGATTCCCACCTACGAAGAAGGCGATCTGGCCCTGTTCGAATCGGGGGCCATCGTGTTGCATATCGCGGAGCACCATGCGGGTCTGCTGCCGGAAGATGCGAATGCCCGGGCACGTGCGATCGCGTGGATGTTTGCCGCGGTCAATACGATGGAGCCACCCGCCCTCGAACGCGAAACCGCCAGGCTGCTGGAACACGACAAGCCGTGGACTGAGCAGCGCCTGCCTATGCTCGAGGATCGCATCCGCGGCCGGCTGGGCGATCTTTCCGCCCGCCTTGGCGATGCCGACTGGCTCGATGGCGCGTTCAGCGCGGGCGACCTCATGGTGCTGGGGGTGCTGTTCCGTCTGAAACCATCCGGCCTGCAGGACGAGTTCCCGAACCTCGCCGCCTATCTCGCCCGCGGCGAAGCGCGGCCCGCCTTCAAGCGTGCTTTCGACGCGCAACTGGCGGTGTTCACTGGCCAGCCTCCGACCGGCTGACAAAGATCCGCGCCGGGCCGTAGATTCAACGGATGCAGGAACGGTGTCAGGTTCACTTCCGCGTCTTTCCCAAGTGAACCCGGCCTCGTTTTTGTTTTTGAATGCCGACGATTGTCGATGACGAGGCCATGCGTGCTTGATTGCCGTGTCCGAAAAAGTCGGGGCCACCTCAGGATCACCTTGCTGCGGTGCAGGGGCCAGGTTCGGACCATTCCGGCGGCTGCCCGCGCGATTTAGTTACCCGTACCTCATGTGGCCGAAATCATCTGGCGGAGATTTCATGAAAGCTTGTTTCTGTAGCGCCATCGTCCTGCTCGCCGTTGCGGGATCGGCAGTCCCATCCGTCCGGGCGGAGGTCACAAGTCCGGATGCGCATACGATCGCCGTCGAAAATGACCACGCCGGGGCAGCAATCTTCTCCCCGTCCGAAATTGCCGGGTCGGCCCCGGCGATGCGGATACGTATCGACCGGGCGTCCCATTTGTTGACCGGCCCGTGGAGCTTCCACCTGGGCGACGACATGCGCTGGGCCGCGCCGGCCTTCGACGATTTACGCTGGGAAACCGCCGACCTCACCCCCGCTCCCGGTGCGCACGATTCCGATGTGGGTCTCACGGACTACGTGCCCGGTTGGTGGGCGCGCGGTCATCGAGACTATTCGGGATACGCGTGGTACCGCACGCACGTCACCGTCGACGCCCCCGCCGGCAGCCACATCGCCGTGCTCGCACCCGCCTATGTCGAGGACGCCTACCAGTTGTTCTGGAACGGCACACTGATCGGCGAATCGGGCGACTTTTCAGGCAAGACGCCCGTCATCTACAGCACCAAGCCACAGGTTTTTCGGTTACCCCCCCGAGGCCACGAATGTCCACGACGCCGTCATCGCGATACGTGTCTGGATGCGTTCCGGACTGGCACGCGAGCCCGACGCGGGCGGTATCCACATCGCCCCCACGCTCGGCACGAGCGAAGCCATCGACGCACAGTACCAACTGGAGTGGCTGCAAACGTTCAACGGTTACGTGGTCGAGGTCGCCGAACCTTTCGCATTCGTGTTGCTGGCGATGCTGGCCTGGTGCTTCCGCACGACCATTTCGCCCGGACGTTTTGCCCATTGGTTGTGCGCGGCGCTGCTGTTGAACGCGGCCTTCAGGCTCAACCAGGCCGCTTATTACTGGACGTCGTACGAAAATTTCTCGGTGTATTTCACCCTGTATCGGGTCCTGCCGCCGCTGGGGCTGGCGGCATGGCTTATGACATGGCGTCACTGGTACCAGCTTGAACGCTGGCGATGGCTGAACTACGCCATCGGCATCGTCACACTGCTGAGTGTGGTGCTGGTGCTGACGTTGCATGACGATACGTATGCCATGGTGAGCCCGATATGGCGTGTTCCGCTGGCCGCCCTGCTGTTGGCGACCGCCGTCGCCGGACTGCGCAAACGGCAGCCGGACCGTCTGCTCACGTTCACCGTCGTGTTGCTGGTCGCGGTCAGTCAGTTCAGCAGCGAGCTGTCGGCGTTGGGGGTAACCGGTATCTGGTTCCCCTTTGGCATCGGCGTCTCGCGTACACAGTTCGCGTACGCCGCACTCGTCGTGGGTTTGGCCGTCTTGTTGATTCGGAGAATTCAGCGGGTCGCAGCGAACCGGGATATCCGGATGGAATTCCTCAATCCCTGAGGTTTCCCGCCGAAGCCTGATCAGCCGATTTCAGCTCAATCGTTCACCCCTGCCGAAAACGCTGAATGCCGCTCGTCGCACGAGAGGCAACACCCGTAGCCTGCGTCCCCTTTCAACCAAGCTGGAGATATCCGCTGTGTCACGAATGATTTTTGTGAATCTTCCTGTCGTCAGTCTCGACGCGTCCATGGACTTCTACAAAGCCATCGGCTTCGAGAACAACCCGCACTTCACCGACGAAACGGCGGCCTGCATGGTGTGGAGCGAGGCCATCCACGTCATGCTGCTCACGCACGCCAAGTGGCGCACTTTCACGAATCGCCCGATCCCGTCCAAGGACTCAAGCGAGGTCATGCTGGCGATCTCGCTCCTCGAGCGCGACGCCGTCGATGCCATGAGCGCGGCCGCAGCGGCCAACGGCGGAACAGCCGACATCAATCCCGTGCAGGACCTCGGCTTCCTGTACAGCCGCAGCCTGGCCGACCCCGACGGGCACGTCTGGGAGGCGATGTGGATGGACCCGGCAGCGATCCCCTCGGGCGATCAGCCGGGCTGAGCCAGCCAACCTACCGGTCGACAAGGGGCCAGGTTCATCAATCGTCTGCAGAAAGAAATGAACCTGGCCCCGCTGACTAACCGCTTCAAGCAGCGCGATGCCAAGCGTGCGGCCCAGGCGGCCATGGGTGGGGGCTCGTCCACCTGAGCGCTACGCCCGAACAGATCTGATCTGCTCGAATCGCCCGGATTCTGTGGAGGCGCCAACTCTCGGGAAGATGGAGCCACGAACAAGTCGATCGGGCCAACGAGATCCTGAACCTGCCCAGCGCGTTCTTTTGCCCGGACGGAGCTCGACCGCCGACTCAAGTCCGAGGGGCATCGGCGGCACGCGGCGCTTCGGCGGAAGTCGCGGGCCCGGCCCCTGACCCTGGCTCCAGCCGTTCCGGCAACCCCGTCAGCTCGCCGTTCTACAAGGATTTCCCCGCCTGGTCGCCGTATTCCCATTCATAGGGCACGCCGGTGTCGCCGAGGACGAAGTGGACGAGATCGGCAAAGCCGGCTTCGGCGCGCACGTCGTTGGCGAGAATCAGCACGCAGCGTTCGTGCGCTTCGATACAGACGAGCGAGTTGCCGGTCTGGCCATCATGGCCGCCCTTGAAGAAGCCGTGTCCCTGCGGGCCGTCGAACACCACTACACCAAGCCCGGCATACAGATCCTTGCGCTGCTGGTCAGCGGGCAGATCCTGCTGAACCGGCGGGAACTGCGTCCGCGTGCCAATGTGCAGCTGCGGTTTGACCATCTCCGAGCGCGATGCGCGCGACAGGCCCTTGCCGCTCACCAGCGCCGCGGCGAACTTCGACAGATCGCCGATGGACGTGTCCATGGAGCCGGCGGCACGGACCTTCGAGCGCTCGTCGTGCGGCTGCGGCTCACCCTTGTCGTTCCAGCCGTCGGCAAGGTTGCCGGCAAAGTCGGCACGCCACATCAGCGAGCTGCGTTTCATGCCGAGCGGTTCGAAGACGTTCTTCCGCACCAGCTCGCCGACGTCCACGCCAAGGCCTTGCGACTTGCGGCCATTCTCGATCGCGAACTGCAGCAGGATCATCCCCTCGCCCGAATAGCTGAAGCGCGAGCCGGGTTCGAAATGAATGCGCAGTTTCTGGTCGGGCTCGAGCCAGTAGAAGTTGAGAAAACCCGTCGAATGGGTCAGCACCATGCGCGGGGTGATTTTCTTCCAGCGCTCGTCGCCGGCAAGGTCCTTGTAGGGGCCGTACTTGTCCGGATAGATCGCCTCGGTGTCGTATTCCGGCAGCGGCTTGTCGAGGTACGCCGCGATCGGCGTGTCCAGATCCATGCGGTGCTGGTCGACCAGTCGCATCACTGTGTAGGCAAACACTGCCTTGGTGAGCGATGCGCCGTACATGATCGTGTCGGTACGCAACGGATCGCCCTTGGCGTTGCGGACGCCATAGGCTTTGACGTAGGTCGCCTTGCCCCGGTCGATGATGGCAATGGCCAGGCCCTTGGCTCCCGTGCGCGCCAGGAGGCCCTCGACGTGACGGTCGATGGCGGCGCCGGTGGGGAGTTTTCCCGGTTCGCGCGCCATGAGAGGGGCGGCGAACAACAGCAGCACGAGCAAACAGGCGCGCGTCATCATCGGCTCCCACGAGGTTGTCCGGAAAGCTTACTGGAGCGAAATCACCGGCAAAAGGGGCAGGCTCACGCGCCCGCACGCGAGCGCGTGACAGCCGCCTGCCCGCAAATGGGTCAGCGCCCGTTTCGATACCACGCGTCG
>DHXA01000180.1:922-17610 GCA_002413455.1 Rhodanobacter sp. UBA5168 | reverse complement strand
TGACGCCGAAGCAGTACGCCACGGCGCATCGTGCCAGCCGCGTGCGCCGCGAGCTGGACCGCGGCGGCAGCGTGACCGAAGCGATCTTCGACGCCGGCTACAACGGCAGCAGCCGTTTCTACGAGACCTCGAACCAGCTGCTCGGCATGACACCGTCCAGCTATCGCGCCGGCGGGATCGACCACGACATCCGCTTCGCGATCGGCGAATGTTCGCTGGGTGCGATCCTGGTTGCGCAGAGCGAGCGCGGCGTCTGCGCGATCCTGTTCGGCGACGATCCGGATGCACTGGCCCGCGATCTGCAGGATCGCTTCCCCAGGGCGAACCTGATCGGTGGCGATCATGCGTTCGAGCAGTTGGTAGCGACGGTGGTGGGTTTCGTCGAGGCGCCAGCACTCGGTCTCGACCTGCCGCTGGATGTGCGCGGTACCGCGTTCCAGCAACGCGTCTGGCAGGCACTGCGCGAGATCCCGGCCGGCGTGACCGTCAGCTATAGCGACATCGCCCAACGCATCGGCTCGCCCAAGGCGGTGCGCGCGGTCGCTGGCGCCTGCGCGGCGAACATGCTGGCGGTGGCGATCCCCTGCCATCGCGTGGTGCGCAACGACGGCGGCCTGTCCGGCTACCGCTGGGGTGTTGAACGCAAGCGCGCCCTGCTCGCTCGCGAGGCGCAGGCATGAGCGCGCAGTTGCGCGTGCTGCCGATCGCGACCACGGATGATGCCCGTGCGCGATTGCAGGTGTTTGACTGGGTCGATGTCGCGGACGATCTCGACACGCAAGGCTGCGCGATGCTCGAAGCCCTGCTGTCGCCGCAGGAATGCCACACTCTGGCTGGCCTCTACGCGGACGACGGGCTCTTCCGCAGCCGCGTCGTGATGGGCCGACATGGCTTCGGACGCGGCGAATACCAGTATTTCAGCTATCCGTTGCCGGACACGGTGGCCAGCCTGCGCACCACGATCTACCCGCAGCTGGCGCCGATCGCGAACCGCTGGACTGCGGCGATGGGGATCGACGTGCGCTATCCCGACACGCACACCGCCTTTCTCGCCCGCTGCCACGCCGCCGGCCAGCAGCGCCCCACGCCGCTGCTGCTGCAGTACGGCGCGGACGACTACAACTGCCTGCACCAGGATCTCTACGGCGAACATGTGTTCCCGCTGCAGGTCGCGATCCTGCTGTCCGAACCGGGGCGCGATTTCAGCGGCGGCGAATTCGTGCTGACCGAGCAGCGCCCGCGCATGCAGTCGCGGCCGCAGGTGGTGCCGCTGCGCCAAGGCGACGCCGTGGTGTTCGCGGTGCACCAGCGGCCGGTGCAGGGCACGCGCGGCAGCTACCGGGTGAACCTGCGGCATGGCGTGAGCCGCGTGCGCCGCGGCCATCGCCATACGCTGGGCATCATCTTTCACGACGCCACATGATCACGACCGACCTGTTCCCCGCCACGCCCGATTCCTCGCGCCAGGATGAACCACTCTGCGATGGCGCGGTGGTGCTGCGCGGGTTCGCGCTGACGAATGAACGGCCACTGCGGCAGGCGATCGACACCATCGCGGTGCAGGCACCGTTCCGCCATCTGATCACACCGGGTGGTTTCCGCATGTCGGTGGGCATGACCAATGCCGGGCCGCTGGGCTGGGTCAGCGATCGGCGTGGTTATCGTTACGATCCAATCGATCCGGACAGCGGCAAGCCCTGGCCGGCCATGCCGGACATCTTCCTGGAGCTGGCCGGAGCTGCCGCTGCACGGGCCGGCTTTTCCGGTTTCGTGCCGGATGCCTGCCTGATCAACCGCTACGAACCGGGCACCCGGTTGACCCTGCATCAGGATCGCAACGAGCGTGATTTCGGGCAGCCGATCGTTTCGGTGTCGCTGGGCATTCCGGCCGTGTTCCTGTTCGGCGGGATGCAGCGCACGGATCGCGCGATGCGCGTGCCGCTGGCCCATGGCGATGTGGTTGTATGGGGCGGCCCGGCGCGGCTGCGTTACCACGGTGTACTGCCGCTCAAGCCGAATCATCACCAGGCGTTCGGCGAATGCCGCATCAACCTGACGTTTCGTCGTGCCAATTAGCAAGGGAAGTCCTGCTCTGGTGAAAAGTCGCAAGCCATCATCCGTCGATGCGTCGAAGTATCTGGCGTCGATCGACGCCGACTTGGCGCGACTGGTGGCACAACTAGGCCCCTGCGGGCACGAGCCGAAACCTGCGCGCGAACCGTTCGAGGCGCTTGTGCGCGCGGTGGCCTATCAGCAGTTGCACGTCAAAGCGGGCGACGCGATCCTCGCGCGCCTGCTGGCGCTATATCCGCAGCAGCCGTTTCCGGCGCCATCGCAATTGCTCGACAGCGATTTCGATGCGCTGCGTGCCTGTGGTTTCTCGGCGCGCAAGATCGAGACGATCTTCGGCATCGCCGCTGCCACGCTGAGCGGCGTGGTACCGGATCTCGCCACAGCGCGACTGCTGCCGGACGACGAGCTGATCGCACGACTGAGCGCACTGAAAGGCATCGGCCGCTGGACGGTGGAGATGTTCCTGATCTACAGCCTGGCCCGGCCCGACATCCTGCCGGCGGACGATTTCGGCGTTCGCGAAGGCTATCGGCTGCTGAAATCGCTCGACGTGGCGCCCACGCCGAAGGCGATGGCGCTGATCGGTCAGGCCTGGAGCCCGCATCGCACCGCTGCCGCATGGTATCTGTGGCGCGTGCCGCGACCGACGAAGGCCAAAGGCTGAACTCCTACGGCGGACTGACGCCAAGCCGATGTCCATACACCAGCTTGCCGCCGAGCCAGCCCGCCGCAGCCAGAAACAGGAAGCCCAGCACGCTCATTCCGATCGCGAGCAGACCCGGTTCGATGAGATCGGTGCCGTGCAGGCGCAGAAACAGACTGGCCGTATAGAAGGCCAGCGCGCACATCACCATGATCATGTGCCGGTTGACGTCCTTGATCGCCGGGTTGTCCTCGGCGACCTTGGCCAGTTCGAGAAAGCCAGCCAGCATGGCGGGAATCGAGAAACCGATCCCCGCCACCAGCAACACACCGGCAAGACGCCAGACCGGTTCACCCCAGACCAGACTGGCAAGATCCGCCGCCGTGACCAGCGACCAGCAGGCGATCGGAAAATGGACCAGCGCAGGGTGGAGTGGATGGCGCATGGCTCAGCCCAGCAGCAAGCTGAGCAGGGTCAGGAAACCGGCCACCGCGACACCAGCGTGCACGAACACCATAGCCTTCGGCGCGACCTGCTTGCGCAGGTGGAACGAAGCGAGAAAAAACCCACCCAGTGCTGCGACCACCAGCAGACCCAGCGCCGCGGTGAGGCGACCGGGCGCGGCGCCCTTGAGCACCTCGATGATCAGCAACACCAGGCCGCTGGCACCCAGCAGCGCGTGCAATACCGAGATCGCCCACGGCGCCAGCTTGCCGCGCAGCACGCTGGAAGCCAGCACCAGCCCGCCGATGGCGGCAATCGCAAAAATCAGAACTGCATAGAGCAGCATGTCGTCTTCCCCTGGTTGCATCGCATTGATGAAATGGAATCGCTGCAGATCGGATGCGCCAGCGCGCAGGAGGCTCCCGCGTCGCGCAAGGGTGCCGTTCACCGGTCGCTCAATAGATCAGCCGCACTCCCAGCTGTACCTGCGTGATCGCTGACGCCGCCGGCAATCCTGCCTCCGTACGTTGCGTGCGTACGCCGTCGATCCGCAGCACTTCGGCGGTAAGCCGCAGCCAGTCGCATGGCCGCCAGTTGAGTGCCGCCGTGATGGCGTTGCCATGCTCGCCCTGGGCGATGCCTGCATCGGAACGGGGGTCACGTGTACTGAAATGTTCGAAGCGTAGCGTGGGACGCCAGGCGCCGCGATTCCATCCGGCCAGCAGGAAAGCCGAACGGAAATGCGTCTCGAGTTGGAGTCCGTCCACCGGTTCGATTTCCGTGCCACCGTCCATCGCCTGGACGATCCAGGTGACCGGGCCGGTATCGGCGGTGGCGCCCAGGGTCCAGAAGTAGGTGTGCCAGGCAAACACACCGCTGTCGCTATGTGCTGCCGGATCGGCGCGATTGTCATAGCGCATCAGGCTCACGCTGCCGCGGCCGGGCGCGTGCCAGGCCAGGTTGGCATACCAGCCACTGCGATTGCCGATGTTCTGGAACGGGTCGTAGCGGCCGGGCGGTTGCTGGCCGAATCGGCGCACCATCGCATCGGGCTCGCGCAGGCGGCTGCCCAGGCCATAGGTGAGGTCGCTGAGCGACCAGCCACGGGCAGCCAGCAGTTTGCCGGCCGGATCGTTGCGCCGGAACAGCGCGCTGCGCCATTCCCAGGTATCGACGTCACCGCGCCACTCGACCCGCCCTTCCGCACCTACCGCCCGCAATTCTTCACCCACCCAGCTGTTGATGGCCGACGGTGTGAGCGTCCACGGGCTGGTCCAGCCGATGGCATCGTTCTCCAATGAGATAGGCGGCATGAAGGCGCCAGCCTGCGCCGACCAGCGCCAGCGCGAGAGGGATACCGGACGGTAGCGCAGGTATGCCTCGATCACGCTCATGGTGGGGTAGTCGGTGTTCTGGAACTGGACCTCGGCCAATGCCAGCAGCGCCGGCGTGAACTGGGCGGTGCCAACCAGGCCGGCGCCGCCGAAATGCGCATCGACACCGCCATTGCCGAAACGCGTCTTGCCCAGGCCGCCATTGGTCCAACTGGGTTCATCGGGGGCAGCGACCAGCCGCCCGTCCAGCCAGGCATGCAGCTTGAAATCCTGCGCGCAGGCGGCGGACGAGGACAGCCCCAACAGGCACAGCAGGCATGCGCGGCGCATCACCGCAACGACCCTGCGGGCACGTGGCCGGCCTGCCCGGCAACGAATGCGGCGAAGGCATCGACCGGCATCGGCCGTGCGACGAAAAAGCCTTGCGCATGATCGCAGCCGATCGAGGCCAGATAATCCTGCGCGCCCTGGTCCTCCACACCTTCCGCGGTGACGCGGTAGCCCAGCCGGTGGCTCAGGTCGACAATGGAACGCACGATGATCTGGTCGTTCGGATCGTTCGCCAGATGCTTCACGAACATCTGATCGATCTTCAATTCGCTGACCGGCAGGTGCCGCAGGTAGGCGAAGGTGGATTGCCCCACGCCGAAATCATCGATGGCGATGCCGATGCCCTGCCCGGCCAGCCGGCGCAGGATCCGGATCGCGGTATCCGACTCGCCGATCACCGCGCGCTCGGTCACCTCGACCGTGAGACGGCTGGCCGGTATCCGGTGGATCGACAGCAACCGGCCAATCCGCTCCGGTAGCTCGGCCTCCTCCAGATCGCGGGCCGACAGGTTCACCGCGATATGCAATGGCAGCCCCTGTTCGATCCACTGCTGCGCCTGCGCCAGTGCGCTTGCCAATACCCAGCGGGTCACCCGATGGATATTGCCGGTGTCCTCGGCCATGCCGATGAACGCTTCGGGCGATACCCAGCCGCGCCGGGGGTGGTTCCAGCGCAGCAGCGCCTCGGCACCATCGATCCGACCGCTGGCAAGATCCCGTTTGGGCTGGTAGTGCAGCGACAATCCGTTGCAGTCGAGTGCCTCGCGCAGGTCGCCCATCAGCGAGAGACGCTCGGGACGATGCGGGTCGGTGGCGGCGGCGTAGAAACTCAATGCGCTGGCCGAACCGCTGGCAGCGAACTGCGCCACCTCGGCATGGCGCAGCAAGGTGCCGGCCTGCACGCCACTCGACGGCGCCATCGCGATACCCACCGAGGGCAGCCGGTCGATGCTGAGGTCGATTTCCTGGTAGGGCTCGTTGAGCACGTCGAGGATGCGCAGGGCCACCGCGACGGCAGATGCCTGGTCGGCCGGCGACAGCCACAGCATGAACTGCGTGTCGCTGGCACGCGCGAGATAGGCGCCGGCCGCAACCCGCTGGATCCGCTCACTGGTGTCGCGCATCAGGCGATCGCACAACGCGTGCCCCATCGTCTTGACGATCTCCGGCGCGCGGGTGAGACCGATCATCAGCAACGCACCCTGGTTGCCATCATCGGCGGCGAGGGCCTGGTCGATGGTGGTTTCGGCCGCTACGCGATTGGGCAGATCCGTAACGCTGTCATGCATGGCCTGATGGCGGATGCGCAGCTCGCGCTGGCGCACCGCCTCGGTCATGGTGCCGAAGGCGCTGGCCAGCTGCCCGATTTCGTCGTGCCGTTGCATGCCCGGCGCTGCGCGGTAGTCGCCGGCCGCGATGCGTCGCACGGTGGCGGCGAGCGACTCGATCGGGCGCGATACGCTGCGCGCGGTAAACCATGCACCGAGCAAGCCCACGCCCAGACCCAACGCCAGCAACGTGGCCCAGGCGATTGCCACGGAGCGGAACGGGCTCAGCGCGTCGTCCAGCGAATAGCCCAGTATGGCCACCACCCGCGCACCCTGCTGCGGTTGTTTCAGGCGTTGCGCAAGCACCATGTATTCCTTGCCGCCGACCTCGGTCAGCAGTGGCTTCCACGGCAAGGCATGGTGCGCGGAGGCAAGGCTGTCGACCAGCCCGGAACGGCGGTCGCCGCGCGCCACCACCGTCCAGCGACCGGCTGCCGACTGCGCAACCAGCTCGATGTCGCGCGGCAGTGCAGAGAGCTGCTGCATATGGGTCAGCAAGGCGTCATCCAGTGGCACGTTCACCACCACCAGACCCACCGGTTGCGGCGCGTAGATCGGCACCACCACCATCCACGACGCCTTGCCATCCATCGCCACCACCGCCGCGGTCCGGCGGTCGTAAGCGCTGTCGATCAGATCGGGAAAGGGAAAGCGCGCGGGCGTGGTGGCAGCATCGCCGGTGTCGGCCTCCACCGTTCCGTCGAGACCAATCAGCAGCATGCGCGACGCTCCTACCCGTCGACCGTGATTGCGCAGCACCGACAGCACCGTGCCGCGATCGCGTTCGGCGATGGCCGAGCGCAGCGCGTAATCGAGCGAAAGCACTTCGACGTTGCCGGCGACCCGCACCGAAATGTCGTCCATTTGCGCCACGAACGCCTGGGCATTGGCGGTCAGCTGGCGCTCGCCTTCCGTCACCAGTGCGCGCCGGGTCACCTCGTAGACAAGGCCTGCGGTAAGCAGTTGCACCGCCACCAGGGTAGCGACGAAGAACAGCGCAAGGCGAAGGCGGAAACCCATGGTTCGCATGGCGGGCTCAGTAGTCCAGGTGCTCGCGATCCATGGACATGCGCGGGTCGGGCATCAACGAGAGCGTGAATGCCAGATGCGCCACATCCGAATCGCTTGCGATGATCACTTTCCGGGTTGGTTCCGGACGCCCGGGGTGCAGTTGCGGATGCCATACATGTGCCGTGTAGTGCCCCGGGGCAAGGTGGCCGAGCGTGGCATCGCCGCCATGGCTGGACGTGGCTATCGCCGGCACTGCGGACACGAACAGGTAGGTGATCATGTGGTCGTGGATGTTGCACCCGACAGCGGCGATGCCGGTCTTGTCCATGATGAGTTCCGGTGAGCTTTCACCGGGGCGCAGCACGAATTCGAACGCCCTGACGGCCGCGAAGGAGTACACGTGATGGCGCGTGGTGTCGCTATTGCGAAATACCACCTTGTCGCCGGGTCGAAGCACCTGCACGTACGGAATGAAGGTCTCGTTGCGCTGGTCGATGATGTGCGTGACCGGGGGTTCGGGCACAGCAGCCGTGGCTGGCGCTGCGTCCGCCGTCAACATGACCACGGCATCGTTCACCGCATGGCCCTGGCCATCGCTGAGGTGAATGGTGACTTCCGCTGCCCTGGATGACCAGGCAGACCCGAGCAGGAGCGACGCGACAACGAGCAGGCAACGCATTGACGGATTCCCCGATTCCCCATCGGCAACTAGCCTACCGCAGTTTTGTCCGCGCGCCGGGGGCGGTGACTGCGCCAACGTCACTTTGCCCGACCAAGGTGCAAGTGCCGGCTGGGTGGCGACTTGCTACCCTCATGGATCGGCCAACCACGAGACAGGCATGACTTCCGTCCACGGCATCCACACCATCGATACCGGTTTCGTGCGGCCGCGGTTCGACGCGGCATATCTGATCGTCGAGAAAGGACGCGGCGCGTTCATCGACTGCGGCACCCACTTCGCCGTACCGCGCCTGCTGGCGGCACTGGACGGCGCCGGGATCACCGCCGCCGAGGTCGACTGGCTGATCCTCACCCACGTGCACCTGGATCATGCCGGCGGCGCTGGCGAGTTGATCGCGCAGTTGCCGAACGCGCGACTGGTGGTGCATCCGCGCGGGGCGCGGCACATGATCGATCCGTCGATACTGTGGGCAGGCGCCAGTGCGGTATACGGCGAGGCGGTGATGGAACAGACCTACGGCCGGTTGCGCCCGATCCCCGCCGAACGCGTGATCAAGGCGACGGACGGCCATGTGGTGGAACTGGCGGGTCGGCCGTTGTCGTGCATCGACACACCCGGCCATGCGAAGCATCACCTCACCGTCCATGACGGGCGTGCCAACGTGTGTTTCACCGGCGACGTGTTCGGTTTGTCGTACCGCGATTTCGACACCGCGAGCGGGCCGTTCATCCTGCCCACGACCTCGCCTGTGCAGTTCGACCCAGCAGCGCTGCACGCGTCCATCGACCGCCTGGTCGCGCTGAAACCCGAAGCGATGTATCTCACCCACTATGGCCGGGTGGAGCACGTCGAGAGGCTCGCAGCCGACCTGCACCAGCAGATCGACGCCATGGTCGGGCTTGCCCGGGCCGCGCACGGCAGGCCCGACCGGCATGCCGCGCTGATGGAGTCGCTCACCAACCTCTACATGGAACGCGCCGAAGCCCATGGCTGGAGCGGGGGCCGTGACGTGATGTGCCAGTTGCTTGGCATGGACATCGAGCTGAATGCGCAGGGGCTGGAGGTATGGCTGGATCGCTGAGCCATTGCGCAAGCCGGCGATGGATCACTTGCCGGTTGCGTGTGCAGCCTGCCGCTCCGCCACCAGCTGCGCCTCGAAGCGTGGACGCGCCGCCGCGGCATAGGCGCGGCAGGCGCCACTGTCGATCAAGGCCACCGGCGAATGGCTGCGATCGCGTGCGGCGATCTTCTGCATGAAGCCGCTGGCGTCCGGATGCGGGGTGATCAGGATGTCGCAGGGCAAGGCGGCGACGGTCGCGAACGACTGGCGAAAGCTCGCGACCCGCGCCGCGTCATCGCTGTAACGAAAGCCGTCGCGACCGAGTGCGGTGAGGCTGTCGACGTAGGCCAGGGTCAGGCAGCGGGTCTTTTCGCAGGAACGCCAGGTCCATGAGGTACTGCCTGGCGTGTGGCCCGGCGTGTAGTGCGCGACAATCGCAATCGGCCCCACCCGCTCGGTACCTCCATCGGCAACCACCTTGATCTGGCTGACCGCCGGATAACGCGTCGCCATGCCGTATTGCGGATCGTCCGGATCGTCGCCACCAGAACGCAGCTCTTTGGCGCCCGCCGCGCTCGCCGCCACGGCAGCGCCGCTGTCGCGCGCCAGCTGTGCAATCGCCCCGGCATGATCGAAGTGGGCGTGCGAATTGAGGATCAACCTGATGTCGCGCAGGCGGAAGCCGAGTGCGCGGATGTTCGCCTCGATCTGCGCCGCATTTTCTTCCAGCGTGCCGTCGATCAGCACATGTCCCTGCGGCGAGGTGACCAGGATCGCGCTCAGCCCCTGGGTGCCCACGTACCAGCTGTTGCCGTAGATGCGAAACGGCCGCCGCGGCTGGCTCCAGCTGGCATCGTGCGCATGCGCCAGGTTTGTCGCGAACAGGGCGGCGCTGATCCACAGCGCGCGGATGATGGGATTCATGCTGGACTCCAGGACGGGGACGAAGGCGTCATGGTGGTCAGCGATGGTGCGCACGTGCTGGCACGTTGCGGGCAAATCGCGGGCAACGCAGCCCGGTTCAGGCCAGCCGCGTGCCGTTCGGCACAGGGCGCTCGATCGCGGTAACCACCACCCCTGCATCGGTGTGGAAACCGGTCAGCAGGAATTGCGAGCGAAACGGGCCGATCTGCTTCTCGGGGAAGTTGATCACGCCGACAATCTGCCTGCCGACCAGCTCGTCTGCGCTGTAGAGCGCGGCGATCTGCGCGCTGGTTTTCTTTTCGCCATGCGGGCCGAAATCCACCCACACTTTCCACGCCGGCTTGCGTGCTTCGGGGAATGGCTCCACCCGCGTCACCGTGCCGGCGACAATCAACACCTTCTCGAAATCGGCCCAGCTGATTTCACCCCGATCTGCTTCGCTCATCCTTCCAGCCTCGTCTTCAACCAGTCACGGCCTTGCTGCCACCAGTACGTCGCCTGCGCCCCAAGATAACCGAATGGCCGATGCGTGCTACCTAGGCCATAGTCGCCAAATTGTTTCCAGCGATCGTCGCCTCCGGCGATCGCCGCCGCCAACAGTTCACCGGCGGCACAGGTCGGTGCCAGGCCATGACCGCCGAATGCCTGAGCCCACCAAAGGCCGTTGTCGCTGCCACCGATCTGCGGCATCTGGTGCCGGGCATAACTCATCAGGCCCGACCATGCATAGTCGATCTTGACGCCCTGCAATTGTGGAAACACTCGCAGCAGGTCTTTCGTCAGCAGCCGCTGCACCGCTTGCGGCGAACGGTTGAGGATCGAGATGCGGCCACCCCACAGCAGCCGCGTGTCCGGCAGCGCGCGGTAGTAATCGAAGGCGAAACGGCTGTCGTAGACCGCCGCACGAGTATGCAGGCACTCGTCCATACGATGACCCAGCGGCTCGGTCACCATCACATAGGTCGCGATCGGCAGGATCGCCCGATCGATCGGCCTCTGCAGGCCGGCCAGATAACCGCCGCATGCCAGCACAACCTGATCGACCAGCAAATGGCCTTGCGCGGTGCGCACACGCCATTGCAGACCTTCACGCGTGAGGCTGCGGACGCCGCTGTTCTCATGGATGCGCACGCCCTGCCCGGCGGCGGCTGCCGCGAGACCAATCGCGTAGTTGAGCGGATGCAGATGCAAGGCGTCGCGCTCGTAAAGGCCATCGTGATAGCGCTCGCTGCGTACACGTGCGCGCAGTTCGGTCTCGGGCAGCCATTGCCACTGCACGCCATAATGCTCGGCCAGCAGCTGCTGGCGCTGGCGCAACACAGCCGGATCACGGAACCAGTTGGCCCAGATCACACCCTCGTCGACCACATCGCACGCGATGGCGTAGTCGGTGATGCGCTGGCGGACGCGTTGCACCGCCTCGGTGGTGAGCTTGAACAAGGCCTGCGCGCGCGCTTCGCCCAGTTGATCGAGCAGCGATTGCTCGCCCAGCGAATACCCGGCAAACACAAAGCCGCCATTGCGGCCGGACGCACCGAAACCGATCTGTTCGCGCTCCAGTACCACCACGTCGCGTACGCCGCGCTCGGCCAGTCCCAGCGCAGTATTGAGTCCCGCGAAACCGCCACCGATGATCGCCACCCGCGCACGCGCGCCGCCCTGAAGCGGCGGATGGGGCGCGTAGGGCGTAGCGGTGGCGCGATAGTAGGAGTGTGGATTCATGCTGCTGCGAAAGCTCGCATCGATGCCCGGCATCAAGCAAGCATATTCCCCGGACGGCGGTGCCCGCCAACGCACGATTCATGCAGCCACGGCTGCATGAATCGCATGTAGCTCAAAGCTGATCGAGAAATGCGCGCACGGTGGGCACGAGCTTCGGATCCTGCATGGCCATGTGCATGGTGGCGCGAACCAGGCCAGCCTTGTTGCCGCAGTCGAAGCGTGTTCCTTCGAAGCGATAGGCCAGCACTTTGCCCTGTTCCTTCAACAGCGCCTCGATGGCATCGGTCAGCTGGATTTCACCGCCAGCGCCTGGCGTGGTCTGCTCCAGCAATTGAAAGATGCGGGCAGGCAGCACATAGCGGCCCACCACGGCCAGGTCCGACGGCGCATCGGCCGGCTTGGGTTTTTCGACCATGTAGCGGATCAAGGCGCTGCGCTCGTCGATCGGCGTGGCGTCAACGATGCCGTACTTGTCGGTCTCGTCGTGCGGTACTTCCTCCACCGCGATTACGCCGGCCTGCCGGGCATCGGCGAGTTCGGCCATCTGCCGCAGCGCACCCTTGCCGGTGCCGACTGCCCCGTTCCAGATCAGATCATCGGGCAGCACCACGCCGAACGGTTCGTCACCGACCACCGGCTTGGCGCACAGCACGGCATGACCCAAGCCAAGCGCCTCGGGCTGGGTCACGAAGATCGCCCGCACGTGCCGCGGCAGCGTGCCCTGCACCAGGGCCAGCAATTCGTCCTTGCCTTTTTCCTGCAGCTTCGCCTCCAGCTCGTAGGCCTTGTCGAAGTAGTCGGCAATGGCGTGCTTGTAACGATTGGTGACGAAGATCAGGGTATCGGCCCCTGCGTCCACCGCCTCGTCCACGGCGTACTGGATCAGCGGCTTGTCGAGGACCGGCAGCATTTCCTTGGCAACCACCTTGGTCGCCGGCAGAAAGCGTGTACCGAGTCCGGCTACGGGAAATACCACCTTGCGCAGGGGTTTGCTCACTCACTGATCTCCGGGTTGGCACGACGGATCGACACGACATTGTCCGGTTGTGCCGATTCGCTCCAGCGGAACGAAGGCAGCAGGCTGGAAACGCAGCGGCGAAGTTCTTCCTCATTGAAAACATCGACCGCTTCGGCAGCCTTGTGCAACAGCGCCTGCAACAGTTCCCACGATACCTCGCGATGCTGCGCCAGGAAGATCTTGGCGTGCGCGGTGGCGCTGTAGTTTTCCAGCGGGTGGAACAGTTCCTCGAACAGCTTTTCGCCGGCGCGCAGGCCGGTGTACACAATCGGGATCTCGCTGCCCGGCTTCTTTCCGGCGAGGCGGATCATCTGCTCGGCCAGGTCGCGTATCTTGACCGGCTCGCCCATGTCGAGCGCAAAAATCTCGCCGCCTTTGCCGATGCTCGCGGTCTGCAGGATCAGCTGGCAGGCCTCCGGGATCGTCATGAAATAGCGGGAAATTTCCGGATGGGTCACGGTGACCGGACCGCCGTCGCGGATCTGCCTGCGGAACAGCGGCACCACCGAGCCGGCCGAATCCAGCACGTTGCCGAAACGTACCGTCATGAAACGGGTGTCGGCATGGGCGTTGAGATTCTGGCAATAGATCTCGGCGACACGTTTGCACGCGCCCATCACGCTGGTCGGATTGACCGCTTTATCGGTGGAGATCAGCACGAAACACTCGACCCCGAACTCGCGGGCCACGTCGGCCACCGTGCGCGTGCCCAGCACGTTGTTGCGGAATGCCGCGCGCAATTGCCCCTGCAGCATCGGCACATGCTTATAAGCCGCGGCATGGAACACCACCTGCGGCATGACCTCGGCGAATGCCTTCTGCATCGCTGGGAGATCGCCGCAATTGGCCAGGATGCCTTCGAGGATCAGTTCCGGAAAATCCGCGCGAAGTTCCTGGGTGATCCGATAGAGGTTGTACTCGCTCTGCTCCACCACGGTGAGCGACTGCGCGCCCAGCCGCGCCACCTGCCGGCACAACTCCGAACCGATCGAGCCGCCACCGCCGGTCACCAGCACGCGGCGCGCGCTGAGGGTTTCGCGGATCGCGGTCCAGTCCAGTTCCACCGTGTCGCGACCGAGCAGATCCTCGATCGCCACCTCCTTGATCTGGTTGAACTGCGCCCTTCCGGCAACCACATCTTCGAGCCGCGGCACCGTCCGATACGGCAGATCGGTTTCGTCGCACAGCGATACCACGCGCCGCATCTCGATGGTCGACGCCCCCGGCAGCGCGATCAGCAGCATGTCCACCGCCGCTTCGCGCGCCACCTCGGGCAACTGATCGAAACGACCCAGCACCGGATGGCCGTTGATGCTGGCGCCGCGCAGGCTGGCCTTGTCGTCAACAAAGCCGACCACGGCATATCGATTGTCGTGGCGAAGATCGCGTGAGAGGACCTCGCCCGCGCGGTCCGCACCAACGATAAGGACACGTTTCACAGTCTGGTTGTGCAGCAGGTCGTTGCGGCTGTCTTTCCAGTACCGATACGCCAGCCTCGGCGCGCCCAGCAACACCGCCAGCAGGACCGGATAGAGCAGCAGCACCGAGCGCGGCACACCGTCGAGGCGGTTGTACAGGAACAGACCAAGGTAGATCACCACCGCGCCGGTGAGCGCGGCGCGCAGAATGTTCCACAGGTCCGGCAAGCTGGCAAAACGCCAGACGCTCCTGTACAGACCGGTCCAGCGGAAGATCAGGCTTTGCACCAGCAAGACGATCGGGAATTCCAGCAGCTGGAAGCTGACGATCTCGTCCGGGTTCAAGGCGTAGCGCAGCAGCTTGGCGAGCCACCAGGCGATCGCGGTCACCGCCAGATCGTGAAACACGACCGCGACGCGCGGATGGATGATGCCGACAAATTTACGCAGTGACATGGGGTGCCTTGGGCCGGTGTCGTCGCAGACAGCGACGTTTCAGTGACAACCAAATTGCTGCCGCCCCCAGATAGACGGCTATGGTAACCGGCAGCGCCAGTCGCAGATGACTGCAGGCCAACCAGGCCAACGGTGCCGCGATCAGCAGATTCCATCCCAGATAGACGGTATCCACCTGCGCATGGGTTGCGCCGCGGCGCACCAACCATTGATACAGATGTTCGCGATGCGCAGTGTACCAGCGGCGTCCGCGCCACATGCGGAGCAGTAAAGTCAGGCTGGAATCGACCACGAACGCCGATGACAGGATCAGCGCCGGCCATAGCAAGGCATGATCCACCCGCCACAGCATCGCGCTGAATGCAAAGATCAGCAGGCCGATGCTGCCGCTGCCGACATCGCCCATGAAGATGCGCGCCGGTGGCCTGTTGTAGCAGCCGAACCCCAGCACTGAAGCCGCCAGGCTGGCCGAGGCGATCGTCAGCGCGGGCTGTGAAGCCACCCATGCCAACCAGGCCAAGCCGCAACCGACGAAGATGGCCTGCTGCGCCAGCAACCCGTCTATGCCGTCCATGAAGTTGTGCAGGTTGATGCTCCATACCCCGCCGACCAGCAACAGCGGCAGCCACCACCACGACAAGCCTGTCATCACCAGAATGAGCGAAAACACACCTGAGCCCAGCAGCTGCGCGCCCAGACGCGGCAACACCGGCAGCGCACGGTGGTCGTCCCACCAGCCCGCCAGCGCCACCAGGGAAAGCGCAACGAGCAGGCCAGAGATGACGCTGGACGGCCATGCTGCCCATAGCGCCCCAGGCAGGCAGGCCAGCATCGCGATGACGATGCCTATACCGCCCCCACGAGGTGTCGGCAGACGATGCGAGCGGCGTTGACCTGGTTGATCGAGCATGCCGCGTCGATGTGCGTAGCCGATGGCTCCGCGCACCAGCAGCCATGTGATCAGAAACGCTGCGGGCAACCATCCGATGGCCATGTACGTCCTCATGCTCCGGTCACTCGCTGGCGACGCCGTGGATCGGTCGGATCGTGCTCCAGCTCTTGCAACTGGGGCATTGCCAGTGATGCGCCTTGGCACCGAAGCCGCAGCGGCTGCAGCGGTACATCGCCTGGCCTTCCAGCAGCTTGCGGGTGAGGTCACGCAGGATCAGGAAATTCTCGCGCGCCTCGCCCTCGATCTTGTCCATGGTTGCGTCGATCAGCGCCATCAGGCCGCGTACCGATGGCCGCTGGCGCAACTGCGCAGTGAGAAAGTCGATGGCCGCCCGCTCGCCATCGCGCTGCCGGTAGAGATGGGTCAGTGCAAGCACCGGTGAAACGCCGTGGTATCGCCCCAGCATGTCGCGCAGGAAACTTTCGGCGCGCTCCATCTGCTGCGAGCGGGCATAGCTGTTGAGCAACGGCGGCAGGATCTCCGGAGTGAACGCGATGTCGGCATCCACCGCGGCTTCGTAAGCGGTTACCGCCTCTTCGTGATGACCATCCTCGGATTGCAGGCGGCCGGTCAACATGAACGCGCGCACGCAATCGGGCTGGCATTCGAATGCCTGATGCAGGTAGTCGCGGGCTTCGGCCCTAGCACCATGCTGACGCGAGCGGTCGGCCAGTTCGCAGTAAAACTGGGCGATCATCGGGGCCTCGTCCTCGCCGGTCATCACCTCCAGCCGGCGTGCGTGCTCGATCGCCTTGTGCCAGTCGCGTTCGTGCTGATAGATCGCAATCAGGTGACGCAACGCCGATGGCGCATGGGCGTCCATCGCCACCAGGTCGGAGAACAGCGCTTCGGCGCGATCGAGCAGGCCGGCGCGCATGTAGTCCTCGCCGAGCTCCAGCAAGGCCACGGTCTTCATCGCGTCGGACAGACCGGGTCGTGAAACCAGATGCTGATGCAGCCGGATCGCCCGATCCACTTCACCGCGCCGGCGAAACAGGTTGCCCAGCGCCAGGTGCGTCTCGACCGTGTCGCGGTTGTATTCGGCCAGCTTGAGGAAGACTTCGATCGCTTTATCCTGCTCCTCGTTGAGCAGGTAATTCAGGCCGCGGAAATAATCCGAGGAAAGCTCGCTGACTTCGGCACCGGAACGACGCGCGCCAGCCTGGCGAGAAGCCCACCAGCCCAGGACAAACGCTACTGGAACCAACGGCACCAGCACATAGAGGAGATTCATGGCTTGGCCGGCAGCTTCTTGTCTGCACGCAGTTGCTGGCGGCGCTGACGACGCTGACT
>DHXA01000180.1:0-627 GCA_002413455.1 Rhodanobacter sp. UBA5168 | reverse complement strand
GCACCCAGCAAGGCCGCACCCTTGGGCAGCTGCACCTGGATGAACGAGAAATCGTAGCCGACCATGTCGGCATTGAGCGCGCCCAGCACGACGCCAGCGGCGATGAAAATGAGCAGGATGATGATGGCGAGCAATCGCATGGTTGCGACTTTACCCGATTGGCCGCGACAGGCACAGGCAACTCGCTCGATCCATGCGGTCATGATTCAGAACGGCATCCGGATCGTGCCGTACTGCGGGCAAAAAGAAGGCAGGACCGACTTTCGCCGCCTGCCTTCAAACAACTTTCCACCACGCCTGCCGGCTTGATCAACCGGCTTGCTGGTCCAGATCCAGGTTCACGCGTTCGCGTAGTTCCTTGCCCGGCTTGAAATGCGGAACGTGCTTGCCAGGCAATGCCACGGCCTCGCCCGTCTTGGGATTGCGGCCCATGCGCGGCGGTCGGTAGTGCAACGCAAAGCTGCCGAAACCACGCACTTCGATACGTTCACCGTGGGCCAAGGCATGACTCATCTGCTCGATCACGCTCTTGACGGCCATCTCGACATCGGCAAACGCAAGATGGGTCTGGCGCCTGGCGAGCGCTTCGATCAATTCGGATTTGGTCATGGGACCCCAATGTCCGTG
>DHXA01000146.1 GCA_002413455.1 Rhodanobacter sp. UBA5168 | reverse complement strand
CCGCGCCATCTCACGGAACGCGCGGCTGCTTTACCCCACAAAGCTGCCGGGCCGACCGTTCGCCATCGGGGCAGTTACGGGCCAAGGAACGAAACCGCTTCTCTAATCGGCCGTTTGGGGTCAAGCGCATTCAGACTTTCCACAGTCGCAGTGTCGATGTCGCTCGCGAGGCCACTCTTCTCTCCGGAATCGGCACAAGGGCCCTTCCAATATGGGATCCGAAGACGAGGTGGAACAATCTCGCGCGCGGCCTTGCCGTGAGTAATACGGTAGGTCCAAGCGGTTTCACGAACTCACCTCATCCATCGTCCCGCGAGGGACATCATTCCACCACGAGGTGGAATTCGAGTTTCCTCCTATTGCAATTATTCCGCACGGTTCTTATGCGGCGGCGACTTCTTCCCTCTTCCACTGGAAGTCGGTGCCATCCACCCACATGCGGTGCATGACGACTGCCATTCGCCGCGCCACAGCGACGACCGCGCGCTTCATCCCCCGATGTCGAGCAATTTTCATGCCCCAGGCCTTGAGCCAAGACCATTTGATCGTGCGGGTCAGCATGGCCTGGGCTGCCTCGAACAGCACGGTGCGCATCATTGCATCTCCACATTTCGAGATGCCGCCCATCCGGTCGATCTCGCCCGACTGGTGCCTGCGTGGCGTCAGCCCGAAGATTGCACCAACTGTCTTGGAGTTTGTGAACCGGGCAGGCACGTCGACTGTAGCGCGGAACGTGAGTGCGACGACCGGTCCGACGCCGGGCATCGTCATCAATCTGCGGCAGACCTCATCGTGTCGCACCACAGCAAGCAAATGGCGGTGAAGTACGCTGAGCTGCTCACGCAATACCCTGCGGGCAATCAGCAATGAGTCAACGATAGTGGCCAGGTCCGGATGGTTCGCAACGAGTTCCCGAATCCGAGCCTCGAACTTGATTGCACCGACTATGCCGACCTTGAGGCCGAAGTTGCGCAACGTACCACGCAAGTCATTCTCGATGTCGCGCGCCTTAGCTTGCAGCAGCTGGCGACTCGTCAGCAGCATCCGCCGTTTCTGGCTGGCTGGCGTCTTGACATGAACCGGTCGGTACAGTCCAACACGCATCATATGGGCGATACCGCGCGCATCATTGCGGTCGCTTTTATTGACCTGTGCTGACAGCGCTGCTCTCATGTGCCGTGTCTCGACACAGATCATCGGCAAGCCTGCCTCAGCCAGCTCGCCGTAAAGCCATTGCGAAAATGGCCCCGCCTCAAGGCCAATTCGTTTGATGTTGAAGTCTTCATCCGACAAAACTGCAAGGATAGCTTCGGGCTCGGTCGGCACCTTTACTTCGCGTACCACACGGCCCGTACCATCAATGACGCACACGCTCGTCTCTTTTATCGACACGTCCAAACCAGCATAATGTTCCATGGCTGCGCTTCTCCTCTGATGCTTGAGGCCGCTCATGCGGACCTCGTTCCGTCATCAGCCTGAAGCGCAGCCACTGATTCTGCCAACGAACTAGCAATCAGCCGGCCGATTACACCATCTCGCGCGGTAGAGCGCTGCGCGCAAGGCGGTGACTGGGGCTGACGGAAGGGCGGTAACGGGACGTGTCGTCCTGTCTGAAGATCAGGGGGTCAACAACCTCGGTTCAGACAGGAGTATCCCATGACCGATGAGTGCATTAGCCCGTTGCGCCGGCGCATGATCGAAGACATGACGGTTCGCAATTTCGCGGCGAAGACCCAGGACAACTACATTGGCGCCGTTGCAAAGCTGGCAAAGTTTCTCGGCCGATCACCTGATACGGCGACAGCCGAAGAGCTGCGGCTTTTCCAGTTGCATCTCACCGCGAACCGCGTCGGCGCGCCGACCATCAACGGTACGGTTACGGCGCTGCGGTTCTTCTTCACCGTTACGCTCGATCGGAGCGACGTCATCAAGCACCTGACGTTCGTCCCGGAGCCGCGCAAGATTCCCGTCATTCTCAGCCCCGAGGAGGTGGCGCGCTTTCTGGAGGCGGCGCCCGGCGTCAAGTACAAGGCCGCGTTCAGCGTCGCCTATGGGGCGGGCCTGCGCGTATCGGAGGTGGCGTCGCTGAAGGTGTCCGACATCGACAGCGAGCGCATGCTGTTGCGCGTCGAGCAGGGCAAAGGCCGCAAGGATCGATACGCGATGCTGTCGCCTGTGCTGCTGGAGCTTCTGCGCGACTGGTGGCGCATCGCACAGCCAAAGGCTTGGCTGTTCACCGGCCAGGATCCGTTGCAGCCGATATCAACGCGCCAGCTCAACCGCGCCTGCCATGCGGCGGCACACCTGGCCGAGATCACCAAGCCGGTGTCGCCGCACACGCTGCGGCACAGTTTTGCAACCCACCTTTTGGAGCAGAACATCGATATCAGAGTGATCCAGGTTCTCCTCGGACATGCCAAGGTCGACACCACGGCGCTCTATACCCGCATCGCCACCAACACCATCCGGGCGGTCATGAGCCCGTTGGAGCGCCTCAGCCTGAAGCCCAAAAGGGACGAGCCGCCCGCCTAGCGCGGAGGTCTCGTGCCCCGGCTGGAGGTCGCGGACATTTTCCGCGACCACGGGGCGGCTTGGCGTCAAGCCAATGCCGGCCATGTGAGCCTCGGCCAACTCAAAGTGATGTCGGCGATCGAGAGCTGCCGCACCGCGGCGCTCGGCGGCCATGTCGCCCGCTGCGAGGACTGCGCCTATACGACGATCGCCTACAACTCCTGCCGCAAGCGGCACTGCCCAA
>DHXA01000194.1:2831-5245 GCA_002413455.1 Rhodanobacter sp. UBA5168 | reverse complement strand
TCGGTGTCGCGCGCATGGCTCACCCGCAGGCGCAGCTTGCCCTGCACATGCGGCGCGCGGGCGAATGGGCACAGGTTGAGGCCGATCACCGCGCGCTCCACCCAGCGGGTGGTGGCTACGATGTACGGCGCGTCCGCGGGCAGCGCATCAGCGTTGAGGCCGGCGGGCGGCGATGGGTCGTTCATGCGCTTCTCGTGGGCAGGGTCGGCGCCGACTATAGCCGCTGCCGTACCGGCTCGGGCCTGCTGCGCAATCTTCCGCGGGCCAGGCCAGCGGCTTGCTCCGGGGCGCTCGCAGGAACGTGCATGGCAAAACTGCTCTAATGGCGACCCCCGACATGGCGGTGGCGTCTACCGCCGCAGGGCTTCTGACCAGGATGCACTCGTGGATGGTTTGACCCCAGCGACCGCAGAGGGCCTGCACGGCGAGAGTCACGAGCACCCCCGGGTCGGCGGTTTCCTGGCCGCATCCCACGTGGCGTCCATGCCGCACGAATGCCAGTCGGTTCCGCCCAGACGCGACCGTCCGCGCCCGCATCGCCTGGTCATGCCCGGCGGTTCGAACGATGTGCCTGTACGAGGACAGGAGCGGTCGTCGATCGAAAATCTTCGCCGTACCCGACATCGTTCACCCGCCGGCACATATCCCGAAACGGGCATGGACAAGCCTGCGGTCGGCGATGCCGTGGCTGCGCGAGACGCCTGCGGGGCATCGGGACGCGTGCATCTGATGGCGCCGGCGCGCTGGAAATCCGGCGGCGCGTCGACAAGCAGCGTCGACCGGGCTGTTCAGATGCCGGCACCCGCCCAGTGGATGCGCTCGCGAATCGTGCCTGGCCGGCTAAGCCCAAGCGTACCGTCGCCGTCGGCGCAAGGCTGGCTGTTGCCACCCGCGTGGCCGCTGGATGGATGGCGCGCGATGGCGGCGGCCGGTTTGCGCCGGGTCGTCGACGCCAGGATCGTGCCGTGGGCGCGGACGCGAGCGATGTCGTGGCCCGCGCGGGCGAGCGCGTACCGTTACCGGCTAGCCGCAGGCGTCGCCCTCAGTGCTGTCGTTGGCGCTGCCCTGTTGTTGCTGCACATGGGCATGCAGCATCCGGGGATGCCGGCGACGCCCGCCAGGGGGATAGCACTCACACCTGCAAGGCATGCACCTGCCGCAACTCCGTCGTCCTTGCCGGTCACGGCGACTCCCCTGCTGACCATGGCCGCGCCGGTGCCGGCCATCGAGCCGACGGTTTCATCGGCCACCCGTCCCCGCACGGCCGAAGCCGATCGCAGCCTGCTCTCCGATGTCAGCACGATGGATCTGATGATGCCGATCGAGGAGCCCGATCTGGACATCGCCTCCCGGCAGAGCCTGTGGTCGGAGGTCGGCAAGGCTTCCGGTATCGATCCGCTGCTGCTGTACAGCGTCGCCCTGGTGGAATCGAAGACGCTGTACCCGGATGGCAAGGTCGCGCCCACGCCGTGGCTGTTCCGCGTCAACGACCATCTGGTGCGCGGCGACCGTCATGACGTGCAGCTGGCGATGGCGGCAGCGAGCCAGTTCGGTTCGGCCGTGCAGGACGTCGGCATCATGCAGGTCTACTACCCGATGCACCGGGACGCCGTGCGCGATCCGCTGACCCTGCTGAATCCGCGCACCAACATCACCGTAGCCGCAAAGATCCTGCACGATGGCATGCACCAGACCCGCGATCGGGTGCTTGGGGTGGGTTACTACCACAGCCATACGCCGACCCTGGCCAGGGATTACGGCACCGCCGTGCTGACCGTCTACCAGCGGCTGAAAGCGCTCCATCGCAAGCCAGGCCGTGGACAGATCCAGGCGCGCTGAACGCATGAGGTGCTGACGTCCCCGACCCATGCGGATTGCAGGCCTCACCTTGCATCGAGCCGGTGACGCCCGGATATAAGTTGCACCGTTTCCATAGGCGCGATCCCGATGCTCACCCTGCAATTCGACAACGCATTCGTGCGCGAGCTGCCCGGCGATCCGGAGCACGGCGCGCGCTTGCGCCAGGTCGAAGGCGCGCTGTATTCGTGCGTCGAGCCCACGCCGGTGGCGACGCCGCGCTTGCTGGCATATTCGGCGGAGATGGCGGCGACGCTCGGTTTCAGCGAGGCGGATGTCGCCGCGCCCGATTTCGCCCGGCTGTTCGGCGGCAATGCGCTGCTCGATGGCATGCAGCCCTATGCGGCCAACTATGGCGGGCATCAGTTCGGCCAGTGGGCGGGGCAGCTCGGCGACGGGCGCGCGATCGCGCTGGGCGAGGTGATCAATGCGGCTGGCGAACGCTGGGAGCTGCAGCTGAAAGGCGCCGGATCGACGCCGTATTCGCGCGGTGCCGATGGCCGTGCCGTGCTGCGTTCGTCGGTGCGCGAGTTCCTGTGCAGCGAGGCGATGCATCA
>DHXA01000194.1:535-2696 GCA_002413455.1 Rhodanobacter sp. UBA5168 | reverse complement strand
TTCCTGTGCAGCGAGGCGATGCACCACTTGGGCGTGCCGACCACGCGTGCGCTGAGCCTGGTCGACACCGGCGAGCCGGTGCTGCGCGACATGTTCTACGACGGCCATGCGGCACCGGAACCCGGCGCGATCGTCTGCCGCGCGGCCCCTTCATTCATCCGCTTCGGCAATTTCGAGCTGCCGGCCTCTCGCGGCGATACCGCGCTGTTGCAACAGCTGGTCGACTTCACCATCCGCCGCGATTTTCCGGAACTTGGCGGGCAGGGCGAGGCGCTATACGCCGCGTGGTTCGCGCAGGTGTGCGAACGCACCGCCGCGGTGATCGCGCACTGGATGCGCGTGGGCTTCGTGCATGGCGTGATGAACACCGACAACATGTCGATCCTCGGCCTCACCATCGACTACGGCCCATACGGCTGGATCGACAACTACGACGCGGAGTGGACGCCGAACACCACCGACGCGCAGCGCCGCCGCTACCGCTTCGGCCAGCAGCCGGACGTGGCGTGGTGGAACCTCAGCCGTCTCGCCGGTGCGCTGGCCCCGCTGTTCGACGGCGTGGAGCCGCTGCAGGCCGGACTGGATCGCTATGCGGCGACGTATGCCGCTGCCGATCGCAACAACATCGCCGCGAAGCTCGGCCTGGCCGAATGTCGCGATGACGACCTGGCCCTGATGCAGTCGTTGCACGACATCATGCAGCGGGCCGAGATCGACATGACACTGTGGTTTCGCGCGCTGGCCGATGTCGATAGACACGCACCGACGCTGGCACCGATGCACGAGGCGTTCTACGACGAGGCGAAACGGCGCGAGGCGGAACCGGAGCTCCACGAATGGCTGGCCCGCTACGCGGCGCGACTGGCGCAGGATCCGCTGTCGCCGCCGCAGCGTAGCGAGCGCATGCGTGCGGCGAACCCGCGTTATGTGCTGCGCAACTACCTGGCCCAGCAGGCGATCGATCGCGCGGAGCAGGGCGACCCCAACGGTATCGCCGAACTGCTCGATGTGATGCGCCACCCGTACGACGACCAGCCCGGCCGCGAGGCATTCGCGCAGAAGCGCCCTGACTGGGCGCGGCACAAGGCCGGCTGCTCGATGCTCTCGTGCAGTTCGTGAGCCGGAAAACACAAAGGCCGGCAGGGCCGGCCTTTGTGTTTCATCGATGGTGCCCTCGAGACGATTCGAACGTCCGACCTGTCCCTTAGGAGGGGACCGCTCTATCCAACTGAGCTACGAGGGCAGCGGCGGGATTTTCGCATGGATCCCGCGGCGACGCGATCCGGCCGGCTTCGATCAGGCAACGGCGGCCTGCCTGCTAGAATGCACAATTTCCCGCCTTCACCACGGCGCCCCCAGGCGCGCAAGTTCAGGAGACATCCATGTCCCACGCAATCCTCACCGCGCTTGGCCTCGATGGCGAGCAGTCCGGCACGTATCTCGGTCAGGGCGAATGGTCCAAGACCGCCGACGCCGGTGCGCTGCAGCCGGTGAACCCGGCCACGGGCGAGGTGCTCGGCACCGTGCATGCATCCAGCGCGGCCGATTACGAAGTGATCGTCAAGCGTGCGCAGGCGGCGTTCAAGGTGTGGCGCACCACGCCGGCACCGCAGCGCGGCGAAGCGGTGCGCCTGTGCGGCGAAGCGCTGCGCAAGCACAAGGACGCCCTGGGTTCGCTGGTTGCGCTGGAGATGGGCAAGATCAAGCCCGAGGGCGACGGCGAAGTGCAGGAGATGATCGACATCGCCGACTTCGCGGTGGGCCAGAGCCGCATGATGTACGGCGCCACCATGCACTCGGAGCGTCCGGGCCATCGCATGTACGACCAGTACCATCCGCTGGGCCTGGTCGGCATCATCAGCGCGTTCAATTTTCCGGTCGCGGTGTGGGCGTGGAATGCCATGCTGGCCACCATCGCCGGCGACATCTGCATCTGGAAGCCGTCGCCGAAGACGCCGCTGTCGGCGGTCGCCACCATCCGCATCTGCAACGAGGCGCTGAAGGCCGGCGGCTTCCCCGACCTGTTCTTCCTGTTCAACGATGCCGGCACCGATCTGTCGCAGGGTTTCGTCGACGACAAGCGCATCCCGCTGATCAGCTTCACCGGTTCGACCAAGGTCGGCCGCATGGTCGGCGAGCGCGTGGCGCAGCGCATGGGCCG
>DHXA01000194.1:0-239 GCA_002413455.1 Rhodanobacter sp. UBA5168 | reverse complement strand
GGCATCGTGTTCGGCGCCGTCGGCACCGCCGGCCAGCGCTGCACCACCACGCGCCGACTGTTCGTGCACGAGTCGATCTACGGCAACGTGCTGGAGACGCTGGTCAAGGCGTACAAGCAGGTCGAGGGCAAGATCGGCGATCCGAATCTGTCCACCACGCTGATGGGTCCGCTCAACAGCTCCGAAGCGGTGCAGGGTTATCTTGCTGCGATCGAGAAAGCCAAGGCCGCGGGCGGCAC
>DHXA01000197.1 GCA_002413455.1 Rhodanobacter sp. UBA5168 | reverse complement strand
GGCTACAAGGAGCTGATCGACGGCCTCGAGGCGATGCTGGTCGAGTGCACCGGCTACGACGCGGTGAGCCTGCAACCGAACTCCGGCGCGCAGGGCGAATACGCCGGCCTGCTGGCGATCCGCGCGTACCACCGCTCGCGCAACGAAGCCCATCGCGACATCTGCCTGATCCCCGAGTCCGCCCACGGCACCAACCCGGCCTCCGCGCAGATGTGCGGCATGACCGTGGTGGTGACCAAGTGCGACGCCAACGGCAACGTCGACGTGGAAGACATCCGCCGCGCCGCCGAGAAATACAGCGACCGCCTCGCCGCGTTGATGATCACCTACCCGTCCACGCATGGCGTGTTCGAGGAGGACATCGTCGCGATCTGCGAGATCGTGCACGCGCACGGCGGTCAGGTGTACACCGATGGCGCCAACATGAACGCGCTGGTCGGCGTGGCCAAGCCCGGCAAGTGGGGCTCGGACGTGTCGCATCTGAACCTGCACAAGACCTTCTGCATTCCGCACGGCGGCGGCGGCCCGGGCGTCGGCCCCTGCGCGGTGAAGTCGCATCTCGCGCCGTTCCTGCCGCGCACGCTCGGCGGCGAAGGCACCGTCGGCATGGTCAGCGCGGCCAGCTATGGCTCGGCCTCGATCCTGCCGATCAGCTGGATGTACATCACGATGATGGGCCAGCAGGGCCTGCGCAAAGCCACTCAGGTCGCTCTGCTCAACGCCAACTACATCGCCAGGCGACTGGAAGCGCACTACCCCACCCTGTACACCGGCCGCAACGGCCTGGTCGCGCACGAGTGCATCCTCGACCTGCGCCCGCTCAAGGACGCCACCGGCATCGGCGCCGAGGACGTGGCCAAGCGTCTGATCGACTTCGGCTTCCACGCGCCGACCTTGAGCTTCCCGGTTGCCGGCACGCTGATGGTCGAACCGACCGAGAGCGAATCGCTGCACGAGCTGGACCGCTTCATCGACGCGATGATCCAGATCCGCGACGAGATCCGCGCCGTCGAGGACGGCAAGCTCGACCGCGAGGACAACCCGCTGAAGAATGCGCCGCATACCGCGACGATGGTCTCGGCCAGCGAGTGGACCCACGCCTACCCGCGCGAACTAGCCGCGTTCCCGCTGGCCAGCCTGAAGCAGCAGAAGTACTGGTCGCCGGTCGCCCGCGTCGACAACGTCTACGGCGACAAGAACATCATGTGTGCGTGCATTCCGATCGATGCGTACAAGGATGAGGTCGAGGCCTAGCTCGCAGCCAGTCGGCAGATCGAAAAGGCCCCGCTTGCGGGGCCTTTTCATTCCTTGCGGCAGCGCCTCGATTTGCGGGCCGGTACAGCGGGCCTGTCAGAAGACGGAACTACGGCGCACGGCCTATTCGAACCACGGCTATCGGTACGTCCCTGCCCGTTATGCGGTTTCGCGCAGTCGGAAGGCTTCAGCGTGATGCTTGTCCGGCTTGGTGAGTGGCAGCGCTGCACTCGGCAGCGGCTTTTTCCCGTTAGCCGGCAACGATGCAGTCCCTGCCCCGCTGCTTGGCCCGATACAACCGCTTGTCGACCGTGTCGATGAACGTAAGCAGCTCGTCATCGGGGCCGGGGATCGCGGTGCCCACGCCCAGGCTGATCGTCAGCATGTGGTCGATCGGCGAGGGTTCATGCGCAATGTGCTGGTCGCTGACCATCCGGCGGCAACGTTCGGCCAGCGCGTGCGCAGCCGCGGCGTCCGTTTCCGGCAGCACCAGCACGAACTCCTCGCCGCCGAAGCGCGCCAGCAGGTCGCGCGCCCGCGTCGCGGCCGAACTCAACACCCGGGCGACGCACTTGAGGCTCATGTCGCCTTCGAGATGGCCGTAGTGATCGTTGTACTGCTTGAAATAATCGATATCCAGCAAGATCAGCGACAGCGGCTGGCGGTTGCGTCGCGCGTTGCTCCATTCGAGCTCGATGAGCGAGTCAAAGCGGCGGCGGTTCGCCACACCGGTCAGGCCGTCGCGGAATGAAAGCTCTTCCAGCTCCTTCTGCAGGCTGATCAGCTGCTGCTCGGTCTGCTTGCGTTCGCTGATGTCGAACATGAAGCCGATCAGCGAAGCGACCGTGCCGTCGTCGTTGCGCACCACGTGCACCACGTCGCGAATCCATACGTAGCGATCGTCGCGGGTCAGCGCGCGATAGTCGGCCTCGTGGTCCACGCCCGCCAGCGACTGCGCCACGCAATAGTTCACCACCCACTCGCGATCCTCGGGATGCATGCGGCTGGCCCAGTCCCCCACGGTCACCCAGCTGGACGGCGTCCAGCCCAGCAGGGCCTCGATCTGGGGACCGATATAGACAAACTGCTTGCTGGCCCAGTCGATCTTCCACGGGATCGCGCGGGTCGATTCCAGCAGCGTCTTGTAGACGGCGCTGTCGTATTCCGTCGTGTTCACGTTGTCGACCATCGCGGCAGGCTCGGTTGGTGGAAGGGCAACGCGGGATGCGGCAATCCCATCGGCCTGCCCAGGCCCGAAAATACACTGTCAGCGGGCTGCGGCGCGAGCGGGTGGTTGTGAAGAAAAAGAAGCCCCGCGATGCGGGGCCTCTTCATATCCAGACTGCTTTCCCGATCAGCCGCCGTTCTTGGCCAGCCACGCATCGATGGCTGGCAGGCGATCCTTGCGGACCATCTGGCGATACTGGATGTCGGCAACGACGGTATCGGCGGCGCGACGGGAGCTCTTGGCGATATGCGCGTCGGCATAGGCCTTGATCTTGCCGATCATCGCCGGGTCGTTCGAACTGGCGCCGATGCCCGGGTAGTAGCGACTGCTGGACGTGGAGTCGACCAGCTTGTCGATCTGCGGACGGTGCGCCATGGCGAACGCCCATGCCATGTCCGGATGCTGATAGCCGGCCGCCCGGATCATGCCGGCGCTGTTGGTGGCGCCCGGCTCGTCGGTCAGCGCCAGATCGAGTGCGCGCTGGGCCAGTGCGTCGTCTTCGGCGATCGCCAGCAACAGGTACAGGCGATCCTTGATCAGCGGCGTGGTTTCGGCCTTGGCCATCGCATGCAGCTTGTCCCAGGTCGCGGCGTCCGCCTTGCGTGCCACCACCGCAAGAATGGTCTTGCGCAGTGCCGCCGGCACGGCCTTCGGGTCGGTCGCCTGCGCCGCGTAGCGACGCTGCACTTCCTTGATCACGTCGGTGTCGCCAAGGTCGGCCAGCACGCCGATCAGCTGCGTGCGCAGGATCGTGGTCGGATCGCCCTCGTCCGCCTTCGCCTCCCAGCCCACCCGGGCAAACACCGGCTTGAGCTGCTTGATCGCAAAGGCATCGAAGCGTGCCTGCCGCGCCTTGTCGCCGCGGTAGTACTGGTGAAGGCCCGAGAAGCTGCCTGCGATGTCGCCCCAGATCTGCGGGTCGGCATCGGCCGGGGTCGCCTGGGCCAGGTCGAGGTAGCTGGATGCCGGCTGCAGACCCGCCATGCCCAGCGCCCAGGTGTCGCCCATCAGGCCCATCTGGTCGATCGGGGCCAGCTTGGCGAAATCGGCCTTGACCGCCGCAAATTCGGCCGGCGTGTATAGCGTGCGGTAATAGCCGCTCTGCCCCGCATTCACCAGCACCGGACCGCAGCCGGACACGTCCAGCGTGGCCTTGCCGTCCACCACCGTGCGCGCGGCCTCGGTGCCGCCGACGGCCTTGGCGATCACCGGCACGTGCCACTTCAGCGCTTTCTTGCCCGGGCGATCCTTGGTGAACTCGCCCTGGGTCAGCGTCAGCGTGGTCTTGCCGTTGCTGCACGCGGACGAGGCCACGCGGATCAGCGGGATACCCGGCTGCAGCGTGAAGTCATGCGCGATCTGCGTCACCGGCTTGCCGGCAGCGCCCTGCACCGCCTTCCACAGGTCGTCCGACACGGTGTTGCCGTAGGCGTGGGCCTTGATGTAGCTGCGCACGCCGTCGCGCCAGGCGTCGGGGCCGACATAGGCCTCCAGCATGTTGATCACCGCCTCGCCCTTGGCATAGGTGATCGCGTCGAACGCCTGGCTGGCCTGCTCCACCGTTTCCACGTGCTGCACCACCGGGTGTGTAGTGGCCACGGCATCGCGCGACATCGCGCCCTCGCGGGTGCCGACGGCGTCGAGGTCGGTGTGCCATTCCGGGTGCAGCTTCTCGGTGGTGCGCGCGGCCATCCACGAGGCAAAACCCTCGTTGAGCCACAGGTCGTCCCACCAGCGCATGGTCACCAGGTCGCCGAACCACTGGTGCGCCATCTCGTGCGCGGCGGTGTTGAACACCTGCTGCTTGTCCGACTGGGTCGAGAAGCTCGGATCCAGCAACAAGGCGTATTCGAAAGTGTAGATCGCGCCCCAGTTCTCCATCGCGGAGAAGAACTGGCTGCTGCCCGGCGAGGCGATGTTGTCCAGCTTCGGCAGCGGATACGGCACGCCGAAATAATCGTTGTACTCGCGCAACACGTCGCTGGCCGACTTCAAGGTGAAACCGGCCTGCGACTTCTTGCCCATCTGCGTGATCACGCCGATCTCGGTGCCGTCGGCCATGGTGGTGGCGCGCTCGAACTCGCCCACGCCGAAGAACAGCAGATAGGTCGACATTTTCGGCGACTGCTGGAACGTCACGCGGGTCATGCCGTTGCCCAGATCCTTCTTCGACGCGATCGGCATGTTGTTCACCGCCATCTCGTTGCTCGGCACGGTCGCTTCGAGGTTGAAGGTGGCCTTGTACGCCGGCTCGTCCCACGACGGGATGAAGCGGCGCGCGTCGGAGTTCTCGAACTGCGTGTACAGCGCGCGCTTCTTGCCGGCCTTGGTGTCGTAGTCGATCGCGAACAGGCCGTTGGCCTGGGTGCCGATCTTGCCGGTGTAGCTCATGGCCAGCTGGTAGCTGCCGGCGGGAATCGGCTGGGCGAAAGTGAAGGTGGCGGTCTGCGCCTTGGCATCCACCGTCACCTTCGGCGCCGCGATGGCGATCTTCAGCCGGGTCGGCGTCAGGCTCACCGACGAGAAGGTCATGTCGATCGCATTGAGGGTGATGCTGGTGGTCGGCTGCAGCACATCGACGGTCACCGTCACCTTGCCATCGAAAGTCAGCTTGTCGGCATGCGGCGTCACGGCGACGTCGTAATGGCTGGGCCGTACGGTGCGCGGCAGCTGGGTGGTGGCGAGGTTCGCCGTGGACGTCATGGCCGGCGTCGCCGCCATGCCGGTCATTGAGGCGCCGGCAAGCGCCAGGGCAATCGCGGAAACCAGGTAAGTACGCATGACATTCCCTTCAGGTGTGGTGATGCGGCGGCCCTCTGGGCACGCCGTCCTCGGTTGCTGCAGTGAAATCCAGGGCGGATGAAAGCGGCCAGCCCTGCCGCTCGCGATAGTGCCGGCCGCCAGCGTATTCGGACACGGCCGGAAGTCATGGCATGGGCCGGAACAGGCGCGGAACGACGGCACGTTGACGGCGCCCGCCGCAGGATGGGCGTTCGACCGCGACGCCGCGCCGCGCCAACGATCCCCAGCAGGAGCGCCCCATGGCCACGAAGAAACCGTCCGCCCAGTCCGCCACACCCGCCACACCCGCCGCCGCCCGGCCCGCCGATGACCGCCGCGGCCACGGCGACGAGCTGCAACAGATGGCCGGCGGAAGACACCCGCCGCTGACCACCAACCAGGGCGCGCCGGTCGCGGACAACCAGAACTCGCTGCGCACTACCCCGCGCGGGCCGACCCTGCTGGAAGATTTCGTGCTGCGCGAGAAGATCACCCACTTCGACCACGAGCGCATCCCCGAGCGCATAGTGCATGCGCGCGGTTCGGCCGCGCACGGCTACTTCGAGCTGACCAAATCGCTGAAGAAATACACCACCGCGAAGATCCTCACCGAAGTCGGCGAGAAGACCCCGCTGTTCACCCGCATCTCCACCGTCGCCGGCGGCGCGGGCTCGGTCGACACGCCGCGCGACGTCCGCGGCTTCGCGGTCAAGTTCTACACCAAGGAAGGCAACTGGGACCTGGTCGGCAACAACATCCCGGTGTTCTTCATCCAGGACGCAATGAAGTTTCCCGATCTGATCCATGCGGTGAAGATGGAGCCGGACCGCGGCTTTCCGCAGGCGGCCAGCGCGCACGACACGTTCTGGGATTTCATCTCGCTGACGCCCGAAGCGATGCACATGATCCTGTGGGCGATGAGCGACCGTGCGATCCCGCGCTCGCTGCGCATGATCGAGGCCTTCGGCATCCACAGCTTCCGCCTGGTCAACGAGAACGGCGACAGCACCTTCGTGAAGTTCCACTGGCGGCCGAAACTCGGCCTGCAGTCGCACGTGTGGGACGAGGCGGTGAAGGTGGCCGGTGCCGATCCGGATTTCCACCGCCGCGACCTGTTCGAGGCGATCCAGGCCGGCAACTTCCCGGAGTGGGATCTCGCCGTGCAGCTGTTCACCCAGGCCCAGGCCGACAGCTTCCCGTTCGACCACCTCGACGCCACCAAGATCATTCCCGAGGAGCTGGTGCCGCTGACCGTGATCGGCCGCATGGTGCTGAACCGCTGGCCCGACAACTTCTTCGCCGAGACCGAACAGGTCGCCTACTGTCCCGCCAACATCGTGCCGGGCATCGACTTCTCCAACGATCCGCTGCTGCAGGGCCGGCTGTTCTCCTACCTCGACACGCAGCTGTCGCGGCTGGGTTCGCCGAACTTCCACCAGCTGCCGATCAACGCGCCGAAGTGCCCGTTCGCCAACCATCAGCGCGACGGCCACATGCAGATGGAGCAGCCCAAGGGCCGCGTCAACTACGAGCCAAGCTCGCTCGACCCGACCTCCGTGCGCGCCAGCGAGCGCGGTTTCCGCAGCTTCGCCGAGCCGGCCGACGACGGCCGCAAGGGCCGCATCCGCGCCGAGAGCTTCGCCGACCACTACAGCCAGGCCCGCCAGTTCTACCGCAGCCAGACCGGTTTCGAGCAGGCGCACATCGCCTCGGCGTTCGTGTTCGAGCTGTCCAAGGTGGAAACGCCGCATGTGCGCGAGGCGATCGTCGGCCATCTGCGCAACGTCGACGAGGATCTCGCCCGCCGTGTCGCCGACGGCCTGGCCCTGCCCAGCCTTCCGCCGGCGCAGGCGAAGGCGGTGCCCGCGAAGGACCAGCCGCCGTCGCCGCCGCTGCAGATCATCGGCAAGATGAAGGACACGCTGAAAGGCCGCGCCGTCGGCATCCTGATCCACGACGGCTCCGATGCCGCTGTGATCAAGGCGCTGCGCAGGGCGGCCGAATCCGCCGGCGCCACGGTCAAGCTCGTCTGCCTCAAGGTCGGCGGCGCGAAGCTCGGCGACGGCA
>DHXA01000072.1:36432-36739 GCA_002413455.1 Rhodanobacter sp. UBA5168 | reverse complement strand
GCGCTCCTGCGATGGCCGAGGAACTGCGCAACGCGCCGGAAGCCGCACTGCGCGATCCGCTGACCATCCTGGACTGGGTGAACCTCTACGCGCTGGCAGTGAACGAGGAAAACGCCGCCGGCGGCCGCGTGGTCACCGCACCGACCAACGGCGCAGCCGGCATCGTGCCGGCGGTGGGCCACTACTACCTGCGCTTCTGCCCCAAGGCGAACGACGACGGCATCGTCGAGTACCTGCTCACGGCCGCCGCCATCGGCATCCTGTACAAGGAGAACGCCTCGATCTCCGGCGCCGAAGTGGGCTGCCA
>DHXA01000072.1:35778-36076 GCA_002413455.1 Rhodanobacter sp. UBA5168 | reverse complement strand
ACAACCTCGGCCTCACCTGCGACCCGATCGGCGGCCTGGTGCAGATCCCCTGCATCGAACGCAACGCGATGGGTTCGGTCAAGGCGATCAACGCCAGCCGCATGGCCCTGAAGAGCGACGGCAAGCACCGCGTCTCGCTGGACAAGGTGATCAAGACCATGCGCGACACCGGCCGCGACATGAAGGACAAGTACAAGGAAACCAGCCGCGGCGGCCTGGCGGTCAACGTCATCGAGTGCTGAGGCTGGGTCGCGGGATTTCCGCTGAGAGAAGCGAAGAGCTTTCGTGCGCCTTCGGC
>DHXA01000072.1:29533-35538 GCA_002413455.1 Rhodanobacter sp. UBA5168 | reverse complement strand
TTCGTGCGCCTTCGGCGCCCGAGCCACCTTTCTCTGTGTGGCCAGAGAAACGTGGCCCAAAGAGAGGCCACCCCGCTTGGAGCTTGTTGGGCCTCCTGCCCAACAAGTCCGTGAGCCGGGGCCGGGCTTTTCGAACGTGCCTCCTGCCCGTGCGAAAAGGAGTCGACGTCCTGTCGACCCCCGCTACGCGGCCTGTCGACCCCGTCTCACCGCCGCACAAGGGACCCGGGCAGAGCAGCGCGCCATCCTGGCCCGCACTCGGTACGCAACCGCTGCGCGGTTGCGAAAACAAAGAGCTCTCGGCACCGAACGGTTTGTCGGTTGAATAGGAACGTCTGCCATCGGCCAGGAGCCGCCGTTCGAAAACGTACTCTTAGCCGAGTTTTGCTAGCAAGGATTGCCGTTGTCTGGACGTTGATGCGCGGGCGTTTCGACAGCAAGAAGGCCTGCCATCTCAAGCAGCAACGCCCGCACTGTGGAATGATCCTGCTGCGCCAGCGTGCGATCGATTGAGCGAACTGCATAATGATGCTGCAACTGGTTCGCGCTTCTCGTCAGATTGGCTGCGGCGCGGGCACACGCCTCCGCTGGAGGTGCCCCTTCGCTGGCGAGCATCTGACGGAACCGTTTCTTGAGCGCAGTCACGGCCTCCGGAGTTCCCTCGCCAATCGCCAAGGCGGCCAGCCCTTCCACGGAGGTTTCTAGAATCCCCCAACCGGTTTCGTGTCTTCCACCCTTCTTCGCCCACTCTATCAAGAGCCCTTTGCAGCTTTCGTAGAACTCCAGGCAGTCCCGCTGATATCCATCGGAGGCCGCCTCAAAAAGATTTTCGGTAAGGGAGTAGGTCTCCGCAAAATTCACCGAATCATTGTCGTCCGGGAGCCATGACAACGTCGAAACAAGCCAGATAGCGTGTCTTCTCAAGTCGTCCTTCAGGTACTGCGGGCAGGCAGGTGCGTTCGATAGGGCATTCAGCAATTCGGAGACCCCTACAGCCCAGGTAACAGCATCGGAGGTAAAGGATGATCGCTTCTGCACGGCAAGGAGGAGGAGTTCCTTCTGCGGGTCATAAATCTGATCAGCCCAAGTCTCGATGTTGCGAATAATTTCGCCGGCACGTGCATTGTCTGCGGGCGCTTCTAATAGCTGGTTGACTAGCAATGCGAGCCTTCCGCGGAGTGAAGAAACGCTGGTGCTCGAAAAGTACGAGCCGAGCGTGTTGCTGTGCATAGAACCGAGAGGAGTGTCGGTTGTCTCCAGAAACCGTTTCGCCGCCTCGGTCACGGCCGAACGCAATTGGCGGATCGGGAAGCGAATATCGTGCTTTCCCTTTGTCAGGAGATCGTAAGTGACGTCGGCAAGCTGCTCGAATGCGGTCAGCGTGACGGGCTGATGATTTGTCCTGAGTACGCCGACATAGGAAAGGGTGGCGATCTTCTGTACCACGCTGACAATCTCGGTCGGGCTGGTATGGTCTAGCGCAAGTCTCGACGCACGGCCCATCAAACGGATGCCCTCCATCATGAGGTCGGGCATGTTGTGCGGAATGACGGACTCGACAGCCGAGCCCATGTAGCCGGACGCAAGTAGCGCGTGGTGCTTGCTTCGGTCGCGACCCGGATATTCGATTTTCAGATAGACACCATAGAGTCCTCCAATGGCGCGCAGCGTGCTCTCCGCCAATCGCTCGTCGCCCTTCGCCAACGCGGTCTGCATCGTTTGCCGAAGTTGCTCTAGCGAGGTGTTGACGAAGCCGTCAGTGGTGCCCGGCATTTCGAAGAATGGGATGGTTCCGACGAAGGTGCCGCGCTTCGCCGCGCAATAGGCGGCATTGATCAGCATGATGCGCTCGAAGGCATGATCCGTGACCTCGTAGTCGCCCTGTTCCGCGAAGCGCTTTGCGTAAGAAATGGCGTAGTGGATCGCTTGCCTGGCGGATTTGGTCCAATGGGCGTTGACCTGATAGAAGTGGGCCTTGGGGGCGTTGAAATGAAGTTCTGTGTCATCGTCAATGGTATCGGGCTGCGGCATTTCCCCCAAAAGGATGGCGGCTTTGTCTGCCAGCCGGCTCCAGCTCTGCAAGTCCCGTCGAACCACCCTCGACATGATGGCGAGCTGCTCGATCGGATTGATGAGGTGGAGTGCGCGCCGGTATGCATAGAGAAACAGCAGCACGATCAAGGCGATTCCCCAAATCGCCGTAACGATCGCAGGGATACCCCAGCTTCCATCAGGAATCAGCGACGCCCCAGCGACGACCAGCGCCGTCAGGAACGATCCGAGAAACGTGGCAAGCAACCTTCTGTCTGAACTTAACTGCCTGAACAAGCCATGCGGCATGCGCTCGACATTAATCTGCATGGCGAAAACGACGAGCGAGAACGCGATAGTTGCGGCTCCGATCAGCGCCGCTCCTGTGCCGCCAAGGAGGGTTCTGAGCGTGGCCAAGCTCTCTTTGTCACTGAAATATCCTCCGGCCACACGCTGCAGGAACGGCATCGCGAACACGCTTGAAAGCATGGCGGCCAGCAGGACAAGCGTTGCGAGCTTCAGACCATGGCGCAGGCGCCAGTGGTCGAATCGGATATTGACCTGATGCAAACGCAACACATTCGTTGCGTAAGCCTTCTTAAGTCGAGCGCGTAGCATTGGCATGGTCATCCCGTAAGCTCCCCCGTCAAGTCGGCGCCTGAAAAGTAGAGCCGGCGCGTTGACGGCAAAATTCGGGACACCATTTCACCGCCAGGTCGATAGGCACATAGGTGCTCTTCCTCGCCCGTAGTGAGGAGTATCTGCCAGTGTTGCTGCGGACCGCTAGCCGCTTGAAACTCGGTCTGGGTGCACTTCTGAGTGACCGCTTCGGGTCGATGGCGGACCATCAGGCACCGTCCGGCCGAGCACTTCCTCCAGAGGAAGAATGGCGCCGTCACACGGCGCTTTTGCTGTTGCCTCGGCTCTTCTGAAGAGTGCGGGCCACGATGGCCCGCTGCTCTACCCGGGGCCCCTGTGCGGCGGTGAGGCGGGGTCGACAGGCAGCGCAGCTGGCATCGACAGGGATGTCGATGCCTTTTCGCACGGGCAGGAGGCCCGTTCGAAAAGCCCGGCCCCGACTCACGGACTTGCCGCCCATGGATGGGCGGCAAGCGCCAAGTGGGGTGGCCTCTCTTTGGGCCACGTTTCTCTGGCCACACAGAGAAAGGTGGCTCGGGCGCCGAAGGCGCACGAAAGCTCTGGCTTTTTATCGTCGCGACGCATGGCGCAGAAGCAATAGCTTTTGCGCTGACCCATAGATCAGATCACGAGCGCCTCCACCCTCTTGCAAGCGGACCTCCTTCGGTAGGGACCCTCTCCCCCAGAGGGAGCACAGCGGCCTCCATGACCGTCGGTACGTGACATCCACCGCCGAATTCTGCAACCATCGACCCCTTTATGGCGTGCTCCGCGCCGCATACGGGAACCCTCAATGACCCAGGAACGCGCGATTCATCGCGATGTCGGCCCGATGGCCCTCATGTATACCGGCCTCGGCTCGATCATCGGCTCCGGCTGGCTGTTCGGCGCGTGGAACGCGGCCAAGCTGGCTGGCCCCGGTGCGGTCTGGGCGTGGGTGCTGGGTGCGGCGATCATCATGACGATCGCGCTGACCTATGCCGAGCTGGGCGCGATGTTCCCCGAATCCGGCGGCATGGTGCGCTACGGCCACTACTCGCACGGCTCGCTGGTCGGCTTCATCGCCGCCTGGGGCAACTGGATCGCGATCGTCTCGGTGATCCCGATCGAGGCCGAGGCTTCGGTGCAGTACATGTCCGGCTGGCAGTGGCAGTGGGCGCAGGATCTTTATCACAGGGTGCCTGGCCAACACGGTGAGCTGAGCCATCTGGGCCTGAGCCTGGCCGCGGTGCTGGTGGTGGTCTATTTCCTGCTCAACTTCTGGAGCGTGAAGCTGTTCACGCGCTCCAACAGCGTGATCACCATCATCAAGATGGTGATTCCCGCGGCCACCGGCGTGGCGCTGATCGCCAGCGGCTTCCATTCGGAGAATTTCTCGGTCGGTGCCAATGGTGGCCACCACGCCAATGATTTCGCGGCGATCCTCACCGCCGTGGCTACCGCCGGCATCGTGTTCAGCTTCAATGGCTTCCAGAGCCCGGTGAATCTGGCCGGCGAAGCACGCAATCCCGGTCGCAGTATTCCCTTCGCGATCATCGGCGCGATCGTGATCGCCACGGTGATCTACGTGCTGCTGCAGGTCGCCTTTCTCGGCGCGGTGCCGCCGGACATGCTGACCAAGGCCGGCTGGCACGGCATCGACTTCAGCTCGCCGTTCGCCGAGCTGGCGATCATCGTCAACCTCAACTGGCTGGCGATCCTGCTGTATGCCGATGCCTTCGTCAGCCCCAGCGGCACCGGCATGACCTATACCGCCTCCACCGCCCGCATGATCTACGGCATGGAGCGCAACGGCACGCTGCCGAAGATCTTCGGCATGGTGCACCCGAAGTGGGGCGTGCCGCGCCCGGCGATGTGGCTGAACCTGGCGGTATCGTTTCTGTTTCTGTTCTTCTTCCGCGGCTGGGACTCGCTGGCCGCGGTGATCTCGGTGGCCACGATCATTTCCTACCTCACCGGCCCGGTCAGCGTGATGACGCTGCGGCGTACCGCACCGGAACTGCATCGCCCGTTTCGCCTGATCGGCCTGCCGATCATCGCCGGCATCGCCTTCATCATGTCCGCCGAGCTGCTGTACTGGGCCAAGTGGCCGCTGACCGGCCAGATCATCCTGCTGGTGGTGGTCGCCCTGCCGGTGTACCTGTACTACCAGTACAAGAGCGGCTGGCATGAATTCGGCAAGCAGATGAAAGGCGCGTGGTGGCTGGTGGCCTACCTGATCACGCTGGCGCTGGTCTCGCGCGTGGGCAGCACCAAGTTTGGTGGCCTGGGCTACCTGCCCTACGGCTGGGATCTGGCCGTGGTGGCAGTGATCGGCCTGGTGTTCTACGTGTGGGGCGTGAAGTCCGGCTGGCGCACGCCGTCGGTGGAGGCCGCGCAGATGGAGGCGCGTATCGATCCGGACGCACCGCTGGTGCCGCCGGACGAGGAAAACGCGGAGCGCGTCACCGGACACTGATTCGCCGTCATCGTGCGGGAACGAAAAACGCGTGGCGACGAGCCGCGCGTTTTTTGTTTCAGGACATGCCGGCTGGCATGTCGAAAGTCCGTCGCGCCGTTCGTCGTTGCTGCAAGAGTCCGCCCTGGCGGACCGACCATGGCAGAGGAGAACGGGTATGCATGTACCGACCATCGCGCAGCAAGACGCCGAATGCATCATGTGCAGGCACCTGCCGGAGGGCCGCCACGGAAGCGGCCCGGATCGCCCGGGCGAACGCGCGCACCGGCATGCGCCGTCCAGTGGAAACGAGGCCAGGCGCGCAGTTCGCAACGTCATCCATGCGCAGGCCGATGCGATCCGCAGAAAGGACGCCGACGCGGTGATGGCATGCAACGCCCCCGGCATACGCTCGTTCGGCATCGTCGCACCGTTGCGCCGGCCCGATGCGGCCACGATCAGAGAACAGCTTCAGTACTGGTTCGCGGCGTTCGCCGGTCCGCTCGACTGCGAGGTGCACGAGCCTGACATATCGACCATCGGCGACACCGCGTGCGCACGCTTCCTGCAGCGGTTCAGCGGCATCAACATGCGTGGCATGGCGGTCGAGCTGTGGGTACGCGTGACGATGGGGCTGCATCGGATCGACGGTCGCTGGCTGGTCGCGCATGAACACCTGTCCGATCCCCTCGACCACGACGCTGCGCCAGCGCCGTCGAAGCCCTGAACGCCACCCACCAACAATCACGGAGAAACCCATGCCCGCCGCAAACCTTTCCCTGTTCCGCAGCCTCGGCCCGATCGCGCTGTTGTCGCTCGCCGTCGTCGGCGCCGCGTCGGCTGCCACGGTGACCTACAACATCGACCCCGACCACACGTATCCCAGCTTCGAGGCAGA
>DHXA01000072.1:28980-29229 GCA_002413455.1 Rhodanobacter sp. UBA5168 | reverse complement strand
GGCTGCCGGTGCCGGCACGGTCGACGTCACCGTGGACATGCACAGCGCCGACTTCGGCCAGGATGCGCTGAACAAGGGCGCTCAAGGCAAGGAGCTGTTCGAGTCGGACAAGTACCCGACCGCGCACTACACCGGCAAGCTCGCCGGCTTCGTCCGCGGCGCACCGACCCAGGTCGTGGGCAAGCTGACCCTGCACGGCGTCACCCGCCCGCTGGACCTGAAGGTCAACAGCTTCAAATGCATGCCGCA
>DHXA01000072.1:19706-28809 GCA_002413455.1 Rhodanobacter sp. UBA5168 | reverse complement strand
ACGACAGCAAACAGTTGCGCCGCGAGTTCGGATGATCCGGAACATTAGACGTCCGGCTTCTTCGCCTGCCATCGCCAGAATGAATGCCGATCCGTGGATACTAGGCTCATCGTCAACCGGAATTCCGATCGCACGTTGGTTGTCGGCAGCCGATCGGCGGTCGCACCCATGTCCTGCGACACCACACAGACGAAGCAGCTTCCATCATGCAACGAATCAAAATCGGTCTCGCCGGGATACTCGCTGTCATCTGCCTGATTGCAGCGATGCCTGCTGCTTCGGCCAGCGAACCCCAGACAGCGCAGGCACCCGCACCAACCGAACCCGCTGACGGGAAGATCTACTTCTGCATCGAAGGGTTGGAGCGGATCCTGCCCGGCGACTATTACGCGTGCCGCGCGAAATATCATTTCCAGCGCGAGCACTACTGGCGCGCGATCAGCATGCTCGAAGAGTCTGCCTACTGGGCGAACAAGACTGCCCAATACACGCTCGGCGTCATCTACTTCAATGGCGACACCCACGGCATTCCGGCAAACCGCCCACTGGGCATCGCATGGCTTGCGCTCGCGGCCGAGAGAAAAGACCCGCTTTACGCACGGGCATACGTCGTCGCGCGAGCGCACAGCACACCTGAGGAGATTCAAGCCGCGACCGGGCTGTGGCTCAAGATGCGCCAGAAATACGGCGACAGCATTGCCGGCTTGCGTGCGCTGCGCCGCTTCAATCATGAGATCGTACCGCTGGAAGAGGCTGCCAATAGCGGCGGCCTCTCTTACCTGAGCGGCTATTCGCCACTACCCGAAAATGCGCCGTCCGTGGTCAACGATCTGCATGCCCGGGCCGACAGGGATTTTGACGGCCTGGTCGGAACGGTCACGGTAGGCGCACTGCAGGAAAAATGATCTGCGGATCGGTGGCTTCGTGTTGTGAGGCGAAAGGAACGCCGATCAGGCCAGCGCCAGCACGTCCCCCAGCAGCGCCTGGGCCGTCACTTCCGGCCCCGCGCCCGGCCCCTGGATCACCAGCGGCTGGGTGTTGTAGCGGGTGGTGGTGAGCGCGAACTGGTTGTCGGTGCCGTACAGACGCGCGGCCGGATGGGTCAGCGGCACCTCGACCAGACCAACGCGGGCGCGCCCGCGCTGGTTGAGCCGGGCAAGGAAGCGCAGCACGCAGCCGCGCGACTTTGCGTCGGCATGCAGTTTCGCCAGCGGTTCGTCCAGTTCCTCCAGCCGCGCCAGGAACGACGCCGCATCCAGCGCGCGTAGCGGCTCGGGCACCAGGCCCTGTACATCCACCTCGTCAGTCCCGAGCGAGAAGCCGGCGTTGCGGGCGATGATCAGCAGCTTGCGCGCCACGTCTTCGCCGGACAGATCCGAGCGCGGATCCGGTTCGGTGTAACCGAGCTGGCGCGCCTCGCGCAGCAGCGCGGAGAACGGGCGGCTGCCGTCGTACTGGTTGAACAGCCACGACAGCGAACCGGAGAACACGCCTTCCAGGGTGAGCAGGCTGTCGCCGCAGCTGCGCAGGCGACGCAATGTGGACAGCACCGGCAGGCCGGCGCCGACGGTGGCCGAGTCACCGTAGCGGCCGCCATGCGCCAGCGCAGACTGCAGCGCGCGCCACCCGGTCAGATCGCCGCCGGCCAGTGCCTTGTTCGCGGTGACCACGTGGTAGCCGCGGGCCAGCCATTCGGCATGGCGCGACGCCAGCGGCGCACTGGCGGTGGCATCGACGATCACCTTCACCGCGGCGCCGCTCGCGTCCAGCGCCGCGAGCAGGCCGGCGTTGTCGCGTGCGTCGCCCTGCTGGTTCAGCTGCTCACGCAGGCCGCGGCTGGCCAGGCTGACGGGGTCGGTCTGCTGCCGGCGCGAATTGGCCGCACCGACCAGCCGCAACGACGCCGCGGCCGGCGTGTTGAGCAGCTTCAGCAAGGCACCGCCGACCACGCCGGTGCCGAGCAGCACTACTGCGATGGTGGGAGCACCCGACGCTTTTGTGGGAGCGACTTCAGTCGCGATCACAGCTCGCGGAACAGTCGCGACTGAAGTCGCTCCCACAGTGGCCTCGACATCCAGCACCGCACTCATGCGATCACCCGACGTTTGGATTTTTCCAAGGTGATCGCACGCAGCAGCGCCGCATCGAGATCGCGCAGCAGATCGTCACCATCCTCGATGCCCACCGACAAGCGCAGCAGGCTGTCGGCGATACCGGCGGTGCGGCGTGCCTCGGGCGCCATCGACGCATGCGTCATCGAGGCCGGATGCGCGATCAGGCTTTCCACGCCGCCCAGCGATTCGGCCAGCGAGAAATACTGCAGGCCATCGACGAAGGCCTCGATCTGGGTCACGTCGCCTTCCAGCTCGAAACTGAGCATGGCGCCGAAGCCCTGCTGCTGGCGCGCGGCCAGCGCGTGGCCGGCGTGGCCGGCCAGGCCGGGGTAGTAAACCTTGCGCACGGCCGCATGCGCGTCCAGCTGCTCGGCGATGCGTGTCGCGTTTTCCTGGTGCTGGCGCAGGCGCACGCTCAAGGTGCGCAGGCCGCGCAGGGTCAGGTAGCTGTCGAACGGCGCGCCGGTGAGGCCATTGCAGTTGGCCCACCATTTCAGTTGATCAAATACTGCCGCGTCGCGTGCCACCACGGCGCCGCCGACCACGTCGCTGTGGCCGTTGATGTACTTGGTGGTGGAATGCACCACCACGTCCGCGCCGAGCAACAGCGGCTGCTGCAAGGCCGGCGACAGGAAGGTGTTGTCGACCACCAGCAGGGCGCCGACCGCATGCGCGGCCTGCGCCACGTGGCGAATGTCGGTGATCCGCAGCAACGGATTCGATGGCGTCTCCACCCATACCAGCGCCGGCTTCTGCGCCAGGCCGGCGGCCAACGCCACGCTATCGGTGAGGTCGGCGAACGCCACGTTGAAGCGGCCCTTCTTCGCCCAGGCGTCCAGCAGCCGCCAGGTGCCACCGTAGCAATCGTGCGCGGCCAGCACCGTGGCGCCGGCCGGCACCAGTTCCAGTGCCAGCGCCACCGCCGACATGCCGCTCGAGGTCACCACCGCGCCGACGCCCTGCTCCAGCTCCGCCAGCGCATTGCCGAGCAGGTCGCGGGTCGGATTGCCGCTGCGCGAATAGTCGTACGGCCGCTTGCCGCCGAGCCCCTCGAACGCGTAGTTGGTCGACAGGTGCAGCGGCGGCACCACGGCGCCGTGCTGGGTGTCCGATTCGATGCCGGCGCGCACGGCGCGGGTACAGGGGGCGGGCTCGCTCATGGGATGGATCTCCGGTTCTCGTTATGTTCTGGGGGCGGGGAATCAGGCCAGCGCTTCGCGCAACAGCGGCGCGAGCTGCTCGGGCTCTTTCAGGAAGGCGTCGTGGCCGTACGGCGACTCGATCACCTCGAGCGTGGCTGCCCCGTGCAAGCGACGCTGCAGCTCGCACAGGTCGGCCAGCGGCACCAGCCGGTCGGACGGAAACCCGACCAGCGTCGCCGGCGTGGGGATCTGCTCCGGGGTGACGTCGTGCAGGTCGATCGACTCGGACAGCGCGAGGAAACGGTCGGCGTCGAAGCGCTCGACGAAGCGGCGCCCCTGATGCTCGAGATAGTCCTCGACCGGAAAATGGAAGCGCTCGTCGCGCCACTCCGGGCCGCCGGCAAAACGCCGGCCAAACTCGCCGCTGCCGCGATAGGTGGTGATCGCCAGCTGCCGCGCCAGCGCCAGCGCCTCGTCGACCTGGCCGCTGGCCTGGCCCAGCCGCACGATGCCGCGCTGCACGCTGCGCTGCGCCGTGCTGAGCGGATGCGGCCGATGCGCGCCGGCCAACAGCACCAGCCGATCCACGCAGCGCGGATGGCGCGCGGCAAAGGCCAGCGCCACCATCGCGCCGTACGACGAACCGATGAAGGCATGCGCCTGCGGGATATCCAGCGCCTGCAGCAGGGCGGCCAGCGCGTCGGCCTGATCCTCGCTGGAGACCGAGCCGGCGCCCAGCTCGCCCGGGGTCAGCCAGTCGATCGCCAGCACGCGCCAGCGCTGCAGGTCGATCGCCGCACCGCTGCCGACCAGCGCCTGCCACCAGCCGGGGGCGGCATGACCATCCAGCGCGGTGACGTCGCGGTCGGCCGAGATGCCGCCCTGCACGATCAGCGTGGGCGCATCCGGTGCGCCGCACCACAGATAGCGAACCTCGACCTCGCGCGGGCCGCTGCCGTACTTGGGGCTGATGGCCAGCCGCCGCGTGCTGCGCTGGGCGGTCAAGTCCTCGCGACGCGATTCCCCATGGAAACGTGCCTGCGAATGGCTGGCATCGGGATCGGCGAGTGGCAGCGGCTGAAAGGTCATGCGGTTCTCCGGTCGCATCGCCTGCGGGGCGCCGGAGCCGGGGTCATACGTGCACGCCAATGAAACCGCGGCAGGAATGACGCCCATCTCTCGGTGGCGCCGTGGCGCCGCCGCAGGATTTGGCACCGTGGCGGGAACGCTTCCCGCTGGTTGCCCCGGCATCAAAGGGCCTATCCCTCCGCCGGTCTCGATGAGTGGAACGGATATTGAACGCTACCACGAGTGATTGTCAATAGACGTCTAAACATCTAAACGTATATATGTTTATTGGTTATAACCGTTTTTTGTCCACTGCGGATCGAAACCATGCCGCCACCCTTGCCGTCACCCGGCGTGATCCAATCGCCTGCAACTGGGCGACACCTCTCCCGATTTCAACCTCGATGCCACCGGGGCCGCTCCATATCAACGACCATGCCGACGGCCACCGGGTGGTGCTCTTATCGCATCCGAAAGACTTCCCCCGGCATGCACGACCGAGCTGGGCGCGTTTACACGGCGTAAGGGCGAGTTCGACGCCCGCAACACACGGATGCTCGGGCTGTCGGTGGATGCGGTGGCCGACCACAAAAACTGGGCCCGGGATGTCGAGGACGTCGGCGGCGGCGCGATCAACTACCCGCTGCTGGCCGATCCTGAGCTGGACGTGGCGAAGCTGTACGGAAGGTTCAACCCCAAGGCCGATCCCATCGACGAGGTCAAACGCAGCAATAGGTGGTCAGCGGCAGGAATGGGTGCACGCATCGCTGGGGAAGAGCAAGTGCGCGCCTATTGACCCTGACAACGAAATGATGACCCTTCGAATCCTCGACATTCTCCTTGTGGAGACGAATCACCCGGCGACCATGTCGGCGCGAGACTACATCCTTACAGCGCACTTCAACGGCCGCCAGCAAGAAAACACCTACCTTTCCGCATAGATACTTAGCTTATATTTGTAACTCAAATATGAGACGTAATTGGCGCAATTGTCGCCGAATGCGTGAAAGAATTTGGTCGCACAACTAATGAGATGTTGCGGCAACAGGAAACGCGCGAATCTCGACACGCAGCATCAAAGTGCAGCTTTTCATCGGCTTCCGGTCGATGATGAATCAAATTCAGGGGAAGCCGTTGTGCACCCTGAACAGGGGCTCGAATGGAATCGAACGACTTACGTGGGGGAGTTTGTCTTCCACACCGCCATCACGGCGAAATAGAGAATCACGTCCGCCACCGTCGGTTTTGCGGCGTTCGTTTGCTGGCAAATCGCATGACTCACTCACCAGACACTGCCTGTAACGGCGGTGATTTTGGCGTGTCCGACGATTTTCTGCCGCGACGAGGAATCCGAGTTCTTGGCGATTGCGGATTGGACATTTTCTCTGACTAGTGCAAGCGACGGCACGCGTCGGTTCGGCGGCGAGGGCAGCACAGAAGCTCTTTGGCTCATGGTGACAATTCAATTACTCGATGCGGAAAAAAACGTGGACACGAAGTTCTGGAATCACACCTTTAGAGGCAGCCTGATCATTGCGACCATCGCTTTGACAGGATGCGGAACCCCAGCGGCCAAGAATTTCGGCGGCAGCTGGAAGCCGGTGAATCATTTTCGAGAGCAGCCCACCGAAATACCGTTGACCGCTGCCTATACGTTCTATGCGGCACCCATGGATGAGACGCTCAAGACCATGCTTACCCGATGGGCGAGCGATTCAGGACGAGAATTGTCATATCAGCTCCCCTTTGACGTCACCCTTTACACGCCGGTATCGAGCATTCGCACAACCGATCTTGATAGCGCAGCCCAGCAGCTGACAACAATCTATGCCGCGCAGCACGTGTACGTCTCCGCGACCGATCGAAAGATATTGGTGCTTCCGTCCAGCACCGTCAGCAGCAGTGCGCCCGACGTGGAAGCTGCACCCGCAGCGTCGACTCCCGCCAAACCGACAGGCAGCAAATGAAAAGGGAACTTATCAAGCTACCGCTCAGCAAGGCAGGCATTCACTGATGTTGAACAAGAAATTACCCAATCGAAGAGTCGACGAAGCGGTCTCGAGGTCCGTCAATTTCGAGCTGACCATCGCAGATATCGCCAAACGCAGTGAACGACGTGCGTGGTGGGTGGCATTCACAGCCATAGCGATGGCGCTGATTCTTGCCGGCGGCTACTTCTACATGCTTCCGCTCAAGCAAAAGGTTCCGTACCTCGTCATGGCAGATGCCTATACCGGCACCGCCACGGTCGCGCATCTGGACGGCGATTTCGCGATGCGTGGGATAACTACACGAGAGGCCGTGAACCGCAGCAATGTCGCTCACTTCGTGCTGGCCAGAGAGTCCTACGATTTGGCCCTGGTGAACCTGCGCGATTGGAAAACCGTGCAGACCATGGCTTCCCCCGGGGTCAAGGCGGAATACACCGCGATGTTCTCGTCAAATAACCCAGATAGCTGGGCCAAACAGTACGGCCAAGATCAGTCCATCCGCGTCAAGCTACTCAGCATTCAGCTGATTGGCGGCAGCGAAGGTGTGACCCCCCGCGGCGCCACCGTGCGTTTCCAGCGCAGCCTTTTTAACAAATCGAATGGCGCCACCCGGCCCCTCGACAACAAGATTGCCACGATCGAGTTCACCTACAAGCAGAATCTGGAAATGGACGACCAGAATCGGATCGAGAATCCGCTGGGATTCTGGGTAACCAGTTACCGGGTAGACGACGACTACGCTACCGCACCACCAGCGGAAATTCCGGGGTCGTCCGTCGCCCCTCAGGCCGCCGTGCCGACATTCGCCGCTCCTGCGAGTTCGGCTACCACCGCCGCAGCGATGCCGGCCCCGACAACGTCTACCGATTCCGCCACGGGAGCGGCTCGCCGATGAAACGATCAAGTCTCCGGTGCCTTGGAGCCACCCTGTGCGTTGCCGCTGTCATTGCACCTTCCATGGCAGCGGCACAGGTGCTGACGCGCTATCAGTTCAAGCCCGACAGCATCTATCCGGTGAACACGGGCCTTGGTATCACCACCCAGATCGAGCTCAGCCCCAACGAGAAAGTGCTCGATTACAGCACCGGCTTCAGCGGTGGGTGGGACCTCACCCGCCGTGAAAACGTGTTCTATCTGAAACCCAGGAACGTGGATGTGGACACCAACATGATGGTGCGCACCGCGACACACTCCTACATTTTCGAACTCAAGGTGGTGGCGACGGACTGGAAAACCCTGGCACAGGCCCGCCGCGACGGCGTGCAGTACAAGATCGCCTTCAGCTATCCGGCCGATACCAGTTTCGCCAACGAAAAGAAAAAGCAACTGCAGGCGACCGCGCAGGACAGCAAGCTGCTGCCTGACCGCAGCTACAACTTCGATTACGACTACGCCACCAAGAGCAAAACGGCCCCATGGCTGGTCCCCGCCAACGTCTACGACGACGGTCGCTTTACGTACATCAGGATGAGTGACCTGAAGGCTTTTCCAACCGGCGATTTTCCGGCCGTCTACATGCGCGAACAGGAGCGCGGCGAAGACTCGCTGGTGAACACCACCGTGGAAGGCACCACCATCATCGTCCACGGCACTTACAACTATCTGGTCATCCGCCACGGCGACGACGTCGTGGGCCTGCGCAGGAATACCAAAAAGTGAATACTCCCCGGCACCCCGAAGACGAGCGCGCAGGCAACGAACCGGCGCAGGCCACCCCGCGCGGCCAGAACGAGGCGATTCACGACAACCCTTACGCCAACCAATACCAGCGCGGCGCCGAGCCCGATCTCGACGCCAGCGCGCCTGAGTTGCGCAGCAATGAACTGCGACAGATGAACCGTCGCGCGCTGCTCTTGCTGGGTGCCGTGGTGTTGCTGCTGCTGTTCCTGGCTTTTTGGCTGATCAGCGGCGTAGGCAAAAAGAGCGATCAGCCCAAACCGCGCGAGGAAAAGGTGACGGTGGCCGAGGCGCCGGCATCTCTTGCCCTGCCGCAGCTGCCTCCCGCTACGGCGATAAGGCCGCAACCAACGCCCCAACCCATTCCACTTTTACCGACGCCAACGCCAACACCGAGCAGACAAGTGCTGGCGCCGAGCGGCCCTACCCTGCTGCAGCGTCGACTCGCTGCCAGCAGTGACGACACTGGCGCCAGCGATTCCGGGGCGCTGGCTGCAACCCAGCAGTCGCTTGGAAAGAAGCTGCCCGGCGATGTCGATTCGGTTCCCACCAGCGCACAGCCGCTGACCCATCCGGATACCCTGATGCAGCGTGGAACCTACATCCGCTGCGTACTGGAAACACGCATCATTTCAGACATCCCCGGCTTCAGTACCTGCCTGGTCACCGAGCCGGTCTACTCCTTCAACGGCCATACCTTGCTGCTGCCGAAGGGTTCCAAATTACTGGGCAGCTACAGCGGTGGTCCCACCGGCGATCGGGAAGCGGTGATCTGGGATCGCATCATCACGCCCACCGGTATCGACGTGAACATGTCCAGCCCCGGCATCGACAATCTTGGCGGCGCCGGTGTGCCCGGTTACTACGATGCTCACTGGGGCAAGCGCATCGGCTCGGCCTTGCTGATCAGTCTGCTCAGCGATGCCTTCAAATACGAAGCGGCCGAGCACGGGCCTCGCACCACCAGCATAAGCAACGGTGTCGTCACCCAGACACCGTTCGAAAGCAACACCGCGCAAACCATCCAGAACCTGGCCAATCAGGCCGTTCGTGAAGCCGCCAACCGCCCGCCGACAGTCACCATCAACCAGGGCACCGTCATCTACGTCTA
>DHXA01000072.1:0-19535 GCA_002413455.1 Rhodanobacter sp. UBA5168 | reverse complement strand
GTCACCGAGATCTGCATCAACCGCCCCGGCGAGCTGTATCTGGAGAGCCGCGGCAGTTGGCAGCGGGTGGACGTGCCCTCGCTCACCTTCGAGCGTGCGCGACAGTTCTGCACCGCGGTGATCAACGAGAGCAATACCGGCCAACGCATTACCGACGTGGATCCGGTGGTCTCGCTGACCTTTCCCACCGGCCAGCGCGCCCAGTTCGTGATTCCACCTGCCTGCGAGGCAGGCTTCGTCTCCATCACCATCCGGCTACCGTCCAGGCAGCTCAAGACGCTGGAGCAATACGAAAGCGACGGCTTTTTCGACGAGATCGTGGAAATCAGCCACGGCCTCAGCGATCTGGACAGCAAACTACTGGAACTGCGCGCGGCACGACGCTACGCCGAGTTCTTCCGCCAAGCCGTGCTCGGCAAGAAAAACATCGTGGTCTCCGGCGCCACCGGCAGCGGCAAGACCACCTTCATGAAATCCCTGGTCAACCACATCCCTGCCAATGAGCGTCTAGTCACCATCGAAGACGCGCGCGAACTCTTTATCGATCAACCCAACGTGGTGCACTTGCTGTACTCCAAGGGCGGTCAGAGCGCCAGCAACGTCACCGCCAAAAGCTGCATGGAAGCATGCCTGCGGATGAAACCCGACCGCATCATCCTGGCGGAGCTACGCGGCGATGAGTCCTTCTACTTCATTCGCAACTGCGCCTCAGGTCACCCCGGCTCCATTACCAGTTGCCACTCCGGCAGCACTGAACAAACCTGGGACCAGCTCGCGCTGATGGTCAAGGCCTCCACCGAGGGCGCCGGACTGGAATTCAACACCATCAAGCGCCTGCTGATGATGACCATCGACATCGTGGTGCACATCAAGGCACACGACGGGCGCCGCTGCATCACCGGCATCGATTTCAATCCTCAACGCAATCACGAGGAGCATTGAATGTTGCCCGGAATGGAAATGCTGGCCTGTCCCAACCTCGCCGTCTCGCCCGAGGTGATGCAACACATCGTGCACGTCGAATCTGGCGCCAATCCCTACGCCATCGGCGTCGTCGGTGGTCAGCTGGAGCGCCAGCCCAAGAACGTCGCCGAGGCGCTCGCAACCGTGTACATGCTCGATGCCAAGGGTTACAACTTTTCAGTAGGCTTGGCCCAGGTCAACCGTGCCAATCTAGGACGCTACGGACTTGATTCGTACCAGAAGGCGTTCAACGCCTGTGCCAACCTGTCCGCTGGCGCGCATATTCTGGCCGACTGCTACGCCAGCGCGCGCGGCGACTGGGGCAAGGCCTTCAGCTGCTACTACTCGGGCAACTTCACCACCGGCTTCCGCGACGGCTACGTACAGAAGGTTTACGCCTCGATCAATCGCGGAGCCAACGATCCACCTGTCCCGATGCCTGCAGCAGAAGCCATTGCGCTGCGCTCGCTAGCAGCCGCGCCAACAGCAGCAGCCGAGGCACCAAAGCGCGCAACCGATCTCAAACCCGTCACCGTCTACGCCCCCGGTGGCGCCAACTATCGCGTTGCCCTGCGCAGCATGGTGATAGACACAGCTGCGGCGGCCACAGTGCCCGCGATCGTCGCTGCGATCGGCCGCGCTACGCCCGCGAATGCACCAGCATCCCCAGGCTCGCCGGCAATGAGTCCCCTCGACGCGAATACCAATCAAACCGTGCCAGCAGCGCCGGGAGGGGTAGACGCCTCACTTGCACCGACGTTGACCGCAATCAACCAAACACCCATTGCGCCCAGCGGCAACTCGTCGAACGACACCGTATTCGTTCCCAAGATTCGTGGCCCCAACGATTTATCCGATGCCTCCACGTCCACTGAATCGGTCCCGGCCACGGGCCGGACAACGCCCCCCCACAGGGGCGTAGACCGCGCCGACCTTCGCCAGGAGCAGCGCGATGCCGCTTTCGTCTTCTGACAGAGCTCGGTTGTTGCCTAACCTTGCGGCTTTGCCTTTACCCGACGCGCACCCCGGTACGCGTTGTCCTGGCCTTACGGCCGTCCAAGTGTCGCGGGGCAACCCGGGACATAACGCAGCACGCAATGCCGCCCAAGGCGGCCAAACCTGAACCGGCTGTCGCCACCTGTCTGGCGTACTGCTTCAACTATCGACAAGGAAACTCCGATGGCTAACCACTCGACCGGCAACGAAAGCATTCTGCACTCGCAGCGCTCGCGGCTTTTCATGATCATGTGCATCATGGCCTTTATCGTGCTTCCCAGCCTTGCTTTCGCACAGGACGCAAGCGACACGATCAAGACAACCTGCGGCTTCGCATCGAATATCCAGACAATCCTCAACGCGTTGTCCATTGTCGTTGTCACCATCGCGGTGATCTTCTCCGGCTATCAGATTGCCTTCGCGCACAAGCGCATTGGCGACGTTGCACCAGTCATGATCGGCGCCATCCTGATCGGTGCAGCCGGGCAGATCGCCAAGATGTTTCTATCCACCAGCGCGGGAACCGACGCCTGCAAAGCGACCACGAACCTGATAACGCACGCACTCGTCAACTATGTATAAAAACCCGCTCTTTCGCGGGTGCACCCGCCCGCCGATGTTCATGGGCGTGCCGTACATACCCTTTTTCATGGGTGCGGGTGGGTGCTTCCTGCTGGCGGTGTACACCAACTTTTTCTACCTGCTGCTGTTGCCGGTAGTGATCTTCATCATGCGGCAGATGGCACGCCGCGATGAGATGATTTTCCGTCTGTTGGGCCTGCGCTTGCAGTTCCGCACGCGGGTAAGAAACCTGAGCGACAACGACGGCATGTGGGTGTTTACCCCCAACAGCCATCGCGGTCAGGGCAAGGACAAATCGTAGTTTCCCCCGATGCCCTGATCGCAAGATCAGGGCATCATCTCGGACCCGAACCATGGCCAAACCCAGCTTTAGACCCGACACCCCCGTCGCCGAATTCCTGCCGCTGTCCACGCACGTATCGCCCACCGTGCTGAAGACTACCGACGGGGATTTTCTGCTGGCATGGCGCCTCGGTGGACTGCCGTTCGTAGGCCGCGAGGAATGGGAAATCGAGCACCGCCACAACACCTTCAACCGTCTGCTGCAAACGCTACGGGCGCCAGACTTCATCAACGTGGCGTTCTGGGTGCACGACGTGCGCCGGCGCCGTCGTTTGAAAGACCAAAGCCACTTCGATCAAAGCTTCAACCAGCAGATGTCGGACACCTATTTCGAGGCGTTGTCCGCACAGAAGTTGATGCAGAACGAACTCTATCTGACCATGATTTACCGGCCCATCGTGAGCGGCAAACGCTTCGCGGAAAAGTCCAGCGATGTCGGCCGGCTTGAGTCTCAGCAGCTCGACGCGGTAAGCACCATATTGGAGTTGGCCGGCAACGTGGAAGCCGTGCTCAAGGACTACGCTCCGTATCGTCTGGGCATGTACGAGGCCGGTAATGGTGTGGTGTTCTCCGAAGCGCTGGAGCTTTACGGCTACTTGCTCAATCGCATCGACGAGCCGGTACCCGTGCTCAATGCGCCCGTCTACAACTACCTGGCGGTAAGCAAACAGCGTTTCTCGGCCAAGACGGGTGATTTCGTGATCACCACGCCCGAAGGCAAAAATCACTTCGGCGCCATGCTCAACATCAAGGAATACACCGACGGCACCTATCCCGGCATCCTGAACGGCCTGAAGTACCTGGATTTCGAATATGTCATCACCCACTCCTTCAGCCCCATGGGTCGCCAGGACGCACTGAAGGCACTGGACCGTACCAAGGGCATGATGATCTCCTCCGGAGACAAGGCCTTCAGTCAGATCGCCGAGCTCGATCACGCGATGGACCAGCTCGCCTCCGGCAACTTCGTGCTAGGTGAATACCACTTCTCCATGGCCATTTACGCACCCAGCCAGGAGGCCCTTTCACAACAGATCGCGACCACCCGGGCGGAGCTTTCCAACGCCGGCTTTGTCTCGGTCAAGGAAGACCTGGCCGTCACCGCCGCCTTCTACGCCCAGTTTCCGGGCAACTGGAAATACCGCACCCGGTTGGCCAACGTCAGCTCGCTCAACTTCCTGGGCCTGTCACCGCTGCACAACTTTGCCACCGGCAAAAAAGAGAACAACCCCTGGGGTGAGTGCGTCACTACGTTGCAGACCACCAACGGTCAGGCGTATCACTTCAACTTCCACGCCACCCACCCGGCGGAAAATTCGCTGGGCGAAAAAGCCATCGCCAATACCATGGTCATCGGCAAGTCCGGCACCGGCAAAACCGCGCTGATCAACTTCCTGCTCAGTCAGGTGCAAAAGCTGAAGCCCTCACCCACCATTTTCTTCTTCGACAAGGACCGCGGCGCGGAAATTTTTGTACGCGCCTGTGGCGGCAACTACCTGGCACTGGAAAACGGCAAACCCACCGGCTTCAACCCGTTCCAGTGCGAGCGCAGCGAAGCCAACGTGCAGTTCCTGGCCGAACTGGTAAAGGTCCTGGTGGGCAAAAGCGTCTACAGCTCGCGCGAGGAAGAAGACATCTTCCGCGCGGTCGAGAACATGCTCGACACCCCGATGCACCTGCGCACCATGACCAACTTCCAGAAGAGCCTGCCCAACATGGGTGACGATGGGCTTTTCATCCGCATGCGCAAATGGACCGCTGGCAATTCGCTCGGCTGGGTTTTTGACAATCCTGCCGACACCATCGATCTGGAAAAAGCCAACATCATCGGCTTCGACTACACCGAGCTGATCGACAACCCCGAAGTGCGCGTACCGGTCATCAACTATCTGCTGCATAAACTGGAGGCGCTGATTGACGGCCGGCCGCTCATCTACGTGATGGACGAGTTCTGGAAGATCCTCGACGGCAAGGGCGGGCTCAAGGAGTTCGCCAAGAACAAGCAGAAAACCATCCGCAAGCAGAACGGCCTCGGCATCTTCGCCACCCAAAGTCCCGAAGACGCACTGGCCAGCGACATCGCCGCCGCCCTGATCGAACAAACGGCCACGATGATCCTGCTGCCCAACCCCAACGCCAGTCGCGAAGACTACGTTGGCGGTCTCAAGCTCACCGACGCGGAATATCAGGTGGTGGTGAGTCTGGACGAGCGATCCCGCTGTTTTCTGGTCAAGCAAGGCCATGCCAGTGCCGTCTGTCAGCTCAATCTTCGCGGCATGGACGATGCGCTGGCAGTCATCTCAGCCTCCACCGACAACATCGAAATCATGCACGACGTATTGTCGCAGCGGGCCGCGGTCGAAGGCGTAGCCGTCGATACCCTCCGTCCCGAGCAGTGGCTCAACGATTTCTATGAAAATCGAAAAGGCAGTGGTAAATCCAGACCCAAGCCACCTTCCACCTCCAGTGCTGCCCGCACGGCGGCCGGTTAGTCCGTGTGTGATCGACCTCAATCACAAAAGGAGTGCGTCATGACCCATTTGCCCACCCGTCCGATGAAATTGCAATTGCGCCAAGTCGCTCTGACCTTGGCCTTCCTCGGCATCTTTGCCGGCACGGCCCACGCTCAAGTCTTGGTCACCGATTCCACGGCTATTTCGACCAGTGAGGAGGGCTTCAAATCGCAGTTGGCCCAGACCGTAGAGCAGTACACCAAGCAGGGCATGCAGTACGCAAAACAATTGGAAGAATATGAAAAGCAAGTACAGCAATACGAGCAAATACTAACGTCTATCCAAAACTTGGCCACCGGCGGCATCACACTTACTTCCGGGCGGCTCACACCAATCAGCGATGCCAGCAACCTCATCCAGCAGTCCTGCCCGGGCGCCAACGGTGGCGGCATCTTGGGGAGTATGACCTCCATCGTCACATCTACCTTCGACAGTTCCATTACCAAAAATCAGCAAAACATCTGTGTGCAGATCGTTCTGGCCCAAGTCGACAGGTACAACAAAACCGTCAAAATGGTCAACGACACCCAGCAGTTCGGCCAGGAGCTGCAGCAGATCACAGCCAGCTTGAGCCAGATGAGCACGCAGGGTGATTCAAACAGGGTCTCCGCCAATACCGGAACGCATAGCGAGCAACTTGCTTGGGAAATGCAGGACTGGCAAAGCCAGATGAAAAAGGACGACGCCATCATCACCACGCTGCAGCAGCAGCAGGGCCTTCTGGCCAAGGTGGCTTTGAACGGCAGCAACACCATCCTGGGCAATGTGGTGCAAGCCGGGGCATTCGCGGCGGCGTTCCACTGACACAAGCAAACTGCTGACAACAGGGTAGATCGATACAACTGCAATGCGCGACTTGGCTGGGGATCACGAGCACCATGGTTTACTTCGTCCTTATCTACAATTGGCTTCATAGCAGGATCGACAGCTTCGGGGCCAACCTGATGGGTGCCGTGACCAGCTGGATGACCGCTATAGCTCTGCTGCTGGTCACCATCTGGATCATGATCCAAGGTTATCGCCTGATCACCGGCCAGTCGCGCGAGTCGATGATGGGACTGGTAACCAACATGGTGCGGGTGGTAGTGATCGTCGCCGTCGCCACCACAGTCGGAGCTGTCGGCCACAACCTGCACACTCTCGTCACCACCGAGCTGACCACCGACATCAATCAGTTATTCACCGGTGACGACACCACGCTGGCGCAGACCATCGATAAAAACCTCGCCTACACTCAGCTCGCTATGTCAGCCATCGACACCGTGCAGGTACCCCCTGGCGACACTGAAAGCGCCTCCAGCAAGGCGCGAGCCCAAGCCTTCGCCACTTTCGGCACGGCCAGTCCCGCCATGGCCGCTGCCGCCATGCTGCTGCTGTACGAGATCACACTTGCCTTGGTGATTGGCTTGGCGCCGTTGTTCATCATGTGTCTGATCTTTGAGCAGACCAAGGGCCTGTTCCAGAAGTGGCTGCTCTACGGCATCGGCACACTGTTCTCGATGGGTGTGCTGGCCTTTATCAGCTCACTGGTGCTGCAGCTCACTCTGAAAGTTGCCGAGGCGCTGTGGGCGGCCAATATCATCAACGGCATCACCGGCATGGGTGCCGAGGGCTTCACCAACCAATCGATGCAGCAAGGCGGCATCGGCCTACTGATGACCGTGCTGATCGTCTCCTCGCCTCCGCTGGCGGCGATGTTTTTCCAAGGGACGGTGGGCAACTTCCTGACGTACTCCGCGTTTGGTATGGGCGGTGGAAGCAAATTGGGGCCTCAAGGACAACCACCGGGATCATATGGCGGCGGGGCATATGCGCCGCCGGTTAATTCAGGACAGATCGATCCTGCGGGACTGACAAAGGGCGGCTCCAGCGCGTATGGCAGCCCGGCTGCAGTCATACGCGTGGCTGGCGCTTCGAGCTCCGTCCATGCCGATGCCATCCGGCCGGCACCTACATCGCCGCCAATGGGAGGTACACGATGAAAGCCTGTCGCTGGCTGCTGTTAGGGTTGCTCTTGTTACTTGGTGGTGTGGCTCATGCTGAGGGTAATTGCCCGCCCGGCTATTACCCCATCGGTGCCCAATCCGGTCAAGGGGGCCCACAAGGCTGCGCACCCATTCCGGGATACCACAATAGTCAACAGCAGGCGCAGTCTCAACTGCCCCTAACCCCACCTCCCCAATGGGCTACTCGATGGGGAGCAATTGCAACAGATGGCCCTGGTGGACACCTTGGAGTTGCCGTCAACCTGTCTAGCAAGAGCGATGCTGAGCAAACAGCCATCACCGATTGTCAAGCTAAGGGCGGAACAGATTGCAAAATCGAAACTTGGTACAGCAATGGCTGCGCTGCAATGGTGATGGGTGACAGCGGTCACATCTCAAATAACGCTGGCACTCTGGGTGAAGCCATTCAGAAAGGTATGAAAATTTGTGACGCGACAGATACCAACTGCCACGTCTACTACTCCGCCTGCAGCCTACCCGCGCGGATTCCATAGCCCGATTTCGTTCGTGAATTTACATTCCCTCGTTGAGGACGTTCGCCACTAAACACGGAGGTATTCCATGAAACTGCGCGCCCTGCTCACCACGATCGCCCTTGGCGCTGCCACGGTCCTGACTATCGCCCCCGTCCAAGCCCAGACCGTGGACCCATGCACCATCTACATGTGCATGGCAGGCATCTCCGGTTTCGGAGCCAGTGGCGGGCCCGCCTGCACCCCGGCAATGGCTTACTGGCATACCCCCTCCCCCGCCGGCCTGGCTGTCTGGACTACCTACGGCTTCATCGCGCCCGCTAGCGCCGCACTGCGCAGGGAGTACATGACAGTGGGCTGTCCCGCAGCCAACGAGGCCACTAACGCCGCCATCCTGGAAGCGATCATCACCGAGTGGGGCTCGGTGCCATAGGCCACTTCGGCACCGTTCACCGCCTGCAGCTTGCCTCAACGAATTCAATGACCAAACAGATCACGAACTGCCATGTCAAAACGCCTGACCTCCTCGCTGATTCTGTTTCTGGTCCTGATCACCTCAGCCTGTGGTTCACCCATGAAAACTCCCGATATCAAGCAGAACCCGCATCCGAAGATGCGCTACGAAATCACCATGACGATTCAAGGTGCGCCGGGGCCGTTCGATGCGATCAGCGGATTCGTGCAGTACAAAGTGTCGAACGATCGCTGCGTTCCATTGACCCCAATCAGTGGCGCGACGTTACCCCCAGAGAAAAGTGTTCCGCTCGAGTTGTCCCATGTCAGCGACGACATCTACAAGGGCTCGCTTTATGTCGACCTGCTTCAGGACGAGGACTATTACGGCCTCGGCGTCTGCCACTGGGCGGTCGTGGCGGCGACGGTTTCATTGAAGGTCAAGAAGACTTATTTCAGTCCGGACCTGTTCGCGGACAATATTCTGAAACAGTCTTCCGAAACCCGCTACTTCAGCAAGAAGCAATTCGAAGCGGCTGGCCGCGGCGAGTTGGTACCGCCGGTAGTCAGCGGTGTGCTACCAGCCGACTACAAGAATTTCAAGCCTGAGTGGCAGCAGGATATGTTCCCGGTAACCCTGTCAGCCAAGGAAGATTTCCAATGACGACAGCAACCAATACGTACGCTTTGCTGGCTCAGGATTCATATAAGGATCACCGGCTCAGTCAAATAGTCTCGATCGCAGGCATCGACTACAAGATCCTCGACAAGACCAGCGACCCGGTCACTGGATACCAAGGTGTCGCCTATCAGCGCGTAGGAACAGATGACATCGTCATCGCTCATCGTGGCACTGAACAGATTGTCCGCGATGGCATTCTTACGGACGGTGGCATGGTCTTGACCGGGATAAATCTGCAAACACCCGATGCCATGGCATTTACGCGGCGCGTGCTCGACGAGGCCAAAGCCGATGCAGAGGCGAATCACCGCCCCCTCAATGTCACCGTCACCGGGCATTCCCTTGGAGGTACATTGGCCGAAATCACGGCATCGCGGTTCGGCCTGCATGGTGAAACGTTCAATGCATACGGCGCGGCTGGCTTGCTTCAGGATATTCCCAAAGGCGGCAACCAGGTCATTGACCATGTACGCGCCACCGATGTGGTTAGCGCCGGCAGCGCTCACTTCGGCGAAGTCCACATCTATGCCGCGCAGCAGGATATCGACCGATTAAGCAGTGCCGGCTATCGCGACGACGGAGGTATTTTTAGCCCGCGCGATCCGCTCAAGGCGATTGACCTCGGCGCTCACGGTATCGATAGCTTTATACCCGGCAGCAAGACCCTCGGTCACTCGATCATCAGCCCGGAAGGTGAAGCGCGGTATCGCGCACATCACGGCATGATCGACCGCTATCGCAGCGACGTCATGAATCTTCGCACCGGTCTATCCGCGAGCTGGGAGATGCCCAAGCTGGCGGCAGAAAGCAGCGTGGCGCTTGGCCGTGCCGCCGTCGATGAAGTTTCGAAAGGCGCCCATTCCCTTGAGCATGGCGCGCAGTACGTCGCTCACGAAGCCGTGCAAGGTGTCCACGCAACGGAGCACGTCGTGTCGCAGGGCGCCCGTGCCGTCGAACATGGTGCGCAGTATGTCGCCCACGAAGCGGCGCAAGGGGCGCGCGCGATCGAGCGTGGCGTGCAGCATGCAGCACAGGCCGTCGAGCACACGGCGAGGAATGTCGCCCACACGGTTGGAGAAAATGTTTCGCAGGGCATGCACGTCACCGAGAACGCTGTTTCGCAAAGCATCCATGCCGCCGAACATGCCGCGCAATCCCTGGCCAGCGACGCGTCAAAGGCATTCGATGCACTGCGCCATCCCGGTTCGTGGTTCGACGACAAGCCGGCGCCAGCAGCGACCCCGGTTCGGCTGGATCACACGACGCATCCGGATCATCCGCTCTATCAGCAGACGCGCGATGCCGTGCATCGGTTGGATGCCGAACACCATCGAACGCCCGATCAGCACAGCGACAATCTCGCCGCCTCCCTGGTAGTGGCTGCACGACGCGACGGCATGCAGGCGGTCAACCACGTCGTGCTCAGCGACGATGCGACCCGGACGTTTGCCGTACAGGGCGAACTGAACTCATCGTTCAAGCAGATCACACACGTGGAGACGGCGCAGGCCAGCAACACGACCATCGAACAGAGCAGCGCGGCGTGGCAGCACGTCATGCAGCAGAAGCAACCGGATCCGGCGCATGCAGTGCAGATGACTCAGGAGCAACGGACCCAGCAACCGCCCTATCCGGCGATGGGCATGTAGCCCAACGCGTCCACTGCACCATCGACGACGCACCACGCTTTCGAGATTCGTAACACACGCAACCCGAGAAACAGTCGATGAATCCCGCGTGATGCGTATGAGATCTTGGCTGGAAGATGACCGCAGCCTGCCGCCATTCCCTTCAAACGCATAACCCTTGAAGCCGAGTCCTGGAACGCCACTCCATGAAGCCGAACTGCACCACCGCACTAGTCGTCACTTTTCTGGGCTTGTGCTCGCTGCCCTCGCTTGCAGCCGACACGGCCAGCACCTTGTGTGCCTCGACGGACAAGGTCGTTTTCTCATGCCCGCTCGGTAACGGCAGAAAGATCGTGTCGATGTGCGCATCCGGCGACGCGGGGCGCTTCTACTACGCGTATGGACGACCCGCCTCCCCAGAGCTCATCTATCCCGCCAGAGATCGGCCGTCGGATGGCGTTTTCACTCGTACCCACCTCGGTTTCGCCGGCAACAACGGCGGGTACGCGTTTGCGTTCGTCAACGGCGCCTATCGATACATCGTCTATTCGACGTCCGGATCAAACAACCGGCAGGATGGCGGTGTCATCGTGCAGCGCTCGGGCGACGCCGGGGTCGCGAAGAAGATGCAATGTCAGTCGTCGAGGATCGTCGAATCGCAGGACGATGGCGTCATCGACGCGACGCTCAAATGGAAAAGCGATTCGCAGATCGCAGCGCACGGATTGCCGGGCGCGCACTGATCGAACCATTCGCCGCAGACATCGACCGAGGAGGAACAGATCATGTCATCCAAAGACAATGCCGATTACCTGATGCAGGCAGCCATGAAGAACGGTATCCAGGGCCATCAGGAGCTGGGTAACTTCATGGGACAGATGCAGGTCGAATCCGGCGGTTTCGCGAGCATGAACGAGAACCTACACTACTCGGGCGAACGCCTGCTGGCGGTGTTTCCCGGCCGCAATGGCATGAACGATCTCAAGCAGGCCAACGAGATCGCTGCCGGTGGCGCGGAAGCCATCGCCAACGAAATCTACGGCGGCCAGTGGGGCAAGCGGAATCTCGGCAACACTGAGCCGGGCGATGGCTGGAAGTATCACGGCCGCGGCTTCATCCAGCTGACCGGACGCGCCAACTACGAACAGGTCGGCAAGGAAATGGGCCTGGACCTGATCAACCATCCGGAGCTGGCGGAGGATCGCGAGATCGCCGCGAAGATCGCTGTGCACTACTGGGAGGCGCGTGTCGTCGCCAATCACGATCAGAGAGATATCGCCGCAGCCTGTCGCGATATCAACGGCGGCACCAACGGTTTGGCTGATCGACGGCTCGCAGCGGCAGCGTGGGACCAGAAGATCGCTCGTGGCTACGTACCCGGCGCTGCCGAAACCCCGATGCATGCGGCCCCCGCGAACTCGACTCAGAGCACCCGCCATGTGCAGCAACTACTCAATCAACACGGCTATCGCGACACGTCGGGCCATCCGCTAAGGGTCGATGGCGACTACGGCGCGCAGACCAAAAAGGCAGTCGAGGCGTTCCAGCGCGAACAGCATCTGAAGGTGGACGGCGTGGTGGGCCCGAACACGCTGCACAGGCTGGAAGCGCTGACCCACACGCAGGCCGGCGCCGCACATCCCACGCCGGCTGCCCCAGTGCACGTTGCACCACCTCGATTGAATGATGCGTCGCATCCCGACCACGCGCTGTACCAGCAGGCGCTGCGCGGAGTGCATCTGTTGGACGCACAGCAGCAGCGCACGCCGGACCAGCACAGCGAGAACCTAGCTGCCTCTCTGGTGGTGGCCGCGCGTCGGGACGGCATGAGCCGGATCGATCACGTCGTGCTGAGCGACGATGGCTCGCGTACGTTCGCCGTACAGGGCGACATGAAGTCCCTGTTCAAACAAGTCGCCAATGTGCAAACGCAACTGGCGGTGGGCACCGCGATGGAGCAGAGCTGCCATGCGCTGGCGCACGCCACGCCAAGACAGCCCGAGCCGGTACCCGCACCGATGTATCAGGAAGTGGCACAGCAGTCGACCACTCCCATCCACATGGCCTGAAGCCAGGCCCGAACGCCCGTCCGCCGTCTCACCGCCGATGCGGCGGCAAATGACGTGGATGTCGGATATCTATTCGCACCGAGCCGGACGTTCGAAGAGACGTAACCCAGGATAGAACGTCATGAGCAAGGAAAAATGGTACTGGGCAGTATTCCTGGCGTTGATCGTGCTGGTGGCCGGCGAATATTTTTCCGGGTTCCTGACGCTGCTGTTCCTCAGGCTGGATACTGGCCTGCTCACGTGGAATACCTATCTGGGCTACCTGCGCGCGCTGAATCTGCCGGAAGTTCAACCGTACCTTGGCCGCATCAAGGCGAGCGGTTATATCGGTTTCGGCCTGCCGGCCCTGCCGTGGTTGCTGGCGCTGTATTTCATGGCCCGGAAGAAGAAGCCGTCCATCCACGGCGATGCCCGTTTCGCTCACGGTGGCGACCTGGGCAAACACGGCATGTTCAAACGCACGGACAACGGCATCCTGGTCGGAAAATTCAAGGGCGAGCTGGTCAGGCTGAGCGGACAGCAATTCGTGATACTGGCAGCGCCCACGCGCTCCGGCAAAGGCGTAGGCATCGTCATTCCGAACTTGCTGGAATACCAGGAATCGGCGGTGGTTCTCGACATCAAGCAGGAAAACTACGAACTGACCAGCGGCTGGCGCGCCAGCCAGGGACAGGAAGTCTATCTGTTCAACCCGTTTGCGGAAGATCGACGCAGTCACCGCTGGAACCCGTTGAGCTATGTGTCGAAGGATCCTGCCTTCCGCGTTTCGGATCTGATGAGCATCGGGGCGATGCTTTATCCGGACGGGGCGGACGATCAGAAATTCTGGGTGAGTCAGGCGCGCAACGCGTTCATGGCCTTCACGCTGTACCTGTTCGAGAAATGGGATGACGACGAAAGGAACGGCATTCCACTGCAGCTGCGCAGCAAGCCCACCCTCGGCGCCGTCTATCGGCTTTCATCCGGCGATGGCTCGGACCTGAAGCAGCTCTATCAATTGCTGGCACAACAGGCATTCCTGAGCGGCAATGCGCAATCCGCCTTTGCCAATCTGCTGTCGCAGGCGAACGAGACATTCGCTTCGATCCTCGGCACATTCAAGGAACCGCTGAATGCATGGATCAATCCCGTGCTCGACGCGGCGACCAGCGATGACGATTTCCTGCTGACCGACGTCCGCAAAAAGAAGATGACGATCTACATCGGCATCCAGCCCAACAAGCTGGCGGAGAGCCGCCTGATCGTGAATCTCTTTTTCAGCCAGCTGATCAATCTGAACACCAAGGAGCTGCCGCAGACCAATCCGGCGCTGAAATACCAGTGCCTGCTGCTGATGGACGAGTTCACTTCGATCGGCCGGGTGGAGATCATCGCCGCGGCCGTTTCGTTCATGGCCGGCTACAATCTGCGCCTGCTGCCGATCATCCAGAGCATGTCGCAGCTCGACGCCACCTACGGGAAAGACGTGTCGCGCACGCTGATCACCAATCACGCGCTGCAGATCGTGTTCGCACCGCGCGAGCAACAGGACGCCAACGATTACTCCGACATGCTGGGCTACACCACCGTGCGCAAGGAGAACATCACGCGTGGACGCGAAACATCCCGCAGCCATTCGGAAGAGCGGCGGGCCTTGATGCTTCCCCAGGAGTTGAAAGCGATGGGGACCGAGAAGGAAGTCTTCCTGTACGAAGGCATCCCGCATCCGGTGATGTGCCACAAGATCCGCTACTACCAGGACAAGTATTTCACCGTGCGCCTGCTGCCCAAGGTCGATGTTCCAAGGCTTGCGGTCTAGGCAGCGACGACATCGGCCGTCACGCGCCGGTTCGGCGCTAGACTTGGCGGATGCTGCCAGCTTCCCTTCTCAACACCCTGCGCACCATCTTCGCGGCCGATGCGCTCTCGGTCGACGAAGCCGAACGCATTGCCTACTCCTACGACAACTCCCGCCTGCACGCGTTGCCGGATGCCGTGGTGTTCCCTACCGAACACGCACAGGTCGAAGCACTGGTGCAGGCGTGCCGCGCGCACAGAGTGCCCGTGATCGGGCGCGGGCGCGGCAGTAACACGACGGGCGCCAGCGTGCCGGTCGATGGCGGCGTGGTGGTGAGTTTCGAGCGGATGAACCGGATCCTGCGAATCGACCCGGACAACCGCCTGGCGGTGGTCGAGCCGGGGGTGTTGAACGGCGACCTGCAGCAGGCGTTGGCGCCGCACGGTTTCTTCTGGCCGCCTGATCCCACCTCTGCGCCCTGGTGCAGCATTGGCGGCAACCTCGCGTGCAACTCGGCCGGGCCGCGCGCGGTGAAGTACGGCAGTCCGCGCGAGAACACGCTGGGCCTGCGGGCGGTGGCCGGCAGCGGCGAAGGCTTTCGCTGCGGCACCTATACCAGCAAGGGCGCCACCGGTTACGACCTGACCCGGCTGCTGGTCGGCTCGGAAGGCACGCTGGCGCTGATCACCGAAGCCACGCTGAAACTCACGCCGAAGCCGTCGGGCCTGCGCACCTTGCGCGCGACCTACCGTGATGTGGGCGCGGCGGCGCGTGCGGTGGCGCGGATCATGGCGCAGCCGGTGACGCCGTGCGCGCTGGAGTTCATCGACGACGTGGCGCTGAAGCTGGCGCGCGCGCACGGCGGCGACAGCGTGCCGCTGGCCGGCGCCATGCTGATGATCGAGGTGGATGGCGAACCGGCCACGCTGGACGGCGCGGTCGCTGCCGTGGCTGCTGCGGCCCGTGGCGATGGACTGGAAGAACTGCGGGTGGCGCAGAGCGCCGAGGAAACCCGCGCGCTGTGGGCCGCACGCCGGGCGCTGTCGCCGGCGCAACGCACGATCTCGCCGAACAAGATCAACGAGGATGTGGTGGTACCGGTCAGCCACCTGCCCGCGCTGGTCGACGGCATCAAGCAGTTGTCGGCAAAGCACGATGTGTTGATCGTCACCTTCGGCCACGCCGGCAACGGCAACCTGCACGTGAACCTGCTGCCCCGCGACGGGGCGGAACGCGAACGCGCGCATGCCTGCCTCGCCGACGTGTTCGCGCTGGTGATCTCGCTGGAGGGCACGCTGTCGGGCGAGCACGGCATCGGCATGGTCAAGCGCGAGTTCATGCCGCTGGCGCTGGAAGCCTCCACGCTGACCTTGATGCGCAACGTCAAGACGGCGTTCGACCCGGACGGGATACTCAACCCGGGCAAGCTGTTGCCGGATGCCGCCGGCGCGACCGCGGCAGCGACTACCGGCGAGCGGAGCGAGCGGAATTTCTGATGGTCAAACGCGTGGACAAGACGCTCGCGGACATCCGCGCCTGCCACCTGTGCGAGGCGCATCTGCCGCTGGGCCCGCGGCCGGTGTTGCAGGCGTCGGCCACGTCGCGGTTGTTGATCGTCAGCCAGGCACCGGGACGCAAGGTGCATCTGAGTGGGGTGCCGTTTGACGATGTGAGCGGCGCGCGCTTGCGCGAGTGGCTGGGCATCGAGCGCGACACGTTCTACGACGCCGGCCACGTGGCGATCGTGCCGATGGGTTTCTGCTTTCCCGGCAGCGGCCGCGGTGGCGACCTGCCGCCGCGGCCGGAGTGCGCGCCGACCTGGCACCCGCGCCTGCTGCCGCTGCTGACGCAGGTGCAGCTGACCCTGGTGATCGGGCAGTACGCGCAGGTGGGCCTGCTCGGTACGTCGCGAGGCACCTCACTTACCGACACCGTGCGCGCGTGGCGCACGCACCTGGCCAACGGGCGGCTGCCGCTGCCGCATCCCAGCCCGCGCAATCGGCCGTGGGTGATGCACAACCCGTGGTTCGAGCAGGATCTGCTGCCGGTGTTGCGCGAACGCGTGCGGTTGCTGCTGCGCGGCGTCGATACGGATTGAAGCGGCGCTGCAGCGCGCCTTGCCGGTCGGGCGCCGATTCATCTAACCTGCCAGGGCTTTGTGGCCACGGGGTGTTCCCTCGGCCTTGCCTGGGGAAAACCAATATGCGGGTTATCGGTCGATGAGCATCAAGCTCCGCCTTGTGGCGATGAATTTTCTGCAGTTCTTCGTGTGGGGAGCCTGGCTGATCACCATTGGCGCGTACTGGTTCCAGTACCGGCACTGGTCGGGCGCCCAGTTCGGCGCGATCTTTTCGACCATGGGCATCGCCTCGCTGTTCATGCCCTCGCTGATGGGCGTGGTTGCGGACAAGTGGCTCAACGCGGAAAAGCTCTACGGCCTGCTGCACATCGGCGGCGCGGTGGTGCTGTTCATCATCCCCACGATCGACAACCCGACCACGCTGTTCTGGGTGATGCTGCTGAACATGATGTGCTACATGCCGACGATCTCGCTGGCCATTGCGGTGGCGTACAACGCGCTGAAGACCAACGGCGCGGACGTGGTGCTGGTGTTTCCGCCGATCCGCGTGTGGGGCACGATCGGTTTCATCGCCGCGATGTGGATGGTGAGCCTGCTGCATCTGGAAACCTCCGGCGGCCAGTTCTATGTCGCCTCCGGCGCGTCGCTGCTGCTGGGCCTGTATGCGTTCACCCTGCCGAAGTGCCCGCCGCGCCTGCGCGGACAGGCGCACACGTCATGGCTGGATACGCTGGGGCTGACCTCGTTCGCGCTGTTCAGGAACAGCAAGATGGCGATCTTCTTCGTCTTCGCCATGCTGTTGGGTGCCGCGTTGCAGCTGACCAACGCCTATGGCGATACGTTCCTGCACGATTTCGCCAACGTCGATGCCTACAAGGGCATGATCGCCGTGCGCTATCCGGCGATCATCATGTCGATCTCGCAGGTTTCCGAAACGCTGTTCATCCTGGCGATACCGTTCTTCTTCAAGCGCTTCGGCATCAAGACGGTGATGCTGATCAGCATGATCGCGTGGGTGCTGCGCTTTGGCCTGTTTGCTTACGGTAACCCCGGGCCGGGGCTGTGGATGATCGTGCTGTCGTGCATCGTCTACGGCATGGCGTTCGATTTCTTCAATATCTCGGGCTCCCTGTTCGTCGAGGAGCAGAGCGACCCGGCGATCCGCGCCAGTGCGCAGGGCCTGTTCATGCTGATGACGAACGGCATCGGCGCGATCCTGGGCAGCTCGATCAGCGGGGTGATCATCGACCTCTGGTTCACCCATGCCGACGGCAGCAAGGACTGGCACGGGATCTGGACGACGTTCGCGTCGTACTCGCTGGTGGTGGCCGTGCTGTTCGCGATTTTCTTCAAGCACCGGCACGTGCGCGCCGTTGTGGTGCAACCCACGGAAGGCACCCTGCACGGCTGACGGCGGCGAGCGGCGGCGGGAGTCGCCTGATTGTTATTGCGAATGATTATCATCTAAGATGCGGGTCCCTACAGGAGGCCCCGCATGTCGTTTTCCGTTCGTCCACTCGCTTTTGCCTGCGCGCTCGCACTCGCCGGCGTCGCCCACGCCGCCGACCAGCAGGATGCCGTTGCGCTGAAGCGGGTCGAGGTGTCCGCCAGCACGCTGCGCATGCCGCAGAGCCAGGGCGCGCTGCCGACCACGATCACGGTGATCACGCAGGAAGATCTGCGCCAGCAGCTGGCGCTGACGCCGGACCTCGGCGACGCCATCGGCAACCTGGTGCCCTCGTTCTCGCCGTCGACCCAGAAGCTCAGCACCCGCGGGCAGACCCTGCGCGGGCGCAATCCGCTGTACATGGTCGATGGCGTGCCGCAATCCAGCCCGCTGCGCAACGGCTCCCGCGATGGCTACACGATCGACCCGGCGATGATCGAACGGATCGAGATCGTGGAAGGCTCCAACTCGATGCAGGGCCTGGGCGCGGCCGGCGGCATCATCAACATCATCACCAAGCAGGCGCCCAAGCAGGACGGCGTACGCCAGGAAGTCACCGTCAACACCAGCGCGCCGACCCGCGGCGGCGACGGCCTGGGCTACGGCGCGGCTTACCTGCTGGGCGCGCGCAGCGGCGCGTTCGACATGGTGGTGGGCGCGTCGTGGCGCCAGCGCGGCATATATTCGGACGCAAAGGGGCGGCTGATCGGCGTCGACGGCACCCAGGGCGACCTGATGGATTCGAAAAGCAGCGACGGCTTCGCCAAGTTCGGCTACGAATTCGCCGGCGCACGGCACCTGCAGTTGACCGTCAATCGCTTCGACCTCGAGGGCAACGGCAACTACACCGCGGTGCCGGGCGACATCGCCGCCAACCTGCCGACCACCTCGATACGGGGCAGGCAGCCCGGCGACGCGCCGCGCAACCGCGTGCTGACCAGCAGCCTCGATTACCGCGATCCGCAGCTGGCCGGCGGCGAACTGCGCGCGCAGCTCTACCACCAGAAGAACCGCGAACTGTTCGGCGGCGGCAGCTTCGCCACCTTCCAGGACCCCGCCTACGGCCCGAACCTGTTCGACCAGTCGCAGAACGTCTCGACCAAGGACGGCGCGCGGCTGTCGTGGTCCAAACGCGGCCTGCTCGACGACAAGCTGACCGTGCTGGCCGGCGCCGACGGTTATCGCGATACCACCTTCCAGGCACTGACCCACACCGGCCGCCACTGGGTGCCCGACAGCACCTACACCGGCTGGGCGCCGTTCCTGCAAGCCGAATACTGGCCGCTGCAAACGCTGTCAGTGTCTGCCGGTCTGCGCCAGGAGCACGGCACGCTCGAGGTGCCGACCTTCCAGACGCTGGCGGCGTACAACGGGGTCACCGTGCAGGGCGGCTCGACCGGCTTCAAGAAGACGCTGCCGAATTTCGGCGCGGTCTGGTATCTCACCGGCCAGCTCAACCTGTTCGCCAGCTACGCCGAGGGCTACACCCTGCCCGACGTGGGCCGCGTGCTGCGCGCCATCAAC
>DHXA01000092.1:5288-5889 GCA_002413455.1 Rhodanobacter sp. UBA5168 | reverse complement strand
TTCTCGCTCGCCGATGCCCTCAAGAAGGGCCCGGTGGTGGTGTACTTCTACCCGTCGGCGTACACGGGGGGCTGCGATCTGGAGGCACATACCTTTGCAGCCAACCGGGACAAGTTCGACGCAGCCGGCGCGACCATCATCGGCGTATCGGCCGACAGCATCGAGCGCCTCGATACCTTCTCGGCGGATCCGAAATACTGCGCCGGCAAGTTTCCGGTCGCCTCCGATGCCGACGTCAAGGTCGCGCTTTCCTACGACCTCAAGGCTGTCCAGGGAGAGCCGGGCATGAAGGATGTGCGCGGCGCGGCGATCGATCACTCCTTCATCCCCCGCACGACCTTCGTCATCTCCCGCGACGGCAAGATCGTCGCCACGCTTTCCTCGGAGACGGATCATTTGCGGCCGGACGAACATGTGAAGCGGTCGCTGGCCATCGTGCAAGGCCTGCAGGCAGGCAAGACGCCGTAGCCAGATCTGATCCCCGGAAGGGTCGAGCCCGATTCTCCGGGGCGACGTCGCTGCAAGGCCGTCTGCCGATCAAGCTGCATGCGGCTTGATCGGCCCAGCCTCGAGCAGTCAATGAAACAGTTCAGCGTCGTCG
>DHXA01000092.1:3773-5028 GCA_002413455.1 Rhodanobacter sp. UBA5168 | reverse complement strand
CGACGCGCTGCGCCCACGACGCGACGATCGCCAGCGACGGCGGCGCGCTGCTCGGTGCATGCTGCAGTCGAGATGCAGATGGCGATCTTAACTGTCGCGATGGTTGCCTTCGCCCCGATGCGCTGGGAGGCCAGCACGGCTGGCGGCGCGCCTGGTTGGTCATTACGGCATGAGCCTGCGCCGTCGGGGTCAAGCGAGTGTGATCGATGCTCCACTGACGTCGCTGGCGGATTCGACGTCCGCGGAAATTGCCAATGTCCTCTCCCACAACGTCGAGATCATCGTTCAGGGCTTCAGCGCCCTGCAGCAATTGCTGATCACCGGCGTCGCGGCCGCCGTCAGACTAAGTTTCGCGCTTTGGGTATCGCCGCCACTGATGCTGGCGGCGTCTCTTCTCGCGGCTCTCGGGCTGCAGGCGTCGCGTGCCTATGGCCGCGAGCAATCACTGGTCAGCCGTCAGTACGTCGCAGATATGACCCTTCTGGCACAGCGAGGATTTCCCGCCGCGCCTGCGCCTTGTCCGTTCGTTCAAGAAGGAGGATGTGGAGAAAGCCAGTTACGGCGCTATTTCTTTCCGGCTGCGCCACGGTTACCAGCGTCAGCTGGAGCTGGGGGCCTCCGGGTCGTGCCAGCCAACACTCAGAGCCATATCGCATCATCACCACTGGCCCGCTCCTCTACACGACTGTCCGGCAGACTTTTCGGCGTAACTAGCAAGTCTGGGGCACGCGGACCGCGCGGGCTGTCAGAACGCGCCATGCACCCGGCAACGACAATGAAGCGCGCCGCGGCCATCATTTGCTGTTGATCACCACGTCCAGCGACGCTGCGGTCACCGGCCCGATGAAGCGTTTGGCCACCCGGCCATCCGGCGCGATCAGCCAGGTAGTGGGCAGACCGAGCGGTTGGTCGAAATCCTTCAACGGCTTGTCCATGGTGACCTGGGCGACCGGATAGACCACCGGGTGCTTGGCCAAAAAGGCCTTGATGTCGGCCGGCGCACTGTCGTCGAATGCCAGCCCGACCGCGCGGACGTTCTTGTGGGTACTGACGAAGCGTGAAATGTCCGGCATCTCCTTGATGCACGGCACGCACCAGGTCGCCCAGTAGTTGACGATCACCCAGTGGCCGTGCTGCGCCGCAAGGTCGAACGTCTTGCCATCCAGCGTGGTGAGGTGGATCGACGGATGCACCGGCATCGCAGCATGCACCGGCGCGGTCAGCGCGAACGCCACCGCCAGCACGGCGGCCGTCT
>DHXA01000092.1:0-3574 GCA_002413455.1 Rhodanobacter sp. UBA5168 | reverse complement strand
GAAAACTTTCATGCGGAAAACTCCTCGGCATAGGATGCCACGACGGGCGTGGCCGGATAGACATGATCGAGCCGCGTGCCCAGCTTGTCCTGCATGATCGCGGACACCGAAGCCAGCAGGGCCGAAGGCTGCAGATTGATGCCCAGCGCGGCTGCTACCTCAGCGGGCTGCCGCGGCAAGCGGTAACGAGGATTCGGAAGTCTCGCGGTCACTTGTCCACTCCGGTCAGGGCATCTTTCACGAGTGACCAGGTCAATACGGTTGGTAGCTGTCGGCCCGGACCGCCGCCCTCGGGAAACATGACATATAGAGGAACGCCCGGCGAGTGGTACTCCTGCAGGAAGGCCGAAATGGTGGGGTTCACATCTGTCCAGTCGCCTCTCATGTACACCGTTCCGGTACGCTTGAGCAGCGATTGGAACGCGTGGCCGTCGAGCACCACATGTTCATTCGCCTTGCAGGTCACGCACCAGTCGGCAGTCATATCCACGAATACCGGCGTGCCGGCCTGGCGTAGCGCGGCGAGCTTCTGCGGCGAATAGGCGACGGTACCGTCGGCCGTGTCGATGGTCTGTGCTGTCGCAGGCAACGTGTAGAGGTAATACAACGGTGCCAGTGTGGCCAACACTAGTAACACCACGCTCGCTCGGCTGACCAACCGGTGTCCACGGCTGCGCTCGAACCACCACAGCGTCATCGCCAGCAGCACGGCAGCGACGAGCAAAAGACCCACGGCATCGGCGCCGCGTTGGTGCGCCAGCACCCAGGCGAGCCATGCCGCCGTCAGGTACATCGGGAACGCAAGGACTTCCTTAAGCGTCTCCATCCATCGTCCCGGCCGCGGCAGCAGGCGCGACAGCACCGGGACAAAGCCAATGGCAAGGAAGGGCAGCGCCAGGCCCAGGCCGAGCGCAACGAAGACGGCCATGGCGCACAACGTCGGTGCTACGAAGGCATAAGCCAGTGCGCTGCCCATGAATGGCGCAGTGCAAGGACTAGCCACGACGACCGCCAATACGCCGGTAAAGAAGTCACCGACGGGGCCGGAGCGGTTTGCCAACGAGCTGCCCGTATTGCCAAGCGACGCACCGAACTGCACGACACCGGACATCGACAGGGCCACGGCCAGCATCACGAGCGACAGCCCGGCGACTACCAGAGGATTCTGCAGTTGCGCGCCCCATGCCGTCTTCAGCGCAATGATCGCCAGACCTAACGTGACGAAGCTGACCAGGACCCCCGCGGTATACATCAACGCCTGTGTACGACGGCGCGCGGGACTCCCGCCGCTCTCCAGAAGGCTGACCGCCTTGATCGAAAGTACCGGCAAGACGCATGGCATCAGGTTCAAGACAAGCCCGCCGCCGAATGCAAGCAGCAGCGCGTACCAAAGATTGACGTTGAGCGCGCCTCCGTTTGTGTTAGTCGGAGGCAAGGGGGGGCTCATACGTCCACTGGACGCTTGCGAGCCCGGATACTTCAGTGGGCCCCCGGACTTGTTGGTCGGGCTCGTTGCCGCGGGAACCGGAAGATCGAACTGCACGGTATGTGGCGGGTAGCAGATTTTCGGATCGGTCTCGTGACAGCCCTGATAGCGTACGCTGAGCGTGAGCTGTGTTGCACCTTGCGCTAGCGTATAGGGAATGCTGGCATCGACGCTGTGATGATACGTCTCCACCGGACCGAGGTACGGGTCGACATGCTTTTCCCCATCGGGAAGTTGCGCCGTGCCAAGGGTGACGCCAGCGCTACCCTTGAAGCTCATGCGCTCGCGATAAAGGTAATAGTCCTGGGCTATTACCCAGTGCAGTTTCACCAGGCCGGGCATGCTGGCGTCGGAGGTGAGTTTATAGGCTTCGGTCACCGGCAGGAGATTTTTGGTGTCCTGCGCAAACGCTCCCGATAAGCTGAGCAATAAGCCGACCAGTACCAGTAGATGTACGGCTAGGCGGCCATGATGAGGTAAACGCATTGGGGCTCCAGCTTGTTTGTTTCACGCGCAGGTGCGAGTGGGTGGGGGAGGGCTATGATTTGTTAGAGCATCAGGAGCTATTCGGATGTCGGTGCGGTTTGGTTACCTTGCCGAGCGAAGTCCTTGGGGCGATGGTCTGGTCGGCGTTCTAGGCTGGAGGGGGATTGCAAGTTCAGGAAGACCAAGGAGCAATGCGCCCATCGTCACCGCTTCGAAACCCAACAACACGCCAGCCGCGTGACTGGATCGCGTTCTACAACCACCGACGTCCGCATCAGGCGCTCGGCATGAAGACTCCCGCTGAGGCTTATGCTTTAGCGGCCTGATCAGTGCGGGAAGTGCTGGGTCACTACAACGAATGCTTGAACGAACATTGATTCACCAGCATGACCCACGCCAAAGTCGTTATCGAAGCATGGCGGCGCGAATACAACGAGGCGCGACCGAAGAAAAGCCTGGGTGGGCTGACGCCCTCAGCCTACCCAAAGCAACTGGCTGCGAGAGCGGATACGAGATGACATCCTGACTTTAAAGCTGACCGCTACTGAAAGTAGGGGGAACGTCGCTTGCGCAGCTGGTGCGCTCTGGACGGCACGGCGAAAGGGCCGTGCCGGCTGTATGTATTCTCGGAGGCCGGCTACCTGTAGCGCAGCAAGTTCGGCGGAACGGAGATGCCCGAGGCCAAGCGCTTGCACAAGGGGCGAAGAGTACGCGGCTTAAGAAACTGCAGGCCGAGTCGAAGTTGCCCGTCGTTCCATCTTGGGTTCGATTTGCTGTTACCACGCTGTTACCACGAAAAAGGCCACCCGCTGAAGGTGGCCTAAGTCGTTGCTTTTCTTGGTCGGGGAGACAGGATTCGAACCTGCGACTTCTACGTCCCGAACGTAGCGCTCTACCAGGCTGAGCTACACCCCGTGGGAAGCCGCGTATCTTAATCGTCGTGCGGAGCCTTGGCAACAGGTCAGGCGCATGTGATGCGGGAAAGGCGGCGGAAGGCCGATGGCATTCTGTTAATCTTGACGGCTGCCGTCGTGCGCGCTGCCGCGAGACGGAATGTTCCCCATCGTCAGTAGAGGATTTCATGGCGCTTACCCCGGCCCGCACCATGCCCGGCGTGCTCGAGCTGCTGCCGCTCGACCAGATCGCGTTCCAGCGCATGCTCGACGTGATTCGCCGCAACTACGAGCGTTTCGGATTCCTGCCGATCGAGACGCCGGTGATCGAATACTCCGACGTGCTGCTGACCAAGACCGGTGGCGAAACCGAGCGGCAGGTGTATTTCGTGCAGTCGACCGGCGCGCTGGGCAAGAGCGATGAAGGCACGCCCGAACTGGCTTTGCGCTTCGACCTCACGGTGCCGCTGGCGCGCTATGTTGCCGAGCACGAACGCGACCTCAGCTTCCCGTTCCGCCGCTACCAGATGCAGAAGGTGTACCGCGGCGAGCGGGCCCAGCGTGGACGCTTCCGCGAGTTCTACCAGTGCGACATCGACGTGATCGGCAAGGATGCGCTGTCGGTGCGCTACGACGCCGAGATTCCGGCGGTGATCTACAGCGTGTTCCGCGAGCTGGCGATCGGTCCGTTCACCATCCATCTCAACAA
>DHXA01000261.1:858-4423 GCA_002413455.1 Rhodanobacter sp. UBA5168 | reverse complement strand
GTACCGTTGCCTTTCCAACTGGGGAAAACCTATGTTCGTCGCCCGCCCGTCGCGTTCCGCCGTGCTCGCCTTGTCGATCACGCTCGCTCTTGGTCTGCCGGTTTCCGCCGCGCTGGCGCAGGAAGCGGCCGCGCCCGTCAAGTCGCCGGCCACCAAGGCCACTGAGCTGCAGACGGTGAATGTCACTGCCTCGAAACGGGTGGAGAACATGCAGAAGGTGCCGATGGCGCTGACCGTGCTGACGCCGGACAAGCTGGAGGCGTTCGGCCAGGCCGGCGACGGCGTGCTGCAACTGGCCTCGCGTGCGCCCAGCGTGTATGCCGAGACCTCGTACGGGCGCATCTTTCCGCGCTTCTATATCCGCGGCCTGGGCAACAGCGACTTCGACCTCAACGCCTCGCAACCGGTGTCGATGGTGTACGACGACATCGTGCAGGAAAATCCCATCCTCAAAGGTTTCCCGCTGTTCGACCTGGAGCAGGTCGAGGTGCTGCGCGGCCCGCAGGGCACGCTGTTCGGGCGCAACTCGCCGGCGGGCGTGATCAAGTTCGAATCGCGCCGCCCCAGCCAGGAAACCAGCGGCTATGCCCGCGTCTCGTACGGTTCGCTCGGCACCGCGAACGCCGAGGCTGCGCTCGGCGGCTCGCTGGGCCAGCACTGGTCCGGTCGCGTCTCGGCGCTGGCGCAGCACCGCGACAACTGGATCGACAACACCTACACCGGCAAGAAGGATGCGCTGGGCGGCTATAACGACCGCGCCGTGCGCCTGCAGGCGCTGTACGAGGACGGCGGCTTCAACGCCCTGGTCAGCGCGCACGCGCGCTGGCTGGATGGCACCGCCGAGGTCAACCGGGCCAACGCGATCTCGTTGGGCGGCGACGTCTTCGTGCCAGGCTTCGATCGCGACAAGGTGGCGCAGGACGGACTCAACAAGCAGCACCTGTTCAGCTGGGGCAGCAACCTGCATCTGAACTGGAACGTGGGCGACTACACCTTCGCCTCGATCACCGGTCTGGAGCGCGCCACCACCTACAGCCACGGCGATGTCGACGGCGGCTACGGTGCGAGTTTCCATCCGCCGATGGGCCCGGGCTTCATCCCGTTCCCGTCCGAGACCGCCGACGCGCTGCCGCACGATCGCCAGATCACTCAGGAATTCCGCCTCGCCAGCAACCAGCATGACAAGCTCAACTGGCAGGTCGGCACCTACTATTTCGACGAAGACATCGCGATCAGCAACTTCGACTACGCCACGTTCAACGACCACGCCCTGGATGGCTATGCGATGCAGACCCAGCGCACCAAGGCGTGGGCGGTGTTCGGTTCGGCCAACTACCAGCTCGCCGACGATTTCGAAGTGCGCGCCGGTGCGCGCTGGTCGCACGATTCGCGCGACTTCAAGGTGGATCGGGTGATGTCGCCGATCGGCGGCGGTCCGCTTCTGGCGACCGCGAACCCGCACGACGCGCGCTGGAGCGGCGACGTCACTGGCACCTGGACGCTGAATCCGAACGTCAACGTCTACGCGCGCATCGCCAACGGCTTCCGCGCGCCCAGCGTGCAGGGCCGCGTGCTGTTCGCCGACTTCATCTCGCAGGCCAAGCCGGAGACGATCACCAGCTACGAGCTGGGCGTCAAGACCACCGGCATGGACAATCACGTGCGTTTCAACGCAGACGTCTATACCTACAACATGCACAACCAGCAGCTCACCGCGGTGGGCGGCGACATCAACGTGACGCGCCTGTTGAATGCCAGCAAGACCCAAGGCTACGGTGCCGAGTTCGACCTGGAGGCGTACCTCACGCCGAACTTCGTGCTCACCGCCGGCGGCAGCTACAACCACACCGAGCTGAAGGACCCGAACCTGGCGGTGGCGATCTGCGGCTCCGGCTGCACCATCCTCGATCCGCTCAACGCCGAGGGCAACGCGCTGGTCTACGGCAACACCCTGCCGAACGCACCGCTGTGGATCGGCACGCTCACCGCGCGCTACGGCATTCCGTACGGCGACAGCGGCGAGTTCTTCGTCTACACCGACTGGAACTACCGCAGCGAGGTGAATTTCTTCCTGTACGACTCGGCCGAGTTCAAGGGCAAACCGCTGCTCGAAGGCGGCCTGCGGCTTGGCTACAACTGGGATTACGGTCGTCGCGAGGTCGCCCTGTACGCCCGCAACGTCACCGACAAGCGGGCGATTACCGGCGCCATCGATTTCAATAATCGCACCGCCTTCGTCAACGATCCGCGCGTCGTCGGCGTGGAGTTTCGCGTCGAGCTCTGACCGGTTGTCGTAGAGGGCTGTCCTGCCCTCTACGACTCGCCGGGTCCGGTACCTGCCCGGACTCGGCGCCGGCAGATCAATCACTGGCGTGTTTGATTCGTGGGCGATCCCTCCGCAGATCGCCTCAGTGGATCATTTTTCAACAACCTGCCGAGAGCCTGCAGGCTCACCGCGCTTCCGCCCGGCGCGCTGAGGCAGAATCGTCTCTTTGCCCGCAAGCGAGCGCGATGTGGATCACCCAGGTCAGTCTGTCGAAACCCACCTGACGTTGACGATGGCCGATGGCCAGCCGCTGTTCCTGCGCGACTGGCCGTTGCCGCAGGCGCGCGGCGCGGTGCTGATCGTGCATGGGCTGGGCGAACACAGCGGCCGCTATCAGCGGCTGGCGCAATGGTTCAACCAGCGTGGCTATGCGGTGCGCAGCTACGACCAGCGCGGCCACGGGCAGACGCCGGGTCGGCGCGGCGCGCTGCGCCATGGCGACGACCTGCTGGAGGACCTGGCCAGCGTCTACAACGACTACGCCAGCGGGCTGCCGCATGGACCGCTGCTGCTCGGCCACAGCATGGGTGGTCTGGTGGCGGCGCGCGCCGTGCTGGATGGCCGCATCACGCCGCCGGCGCTGCTGCTGTCGTCGCCGGCGCTGCGCAGCTGGGAATCACCGTACCTGGTCAAGCTGGCGGGGGTGCTGAACCGCGTCGCGCCGAACCTGCCGCTGCGCAACGGACTGGATTCCGACAAGCTCTCGCACGACCCGAACGTGGCGGCCGGCTATCGCAGCGATCCGTTGCGGCACGGCTGGATCACCCCGCGACTGGCCGACTTCATCTTCCGCGCGGGCGCGAGCTGCATCGCCGAGGCCGACCGTCTGGCGCAGCCGACCTTGCTGCTGGTCGCCGACAGCGACGCGTTGGTCGATCCCTCCGGCAGCCGTGCGTTCGCCCGGAAGGCTGCGTCGAGCGGTCAGCTGACCACGCGCTTCTTCTCGACGCTGTATCACGAGCTGTTCAACGAGGCCGAGCCGGGGCGCAGCCAGGTACTGATGCAGCTGGCGGACTGGCTGGGCCGGCGGGTGCGCGACTGATCTGCCGTCGCGCTGCCTCATCACCGGAATCAGCACGCCCGACCGGTGCCTCCAGGCCGCCATGATTTCCGGCGATACTCTGCTGGAAACCTGGGGAGAGGGTCACATGCCAGATCGATCGTTCGAGTGCTCTGCGCGCCGCGCGTTGTCGCGCGCGCTGTTTCCGTTGCTGCTCGGCCTGCTGGTGAGCGCCTGCA
>DHXA01000261.1:0-596 GCA_002413455.1 Rhodanobacter sp. UBA5168 | reverse complement strand
GCCTTCGCGCTGGCCTCGGCCAGTTCGGAAACCGCCGACTCGCGCACCGCGCTGAGCTTGCGCTTCAACGCCACGCTGGCCTCGGCACAGGCGTTCGACACGCTGATCGCGGTCACCGGCCCGAACGGCGAAGTGGTCAGTGGCAGCTGGAGCCTCAAGGACGACGGCAAGACGCTGAGCTTTCCGTTCGTGCAGTCCAATACGCACTACGCCGTGCAGTTGCAGACCGGCGTACTGGCGGCCGATGGCCGCACGCTCGGGCACGAGGTCAAGCACGACATCTATTCCGGCAACCTGCCGGCCGCGATCGGCTTCGCCTCGCACGGCAGCGTGCTGCCGGCGCGTGGCACCCGCGGCCTGCCGCTGGTGTCGATGAACGTGCACGATGCCGACGTCGAGTTCTTCCGCGTGCACGACGATGCGCTGTCGGACCTGTTCTGCGCCTACCCGCGCAACGGCCACCGCGATACCTACGAGCTCGATCACGACGTCAGCAGTTACAACGACTGCGGCCAGGGTGACGATCGCCGCAGCCGGATACCGCTCACCCAGCTCGGCGATTCGGTCTACGCCAACCACTACACGCTGGGCGGCGA
>DHXA01000115.1 GCA_002413455.1 Rhodanobacter sp. UBA5168 | reverse complement strand
GCCGGCATAGTCGATATCGTCGATCTTCCACGCGAAACTGGCCTGGCTGTGGCCCTGGTAATTCGTGCCGATCGCCAGGGTGCCGGCGAGATCGACACGGCCGTCCGGCGCCTGCAGGGCCAACCGGCTGAGTTCGATGCCGCGATGGGTCCAGCGGCCGGCGAGGTCGAGCTGGGTGGAGGCAAACAGAGGCTGACCGCCCTGTGTCACCTTCACCGTGCCGACGTGGACGCGATCGAGGATCAGCTCGACCGGGGGCTGCAGCGAGAAACTGCCGGAACTCTGCGGCTGGTCCGGTGCGGGAGGGGGCAGTGCCACCTCGACGCCATCGGCATCCAGCGCGATGACATGCACGCGCCTGGCCAGCAAGGGCCAGAAGCGCAAGTCCAGGTGCGCCTTCGCCACCTTCGCCACGGTGCCCTTGCCGTCGTCGTAACGCACGCCGGCCAGATCCAGTGGTCCGATCAGGCGACCCTGCGCATGCTGCACGCGCAGTGCGCCGGCAGTGGCCGACTGCACCCGCGCCAGAGCAAAGCGCAGGCCGGAGCCGGTGCCGAGCAGCCAGCCAATCGCGACGGCGAGCAGTAGCAGGATCAGCAGCAGCGCGACGCCCAGCCAGCGCAACCAGCGGCGACGACGGGGGGCGGCAACGGTGGCGGTCGTCGTGGTCATCTCAGAAATCCGGCCCGATCACCAGGTGCAGCTCGATGCCATGCGCGCGGTCATCGTGGATCGGTGTGCCCAGGTCGACCCGGATCATGCCGACCGGCGACAGCCAGCGCAGGCCGAAGCCGGCGCCGATCTTCGGACGATAATCGATGCCGCTGAATGCATTGCCGGTGTCGACGAACGCAGCCATGCCCCAGTTGCGGTTGAAGTAATGCTCGACCTCGGTGCTGGCGACCAGCAGGCTGGTGCCGCCGATCACGCGGTCCTCGCTGTTGCGCGGGCCGATCGACTGGTAGCCGTAGCCGCGCACCGAGCGGTCGCCGCCGGCGAAGAAGCGCAGCTGCGGTGGCAGTGCGGTGAAATCGTTGGTCCAGGTGTAGCCGGCGCTGCCGCGCAGGATCAGCCGGTTGCGCTGCTTCGCGCCGAACGCGCGGATCCATTTCGCGTCGGCGATGACCTGGCTGAAGCTGGCGTCGGACAGCAGCGTGCCCGCGGTGCTGCGTGCAGCAAGGCTGATCGACCAGCCCCGCCGCGCGAAGTTGGGATTGTCGGCCTGCTTGCGCGTCAGCGAGGCCTCGCCGAACACCAGCGTGCTGCGGCCATGTTCAATGCCTGGCGCGCTGTCCGGCTCGTTGCCGCGCTTGCCGACGGTGAACGTCCCGGACAGCGCATGCACGCCCAGGGTGCGGACCCAGCCGTGCCACTGGCGCGCTTCGTTACCGACCAGTTCGAGCGTGCGCGATTGCGAGGTGTCGGTGTTGGCGTCGCGAAAGTTCGCGCCGAAGTTGAAGCTGCGCTGGTTGTGGCCGGGCATCGGGATCGAGTACAGCGTGGACAGTGTCTTCAGCCGCTGCGCCAGCGCCAGTTCGTTCTTCCACTTGTGTCCGCGCCGGTTGACCCAGCGCCGCTCCATGCCGCCGCGCAGGCCGAAGCCGGTATCGGTGCCGATGAACGGGCCGCCGGTGTAGATCGTGCGTTTGGCCGGCGCCAGCTGCACGGTGATGTCGATCGTGCCGTTTTTCGCCGCGTCCACGTCCGGCAGCACGTTGACCACGGCGAAATAATCCGCGCCGTTCAACGCCTGCTGCAGTTCCAGCAACTGGTCCTGCGAGAAATAGTCGCCGGATTTGAACGGCACGTAGCGATCCAGGAAACCGTCGTTGAATTGCGAGCCCTCGAAATGTACCCGGCCGTAGCGATAGCGGGGGCCTGCCTGCCAGGCCAGCTTGATGGTGGCGCTGCGGTTGGCGCGGCTCACCTCGACCCGATGGGTGAGCAACCGGGCGTCGAGGAAACCGTTGGCGGTGAGTTGCGCGCTCAGCGCGTCGCGGGCGGCATCGTAGGCGCCGTGATCCAGTGTCTTGCCCTTCATGCGCTCGAGCGCGCGCTGCGCCTGGCGGATCGGCGCGATCGCGGCAGCGGCCTTGTCCAACTGCACGTCGACGGCGGTGACTTTTACCGGCTCGCCCGGTTTCACATGCAGCGTGACCTGCCAGTTCTTGCCGACCTGCTGCAGGTCGCCGGTGATGGTGGCGTCGTAGTAGCCATAGGGCTCCAGCGACGACTTCACCTGATCGGGTGCGCGCTCGTACAGCCGGCGCACCTGGGCGTCGCTGACGTCGCGCGTGGCGTATTGCGACAGTTCGACACCCGAGATCACCGCACCTTTCAATGGCTCCGCGACACCATCCACGGTCAGCTGCACGCCGGCATGGGCTTGTGTCGACAACAGCACCAGCGGCAACAACAGCAGGCTCAGGCGTCGGGGGATTCGGCGCATGCGTGGGGTTCCATCCTCGATGGCGTCTTCACGGGTGAGGGCAGCTTACCGAAGTTGGTGTTGGCGTCGTATGAACATCTGCCACGTTATTGCAGCATCAGAGCCAGAGCGCCGTTTTTGATTTTGTTGATACGAGCGAAGCTCGTATCAACCCGCCTTGTCGCCCGCCTTGTGCGCGATCCA
>DHXA01000121.1:10825-12964 GCA_002413455.1 Rhodanobacter sp. UBA5168 | reverse complement strand
TGGGATTACTTCGTGCGCAATCTCGCGGGCAATACGCCGCCGGTGGAATATGCGATGAAGGTGCCGAAGGAATAGCACCAGCCACCGCGCAAGCCGACACGGCGAAGAAGGCGGGATCCGGCATCCGGGTCCCGCCTTCTTCGTTGTGCCGATTAAAAATGCCCGGCCGGAGTCAGCGATCAGGCGGGCAGCGCTCAGTCGGAGTTGACGGCCTGGGCGACGCCCTTGGCCAATGCTTCGTCGATCAATGCTCCGATCTGCCGGTTGGCTTGGAGGGTGGCCTGTTCCTGACGCTTGCCCAGTGCATCCTGTTTCGCACCGAGCGCATCCTGCTGCTTGCCCAGCGCGTCCTGTAGGCGGCCCAACTCGTCCTGCTGCCGGGCGAGTTCATCCTCGCTCGCCTGCAAGCGAGCCTGCCCCGCCTCGAACTCGGCTTGGCGCTTGTCGTTGTCCGGCTGCGCGGCCAATGCCGCCTGCTCGGCCGCCAGCTGTCCCTGACGCATGCCCAGCGACCCTTGGCGGGCGCCGAGACCGCCTTGCTGGCCGCCGAGGCGTCCCTGTTCGCCGCCCAGTTGACCCTGCCGTTTTCCGAGTTCGCTCACCGGCGCATAGATCGCCTTGGCGCGCCGGATATACGCACGGTCGCGGACGACGTATGACTTGTTGCCGCGACGGAACCACAGCATCGGCTCGTTCGTCTTGCGTAGCCGGTTCACTGCATCGACATCGGCGTCCGAACCGTTGACGGTGACCGAATCGCCATCGAGCAACGCAAAGCCGTAGGCGGCATCGGACGATGTATCTATGTCGACATGGTGCCCCGAAAAGCTGCGCGCGTGAGGCGGCGGAAGCGGAGGCGGTGGAGGCGTAGGCGGCAAGGGTGCGGGCGGTGGTGGAGGTGGTGGCATGGGCGGAGCTGGCGGTGTCGGTACGGCGAGTGTCGCGCGCGTCGCCGCCGACGCGTTCTGCGGAGCGCTCGCGGTGACGCGATACGGCAATACGCCGGCCAGCACGACCAGCACGATCAGCGGCCATGCGCGGGCGCGGTGGCCAGTCGAATTGTCGGACTGCTGCAGCATGATCAGTCGCCTCTTCAGGTTATGGAATGATGACGAAGCTCCGGCCAGGCCGGAATGCATCGGGTGGGAGATACCCAGGCGCAGCAGCAGATGGCCGTAGGCCTGCGGCATCGTGCCGGTCTGCTGCAGCACCTGTGCATCGCAGGCGGCCTCGCGGCTCAGCGCGTACTCGCGCACCGCCCACGCCACCAGTGGATGAAAGAAGAACAGCCGTTGCGCGATGGCAGGGATCCAGCCCAGCCACAGATCACCGCGGCGCAGGTGCGCCAGCTCGTGGGTCAAAGCCATCGCGGATTCCGCCAGCGTCAGTCGCTGTTCGGCTGGCAGCAGCACGGTGGTGCGCCACAGGCCGGTGACCTGCGGTGAACTGATCGCGGCGGAGACACGCAGCTGCGGCTCGCGCCGCAGACCAAGCCGGTGCACCTGTCCCGCACAGACGGCCCGCAGCGAATCATCGGTTAGCGGTTGCGAATCGCGCAGCACGCGACGAGCGCTTCGCCACTGCCTGCTTGCGATGAGCAGCTGCACGAGCATGGCGGCCAGCCACAGCGAAATCAGGATCAGCCGCCAATGCGAATACCACGCGACCGGCAATGACTGAACCGGTTCGGGCACCACGTGGCTCATGGGCGCGGCATCCGTGATGGCAACGGCCGGCAAGACAGTACGGTCTTGCGCAGCAGTCGCGGTCTGCGGTGTCGGCGCCAGCACGCGCAGTTGTAATGGCGAGCTCCAGCACAGTCCGAGGATCAGCTGCATGCCCACCAGCCACCACAGCGTGCAGCGTAATGCGGGCGACAGTTGCGGCAGCAGACGGCCGATCAGCCAGACGGCGCCGATCAGCAACACGGCCTGGGCCGAGGTCCAGGCCAGCCGTATGAGCAAGGTATCGAGCAGGATAGTCAGCGAGGCCATGTCAAGACTCCTTGCGCCGGGTCTGCAGCTGCGCGACCAGCGCCTCGAGCTCGGCCAGTTCCGTCTCGCTGACTTCGGCACGCTCCGACATCCAGGCCACGAACGGCGAGACCGAACCGCTCAGCGTCTTTTCGACGAAGCTGCC
>DHXA01000121.1:0-10605 GCA_002413455.1 Rhodanobacter sp. UBA5168 | reverse complement strand
TTCAGATAGCCCTTGCCGCGCAGGCGTTCCATCATGGTCAGCACAGTGGAGCGGGCCAGGCCGCGTGGCTCGCCGAAGCCGCTGGCCACCTCGCCGACGGAGGCGCCGCCGTGTTCGGCCAGATAGTGAAGGAGCGCCAGCTCCTGATCGCCGATGGAAGGTTTGGACATGGCTGGGTAGTACCGTGACTACAGATGTAGTCACGGTACGCCCTGACTACATCTGTAGTCAATAGGTCGCCGGTATCCCCGCGCCCGCTTCAAACGGCGGTTGTTTTCTCAACCCCTGCGTTGAGGATCAGAGCATTCCTAGCGCCAGCCGGCATCGCGCGCCGCGCGCTCTTGCCGAGCGTCGAAGGCTTCGCCGCGGATGCGCGCGTCGACCGCTGCCTGGACGGCGGGGGGCATGCCGCTGGCGGCTTGCCGCAGTTCGCCTTCTTCGGGTTTTTTGGCTGCCGTGAGTACGGAAAGCCGCCAGCCCGCATCGTCATGGCAAGCCAGGCCGGCCAGCGTCGGCTTGGCGCGATCGATGAAGGTGCGGCAGATGCGTCCGTCGGTACTGCGGAAACTCAGGCCGATGCCGACCGAGGCATGTGGGTCCGGTTCACTCGCCAGTGCCCGGTCGAGCGCATCGGACAAGGGAGCCGTGGCGTATTGCCGGTCGTCGTGCAGCAGTGCTCCGCCGGCATGCCACCACAGCGTTACGGCCAGCACCGCGACCGACGCGGTCGCTGCCGCGACCGGCTTCCACCAGCGGCGGGACGCGCGGTGCCGACCCGCGCCGAATCCCCGCCGGCCTGCAGCCCGGGCCAACGGTGTCGCCGGTATCGATGCTCGCGGAGGTGTCGGCTGCAACAGTGCGGACAGGCGCGCCGGCACCGGCTCGTCTAGCACCGGGTCGAACGCGGCCCTCAACTGTGCGCTCAGGGCGCGCGACTGCTGCACGCGGCGTCGAAGCAGATCGTCGTGCGCCAGCGCGGCATCGATTCGTGCGGTGTTTGTCGCGTCGAGCTCGCCGTCCACGTAAGCCTGCAATGTGTCGTCGTCGATCAGGTTCATGCGTCGTTTCCAAGATAAGACTGCAGAGCGGCGCGAGCACGCGCCAGGCGGCTGGTGACGGTTCCCACCGGGACCTGCAGCAGCTCGGCGGCTTCGCTGTACGACAAGCCCTCGACCAGCACCAGGGCCACCACTTCGCGATGATCCGGCGGCAGTGCCACCAGTGCCGCTGCCAGCTCCAGCTTCTGCGCGGGCCCACTGTTTCCGTCGGCAGCCATGACACCGGCTTCCTCGCCTGCAAACAGGCGTTGCGATCTTCCGCGGGCGCGCAGCTCGTCCCGCCAGGCGTTCCGCGCGATCGCGAACACCCACTTGTCCAGCGCAGCATCCGGTCGCCATTGCGCCGCCCGAGTCATGGCGCGCTCCAGCACGATCTGCAGCAGGTCGTCGGCATCATCGACCTGTCCCGTCAACGCCCTCGCAAGGCGGCGCAGACGCGGCAGTAGCGGGATCAATCCTTCGCGCACGACCTGACTCGGATCCACGTATCGCTTTTCCATTACGTTTGAAGGGGACGATTCCTTCCCTCGCGAGCAACGGCGCGGTTCGGGAGCGTAAAGTGCGCCAATGCTAGCATTGCAACCCCTGACTACCGGCCGGTCCCGCCATGCCGATACAGCGCCCGATTTCCATGCTGATTCCCTTGCTGTCGGTCGCGCTGGTCATGGGCGTTACGGCGCCTGCGCGGGCACAGCTGCGCGGTCCGCCGCGGGGTTTGCCCGACGTGCATGTTCCCCGCGGCGGCGGCATGCCCGCCATGCCCCGCGTGCCCGTTACGCTTCCGGCTGCGGCGACACAGCACGTCGACGATCTGCGGCACGAGACGCCGGCCGTCACGCGGCAGTCGCAGATCGATATCTTGCTGCGCGAGGAACCCGGGCGGGTGACGGTGGATGCTCAAGGCGAGCCGGTGCTGCGTGGTGAATTCCTCGCGCTGGGTCTTTCGGGCGAGCAACTTCATGCAGTGCAGGCACAGGGATTCACCGCAGACAGTCAGGCGTCGGCGGACGCGACGCTGGGGCTGGATATGGTGGTCCTGCACGACACGCGTGGACGCAGCGAGATCGAAGCGCTGCAGGCGCTGCAGCAGGCGGCGCCGAAAGTCGCCTTCGCCTACCAGCATCTCTACCTGTCCGCGGGTGGCGGCAATCTCCGCCAGGGCGACGCGTCGGCGACTGGGCCATCCGGCGCCACGCCGCGACGCGTCGGACTGATCGATGGCGGCGTGAACCCGGCCGATCCGGCACTGGCACGCGCACGCATCAAGCAACATGGCTGCATGACGGCGACTGTGTCGAGGCATGGCACCGCGGTGGCCGCACGCCTCGTCGATGGCGATCCCGACACGCTATACGCAGCGGACCTGTGGTGCGCCGATAAAGTCGGCGGCGCCACTTCGAGCCTGGTGGAAGCGCTAGCGTGGATGGCGCGCGAGCGCGTGGCGGTGATCAACATCAGCCTGGTCGGCCCGGACAATCCGGTGCTCGCACGCGCGGTGCAGGCGATGATCGCGCGTGGCCATGTGCTGGTCAGCGCGGTCGGCAACGACGGACCCGCGGCGCCGCCGTTGTTCCCGGCGGCCTACCCCGGTGTGATCGGCGTCAGCGGGGTCGACGAGCACGATCGGGTGCTACCCGAGTCCGGCAGCGGCGACCAGGTGGCTTTCTGCGCATCCGGCGTGGTCGGACGCGGCCGTGACGCGTTGCGCGGCACGTCATTCGCGGCGCCGATCGTGGCGCGAAGGGCCGCCCAGTTGCTGGACGCGCCGCGCCGGGGCGCGGCCGCGCAGATCCTGCAGCGCCTGGCCACCATGGCCCGCGACCTCGGGCCTCCAGGCCGCGATGCACGTTACGGTTACGGTCTGCTTTCTCCCTGAACGCATTCCGAACGCGACTCGACCGCAGGGAAGGATTCTGGGGTCCCGGGCGTAATGGACCTGGCAAGCCTCGGATCCACCGCAGGCAGAAGGCGTCCTCATGCGAAACACGACTCTCGACATGACCCTGATCGTGGGTGCCTTTGCTTTGACGATGACCGTGATGTGCGTTTCGCAGTAATCCGCCTTTGTGGCATCCCTTAGGAGAGAGCAATGAAAATCCGACACCTCACACTCACGCTCGTTTGCGCCGCCGTGTTGGCCGGATTGGCCGTTGCGCCGGCCATGGCGCAGAGCACGACGACGTCCGGCACCAGCACCACGTCGACCAGCACCAATCAGGAGTCGACCCGGCTGAGCACCGAGTTCACCAGCTTTGCCGGTTCGGACACGAACTCGCAGGCCTTGGTCACCGGGTTGCGCAACGGCACCGCGATCACATTGACCGATACCACGGCCGGCACGACCACCACCACGACCACGACGTTTACGCCCGCCACCGGCAAGCTGGGCTACGGCAATGTGAAGATCGCGCTGTCGCTGGCCGAGGCCAGCCTGGCCCAGGCCGGCATGACGGATCCGACCGCGGCCGAACTCGAGGCCGCGCTCAACGGCGGCACGCTGGTGCTGGCCGACGGCACCAGTGTCGACCTCAAGGGCGTGCTGGCCTTGCGCGCCGCCGGCGAAGGCTGGGGTCAGATCGCCAACAGCATGGGCTTCAAGCTGGGTGACGTGATGCGTTCGCCGAAGGCTGCCGGCAGCGCTTCCGCCAGCGCGCATGCGCATGCAAACGTCTCGGTCGACAAGGTCGTGTTTGGCCAGAGCCACATGACCGATCATCCGAGCGCAACCGACCACCCGGGCAGGCCCGATTTCGCGGGCAAGCCGGACTTTGCGGGCAAGCCCACGCTGCCGGATCGTCCGCAGCTTCCGGATCACCCCAGCCGCGCCGGCCGCCCGGGCGGTTGAGTCCGGCTTCTGCGGCACGTCGTAGTTCATGCAGGCCCGGTGTGATGCCGGGCCTGCTGCGATATTCATCATCTGCAAGGAACCCCTTACATGCGTAACCCACAACACTGGATGATCGTCGGCGGCCTGCTGCTGATCGGTGCACCGGCGGCCCATGCCGCCACCACGCCCGGCAGCGACCAGTTCAGCCTTTCCGCCGGTGCCGATTACAGCAGCGGCAAGTACGGCACCGACACCACCACCGACATCTGGTCGGTGCCGGTGACCGCGGCGTATCAGAGCGACCGCTGGACGTTCAAGCTCACCATGCCGTACATCAACGTCAGCGGTCCGGGCAACGTGATTCCCGGCGTGGGCAAGGTGAAGAACAACAATCCGTTATGCCGCGGCGTGGGCCGTGCGGTCGGCGGCGCGATCCATGCCTGCGGCGGTTCGTCCACCGGCGGCACGACGACGACGACCAGTGGTTCGGCCTCGGGCCTGGGCGACATCACGGCGTCGGCCGGCTATGAGCTGTTCGGTAGTGCCGACCGCACGTTCGGGCTGGATCTCACCGGCAAGGTGAAGTTCGGCACCGCCGACGAGAACAAGGGTCTGGGTACCGGCAAGAACGACTACGGTCTGTCGCTGGATACCTATAAGGTGAGTGGCGCGTGGACGGCGTTCGGCGGCGTGGGCTGGATGAAGTACGGCAATTCGCAGTACATCCAGCTGAAGAACGGCTTCAACGCGAACATCGGTGCCGACTACAAGCTGAGCCCCAGCGACAGCATCGGTGCGTACTACTACTACCGCGAGCGGATCGCCGACGGCGGCGCCCCGCAGAGCGAGCTCACCGGCTACTGGAACCACAAGCTCAGCGACAACCTGCGCGTGCAGGCTTACGTGCTCGGCGGCTTCGCCAACGGCAGCCCGGACTACGGTGCTGGGGCGTCGCTGAAGTACAGCTTCTGACGGTATCCGTCGGGATCTTCGGCCAGGCACCGGTACAAGAGCCCCTGATGTCCGATCAGGGGCTCGAGTATCGATCTTGGAAATCGACGGACAGACGGAACGGCTGGACAGATAAGCGCCGGCTTTTTACGCACCACACCGGCTGAACGGCGCGATCAGAACGTGTAGCGCAGCGTCAGCATCGCCGACCAGCGCGACACCACCCGGCTGGGATCGTAGAAGCCGCCGTCATACACCTGCAGCTGCTGCGGCTGGTAGTTGCCGGCCTTGTCGGTGGGCAGCGAGTAGACGTACTGGCCCTGCGCGTTCACGCCGCCGTAGCTCGCCAGCGTGCGGGCTGGATAGATGCCGGTGTTGCGCGCTTCGCCCCAGTTCTTGTTGAGCAGGTTGAGGAAGTTGTACACGTCCAGCCGTACCTCACCCTTGTTGCCCTTGAAGAGGCCGGGCACTTCCTGCGAGAAGCTCATGTCGAGCGAATTGACCCAGGCAGTACGGGCGCCGTTGCGGCTGGCGACCTGGCCGCGGTGATCGCGCAGGTAGCTGTCGCTGGCGAGGAAGTCCTCGAACTGCTTGATCACCTGCGCACTGGTACCCGCTGCATAGGCCACCTTGGCATCGCTGGCAGACGGGATATAGACCGGATCCCAGCCGGAGACGCTGTCGCCGTTGGCATCGTTGGAGAACACCCACGTGTACGGGTTGCCGGTGCGGCCGTTGTAGAACATCGACACCTGGGTGCGGTAGTCGCCGAAGAAGTTGTGCTGCCAGTTCAGCGAAGCCTTGAAGCTCTTGGCGATGCTGTAGTTGGAGGTGGCGGCGACGTCGCTGTTCGGGTTCAGTCGCGCCACGCGCTGATAGCCGTTGTAGGCGATGGTGTCGGTGCCCGGGTCGACGTCGGTGGCATGGTTGAAGGTGAGACTGACATTACCCGAGAAGCCATCGGAGAACGGCTTGCTCAACGCCACCGTGAAGCTGTCGGACTTGCCCTTGTGGGTATTCGTTAGCAGGGTCGACGCGGTGCTGAAGGCACGGTTCTGGTTGGCCAGTGCATCCGCCGTCTTCGGTGCCTCACCCGGTGTCTTCCAGTACTGCAGGCGACCGTCCGGCAACACGCCGGTGGGTGCGCCGAAGTTCACCGCCTGATACAGGATGCCGTCGCGCACCTTGATGTGCTGGTACTCGGCCGACGCCACCAGGCCCCACCACGGTAGCTCGCGGTCCAGCGCCAGGCTGGCCTTCCACACGGTGGGCAGGTGGAAGTTCTTGGCGATCGTGTCGATCGAGCCGGCGCCACCGCCGGCCGGAATGTTCTGGTTGAACGGATCCGGGCTGAACGGTGCCTGCGACGGATCGAACGTGGTGTAGGAGAGCAGCGTGACACCGTTGTTCTGGTACGGGTTGGTCATCCACACCGTGGGCGGCGAGGTCTGGAACAGGCCGACGCCGCCGCGCAATTGGGTCTTGTACTCGCTGTCGAACGCATAGTTGAACGACAGCCGCGGCTCCACCACCCGGTTGCTCGAACCGACGGTGTAGTTGTTGCGGTAGCCGAACGTCTGCGCGAACGCCGCATTGGAGACCGGCGGGTCGCTGGAGTGGGGAATGTCCACGCGCACGCCGTATTGAACCGAGAGCTTCTCGTCGACCTGCCAGGTGTCCTGCAGGAACGGGCTGTACTGGCTGTACGTCCACTTGCCGGCGATATCGTTGAGCGCGTAACCCGGCGCCGGGTGATACAGCACGTACTTGTTGTAGTTGCCGGCGATGAAGTTGTCGATGCCCCAGAAGTTGTACTGGCCGAATTCGGTCTGGCCGAACAGGTTGTTGATCTTGTTGCGCTGGTAGTCGATGCCGCCCTTGATCGCGTGATCACCCAGATAGTACGTGCCGGCCAGGAAGACGCTGAGCTTCTTGGTATCGATGTGGTTGTAGTGGCGGAACTGCTCCTCGCCCAGGTTGATCGACGGACCCTTGCCGTCCGGCGACAGATTCACGTTGACCGCAGGCTGCTGATACGGCGCGGTAGTGTCCTGCACGAATTTCTGGAAACCGACCTTGGCCTCGGTCGAGAAATTGTCCGACCAGTCATCGAACACGTGGGCCACGTAGTTCTTGGTGCTGATCGCCTTGGTATAGGTGTAGCTGGTCAGGCCGATGCTGCTCGGGCTGTTGCCGCCGACCGCGGGCAACTGCTCTTCGGTGTTCTGGTAGGTGAAGCTGGCGCGATGATCGTTGCTGATGTTCCAGTCGATCTTGCCGAGGTAGCGCTTGTCATCGTAGGTCAGTCCGCTGCGGCCACCGAACGCGCCCGGCGTGAGGCCAAGCTGTTTGGCCGCGTCGATCACTTTCTGCAGGTCGCCCGGCGACACCTTGTTGCTGGTCGATGCGCCCTGGCCCAGCGAATTGTCCAGACCATTGGCGGAATCGGCGCCGATGCCGGTGGTTTTCTCGTGCTCGGCCGAGACGAAGAAGAACAGCTTGTCCTTGATGATCGGGCCACCGACATTGAAGCCGCCGGTCGAGTCCTTCTGGTAACCCTTGTAGTGATAGCCGGGGTTGTTGCTGTCCAGCCAGCCGGCATCGCCGACCAGATGATTGGCGTTGCGGTAGGCGTAGTACACCGAGCCGTGGTACTGGTTGGTGCCGCTCTTGGTCACTGCGTTGATGTCGGCGCCGACGGTGTCGGAAGCAGTGTCGTAGGTGGCGGTGGAGATGTTGTACTCGGCGATTGTTTCCGGCGAGATCGGCGACTTCTGATACGGCAGGCCGTTGGCATTGAGGCCGAACGGGTCGCCCTGGGTCACGCCATCAACGCTGACATTGTTGTAGCGGTTGTTCATGCCGTTGGCGGAGATCGCGCCGGTGCCCTGGTCGGTCACGTTGATGCGTGGATCCAGTCGCGCCACATCATCGATCGAGCGGTTGCCTTGCGGCGTCGCCTGCAGCTGCTGCTGCGAGATGTTGGTCGACAGACCCTTGTTGTCCGAGGAAAAGGTCTGCGCCAGCGTCGTGGCACTGACCGTGACAGCTGCCAGGTTGCTGGCGCCCGCTGCGGCGGAGGTCATGCTGAGGTTGATCGAGGAGGGCTGGCCAAGTTGCAGGTAGACATTGTCTTGCTCGACGGTCTGGTCCCCCTTGTTCGCGGTGATCTCGAACGGGCCGCCCACGCGCAGGCCCTGCGCGGTGTAGCGGCCATCCCCATCGGTCACCACCGACTTGGTGGTGCCCGATGGCTGATGCACGATCGTCACCGTGGCGCCGGCAACCGGCTGGCCCGTGGCGTCCAGCACGCGGCCGTTGACGCCGGAGGTGGTGACGTTCTGGGCGGCCAGCGGAGCGGCAGCCAGCAGTGAGGCGATGGCGAAGGGCAGCAATCTCACGCGAATCGGGGTAGTCATCGAAGGTCCTTGCATACGTTTGGCGTTATGGGCGAACCCCTCGCGCCGCAAGTCCCGCGGGCGTTGCGCCCTGCAGGGTCGGATCATCGATGGTTTCCCCACGGTTCGATCAGCGAGTGCAGCCTGCATCGGCCGGCAGAGGCGAATCAGCGGACAATTCTAGTGGCCTTTCATGACATGGGTGCTGCCCGGCCGCCGAAAAATTCGCGTTGAACCGCGCAGGAAATTGCGAATGGCTTGGGTCGAATGGCCGCCGCCCGGACACGATGGTCAGAACGCCATGTCGAACGCTACCTCGCCCTGCACGCCGACCTGATACGCCGACACGCGGCGCTCGAAGAAGTTGGCCACTTCCTGCACGTCCTGCAGGTCCATGAAGTCGAACGGGTTCTTCGCGCCGTACTTCTTCGGCATGTCGAGCTGGGCGAAGCGCTGGTCGGCGCAGTATTCGAGGTACTGGCGCATGTCCTTCACCGACATGCCGACCACGCCGCCGGCGAGCACGTCTTCGGCAAACTGGGTTTCGCAGACGATCGCGTCTTCCATCATCTCCTCGACCTGCGCGCGCATGGCGTCGTCGAACAGCTCGGGCTCCTGCTCGCGCACGGTGCGCACGACCTCGAACGCGAACGCCATGTGCCCGCTCTCGTCGCGGAATACCCAGTTGGTGCCCGCGGCCAGCCCGTGCAGCAGGCCACGCGAGCGCAGGTAGTAGACATAGGCGAACGCGGCGTAGAAGAACAGCCCCTCGATGCAGGCGGCAAAGCAGATCAGGTTGAGCAGGAACTGGCGGCGATGCTCGCGCGTCTCCAATCGCTGCAGGCCCTGGATCGAGTCGATCCACTTGAAGCAGAACGCGCCCTTTTGCCGGATCGACGGAATCGTCTCGATCGCCGCGAACGCGCTGTTGCGCTCGGCCGGGTCGGGGATATAGGTGTCCAGCAGGGTGAGGTAGAACTGCACGTGCAGCGCTTCCTCGTACAGCTGGCGCGACAGGTACATGCGCGCTTCCGGCGCATTGATGTGCTGGTACAGGTTCAGTACCAGGTTGTTCGACACGATGGTGTCGCCGGTGGCGAAGAACGCCACCAGCCGCTGGATCAGGTGGCGGTCGGCGGCGGACATTTTCGCGCTGAGGTCGCGCGTGTCCATCGAGAAATCCACCTCCTCGACCGTCCAGGTGTTCTTGATCGCGTTGCGGTACATCTCGTAGAAGCCGGGATAGCGCATCGGACGGAGCGTGAGCTCGAAGCCCGGGTCGAGCAGGTGGGCGTTGCGGGCAGCTTGGGCGGACATGGGATTCCTTCACTCAAAGCTTGCGTGCATAAGCTTCATGCACGAAGCGGCTGACATAGGTGGCGAGGCCACGACCGGCCTGTGCCAGCCGCTGCATGTTCTGGACATGCTCGCGGCCGCTGGCTTGATCGGTGTACTCGTAGACATCGCCGTTGACGAAGCGGATGCGAATGAAACCGTCACCAGCCTCGTAGGCGATGACGCCGGAGTTGCCGTCGAGATTCCGGTAGCGCTTCATGGTGTCTCCGCATTGTTACTGGCAGGCCTCGCAATACGCGGGATTTTCCAGTGAACAGAACACTGCCGCGTTGGCCTGCGCCTGATCCACGACGAGTACGGTCTTTTCCGCAGACACCGTGGTCTTGGCGATCCTGGTGGCCGGGCGCGAGCGCAGGTAGTAGGTCGTCTTGATGCCGATCTTCCATGCATACATGTACATCGAGCTGAGCTGGCCGATGTTCGGGTTTTCCATGAACAGGTTCAGCGACTGGCTCTGGTCGATATAGGCGCCGCGTGCGGCGGCCAGTTCGATCAGGGCCTTCTGCGGCAGCTCCCACACCGTGCGATAGATTGCGCGCAGGCGTTCCGGAATCGCTGGGATGTTCTGGATCGAACCTTCCGCCAATTTGATCGCGTCGCGGATGTCAGATGTCCACAAGCCGAGTGTCTTGAGTTCGTCGGCGAGGTAACGATTGACCTGCAGGAAGTCGCCGGACAGCGTTTCGCGCTTGAACAGGTTGCTGACCTGTGGCTCGATGCACTCGTAGCAGCCGGCGATCGAGGCGATCGTGGCCGTGGGCGCGATCGCGATCAACAGCGAGTTGCGCAGGCCATGCTGACGGATGCGCTCACGCAGTGCTTCCCAGCGTCCGTGGTCGTGCGGCGTGGCGCTCGGCCAGTAATCGAACTGGAGCTCACCGTTTGCTGCGCGACTTTCGGCGAAACCAGGATGCGCGCCTTCGGTCTCGGCCAGTTCGGTCGACATCGACAGCGCATGAAAGTAGATCTCCTCGGCGATGCGGGTGGACAGTGTCAGCGCCTCGGCCGAATCGAA
>DHXA01000109.1:14107-15297 GCA_002413455.1 Rhodanobacter sp. UBA5168 | reverse complement strand
CGCTTCTGATCGTGAAACTCCACCGCGTCCAGGTGCACGTTGGCGATGGCGTGAAACTCGCCGGCCAGTTCGGTCAGCTCGAAGTAGTGGGTGGCGAACAAGGTGTACGCGCGGCTGTTGCGCGCCAGATGCACGGCGGCGGCGCGGGCCAGCGACAGGCCGTCGTAAGTGCTGGTGCCGCGGCCGACCTCGTCCATCAGCACCAGGCTGTGTTCGGTGGCGTTGTGCAGGATGTTGGCGGTCTCGCTCATCTCCACCATGAAGGTGGACTGGCCGCGCGAGAGGTCGTCACCGGCGCCGATGCGGGTGAAGATGCGGTCGATCGGACCGATCACCGCGCGTGAGGCCGGCACGTAGCTGCCGATATGCGCGAGCAAGACGATCAGCGCATTCTGGCGCATGTAGGTGGATTTGCCGCCCATGTTCGGGCCGGTGATCACCAGCATGCGGCGCGCATCGTCGAGCACGAGATCGTTCGGTTCGAACGGCTCGTCGCGGACTTTCTCGACCACCGGATGACGACCGCGCTCGATCGCGATACCTGGTTCATCACTGAGTTCCGGGGCGCTCCAGTCCAGCGCTTCGGCGCGTTCGGCCAGATCGCTCAACACGTCCAGCTCGGCCATCGCGGCGGCGGCGGCCTTCAGTGGCTCCAGCCTTTGGGTGAGCGTGTCGAGCAGTGCTTCGTACAGCGCGCGTTCGCGCATCAGCGAACGTTCCTTCGCCGACAGCACCTTGTCCTCGAAGGTCTTCAATTCTTCGGTGATGTAACGCTCGGCATTCTTGGTGGTCTGCCGGCGCGTGTAGTGCGTGGGTGCCTTGTCGGACTGACCCTTGCTGATCTCGATGTAGTAACCATGCACACGGTTGTAGCCGACCTTCAGCGTGGTGATGCCGCTGGCGGCCTTCTCGCGTTCCTCCAGTTCGACCAGATACTGGTCGGCGTGGGTGGACAGGCGGCGCAATTCATCGAGTTCGGCATCGTAGCCGTCGGCGACTACGCCGCCGTCGCGCTGCAGTACCGGCGGCTGAGCCACGATGGCGCTGGCGAGCAGGGCAGCGGTTTGCGCGTGATCGCCGATGCGCTCGACCAGTGCATGCAGCAGCGGGCTGTCCAGCGATGCGATCTGCTCGCGCAATACCGGTGCGGCGGCGAGGCCATCACGCAGGGTGGACAGGTCGCGCGGCCG
>DHXA01000109.1:8909-13844 GCA_002413455.1 Rhodanobacter sp. UBA5168 | reverse complement strand
TCCCGCAGCGACTCATGGCGTCGGCTGTCGATCAAGGTGCCGATCGCCTGATGGCGCCGACGCAGCAATTCGCGCGAGCGCAGCGGCCGGTTCAGCCAGCGGCGCAGCAGGCGCGCGCCCATCGGCGTCACCGTCTCGTCGAGTACGCCGAGCAGGGTATGTTCGGTGCGACCGCTGGGATGGGTGTCCAGCTCCAGGTTGCGTCGGGTCGCCGCGTCCAGCGCGATGGTTTCGCTGGCGTTTTCCACGGCCATGCCGGTGAGGTGCGGCAGCGCGCTTTTCTGGGTTTCCTCGACGTAGCCGAGCAGGCAGCCGGCTGCCGCGATCGCCAGATTCATGCCGTCGACGCCGAAGCCGCCGAGGTCGCGGGTGCCGAAGAAGCGATTGAGTTCGCGCTTCGCCGCATCGCCGTCGTAGTGCCAGGGTGGACGCTTGCGCAGGCCGGGCAGGCTGCTGACCAGCTTCGGCCACGCCACGTTTTCGTCGATCAATGTTTCGGCGGGTTGCAGACGGGCCAGTTCGGCGGCCAATGCTTCGGCATGGGGCACCTCGCTGAGCAGGAAGCGTCCACTGGACAGATCGACCCAGGCCAGGCCGTAGGCACCGTTCGCGCCTGCGGCGATCGCCAGGAGCAGATTGTCGCGACGTTCCTCCAGCAGCGCGGCATCGGTCACCGTGCCCGGGGTGACGATGCGCACCACCTTGCGTTCGACGATGCCCTTGGCCAGCGCCGGGTCGCCGATCTGCTCGCAGATCGCCACCGATTCGCCGAGCCGCACCAGCCGCGCGAGATAATTTTCCGCCGCGTGATACGGCACGCCGGCCATCGGAATCGGTGCCCCGGCCGATTGCCCACGCTGGGTCAGCGTGATGTCGAGCAGCCGCGCGGCCTTGCGTGCATCGTCGAAGAACAGCTCGTAGAAATCGCCCATGCGGAAGAACAGCAGCACCTCCGGATGTTCGGCCTTGGCCGACAGGTATTGGCGCATGAACGGGGTATGTTCGGCGGGTTTTTCGGTCTGCACGGGCCGTGGGTTCATCGAGGGTTGCCATGGATCGGTCGCGACTCCCACGACTGACTGCAGTTGGGCTTTTCACGAACGTGGATGTAGCGCATGTGTAGCCCAGCACGCAGCGACCCACAAGTCATTGACTTTCGAGTTGCGCGTGCGGCGCGATGGTTTGCCGGTCCGGGTCGACGACACTGGTGAGCCTGGTGTTCGTCCGTCGTGAACCGCATGGACGGACATCTTACCTTGCGATGCAGTTCATGCCGTCAACGTCGCGGGCGATTGCCATAGCGGCAGGGTCACCACGAACTCGCTGCCAAGGTTCTTGCCGGCGCTGCGGCCGACGACGCTGCCACCGTGCGCCTCGACCAAGTCGCGAACGACGGCCAGGCCGATGCCCAGGCCGCCAACCGCGAATTCTGGTACATCGGTGTCCTGCACGAACAGGTCGAAGATGGTGGGCAGCAACTCGGCTGCGATGCCGGTGCCGTTATCGGCGACCGTGACTGTCACCGTCTCGTGCAATACCTCCAGCGCCAGCGTGATGTCGCCACCGGCCGGCGTGTACTTGGAGGCATTGTCGAGCAGGTTGCTGAAGATCTGCGTGAGCCGGACCGGGTCGCCGTAGAAAGGGAGTGGACCGGTCGGCATGCGCGCCTGCAGGCGTTGAAGCCGGGTATTCATGGACGGCTGGCACGTCGCGACGGCAACGGCGAGGATTCCCACCAAATCGACCACGCTGCACTCGAGGCGAAGCTTGTCGGCGCCGACGCGCGATCCTTCCAGCAAGTCGTCGATGAGCCTGGACATGTGCGTCACCTGGCCTTCGATGATGAGCTTCAGCTGCTCAAGCGGTATCTCTTCGTCGGTGTGTCGGTTGGCGAGCAGACTGGCGGCTATCTGGATCGGGGTCAGCGGGTTGCGCAGCTCGTGGGCCACCATCGCCATGAATTTGATCTGGCGATCATGCGCCTCCCTGACTTCCGATTCGGATGCTTGTGCGTTCAGCGCGGCGATCGTCAACTGTTCATTGGCCTCGCGCAGATCCTGCACGCCGGGCCCGGATTCGTTGGCCGGAAAATCGCGGCGCGGCGGCAGCAAACGCGGTGGCCCGGCTATAGCCGCCTGGGGTGGATGATGGGCCGGAAGGTCGCCCCGATGGAACTCGAAACTGCCCCCGCCCGCTCTTTTGGCCCGGTACATGGCGGCGTCCGCCCGATTGATCAGGGTCGTCGCATCCTCGCCGTCCTCCGGGTAGAGGGCAATACCCACGCTGGCGGACACATGGAACAGGTAGTCGTTCACGCGGCTGGGCGCGTCCAGGGCGGACAGCATTCTTCCGGCGAGCGAGCCAGCGTCCGAGGCCTGGGAGACCTCGGTCAGCAAGACCAGGAATTCGTCTCCGCCGTAGCGGCTGACCGTGTCCGAGTCGCGCACGAGCGATTGCAGGCGTTGTGCCACCAGTTGCAGCACTTCGTCGCCACCGGCATGGCCGAGCGTGTCATTGATCGGCTTGAAATGGTCGAGGTCGAGGAAGACCACGGCGATGTGGGTACCGTGCCGACGTGCCGCGGCGATGGCACTGTCCAGCCGATCGAGGATCAGCGCGCGGTTGGGCGTGCCGGTAAGCGCATCGCGCTGGCTGACGCGCAGCAACTGGTCCAGGTCGCTGATGGCGGACTCCGCGTTCGTATCCGCATGCAAGGCGGCGAGTACCAGTTTCTCGTTGGCTTCCCTGAGCTGGGCGGCATGGCTCTCGCTGTAGTCGTGCCGAACCTGGGCCAGGTTTTGGCGCAGCTTCGCCAGATGCGCGCGCAGACGTTCCGCCTGTTGCTTGAGCTGGACCAGCGTGCCTTTCGGTTCAGCCGCCGGCGAATCGCTGTTGCCGGCGTTCACGATGACGACCTGGCGACAGGATCTTGATGCCGTCGTCGATGAACGAGGGCCGCTGTGCCTTGCTCGAACGCCGGAACGCCGCCGAGCATCGAACGGTCGCGCGACAGGTCGTTGCCGATCATTCCGTCCAGCCTGGGCAGGCGGTGAATGCTTGTCCCGGCCGCAGTCATGACACGGTTTCCTGCATGGCGTCGCCGCCTGATGAATGGTTCCAGACGGGGCCGAGCAGTCGCTCGGCGAGCGGCGCGCCGATCAGGGTTGCCAGAAGATCCAGGAAGGTGCGCAGGAGTGCGTCGTTGGCGGCTGCTGCGTCGGCGCCGGTTTCCCGTGCAAGCGCATCGCGAAGCGCGGCGAGCTCGCCGGGCCGGAACGCGTCTTCGCACAAGACGACCAGGCTGGGATAGTCGGCGCACGTAAGGTAGATGCTGCGCTTGAACAGGGCGGCCACGCCGGGCTGGCCGATGATGGGAGACAACGCGGCCGTCACCTCGCACCAGCGTGAAATGACCATATCCATAATCCGTGAAACATCCGCGCCTTCTGCGGCCAGTTGCGCGAACGTGGCGTGATTGCGGGGTGTATCTGAATACATCGGTGATCCGAAGGCTTGCCGCGGGCGCGAGCCGGATGATCGTGCACTGCGGATTGCGTTTGTTTGGTGAAGACCCGGGCTTCCAGGGCAGTAGCCTGTAAAGGCATGTCGCGGCGCAATGCAAGTCTTGGCGCGGCTGCGCGGAACGGGTAGAACGGTGGCCCAGCGCATGGCGCAAAAATCCATTCAGCCTGGGAGTTTCGCATGGCGTTGTTGTCTGTCCCTACCGATGCCGAGTTGCTGGCATTGGCCGACGAAGTAGCCCGTGAGGTGCAGCGAAGCCGGTTGATGCTGGTGACGGCCGAATCGTGCACCGGCGGCTGGGTCGCCAAGACATTGACCGATCTGCCGGGCAGTTCGGCCTGGTTCGACGCCGGCGTGGTGACCTATAGTTACGAAGCGAAGGAAGCCTTGTTGGGAGTCAATCCGCGCACGCTGGAGCACACCGGTGCGGTCAGCGAGGAGACCGTGCTGGAGATGGTTTCCGGAGCGCTGGCACGCTTCGGTGCGGGCGTGGCGGTGGCGGTGACCGGCATCGCGGGGCCCTCTGGCGGTACGGCGGACAAGCCGGTGGGCACAGTCTGGATCGGCTGGAAGCGGCGTGGCTGTTACGGCCATGCGCAGCTGTTTCACTTTTCGGGCGACCGCGAAGCGGTGCGGCGGCAGACCGTGGCCGCCGCGCTCATCGGTTTGCGCAAAACGCTGACGGAATGAAGCGTTGCCTGCCGCCAGACCGGCTTGACCGGTGTGGGATACTGGCCGCGTAGTCACCTGATTTCCGTGATCGCGCCGCGTTGATCGCAGCCGGTGAGATTCGATCCGGGCATCATGCATCCCATTCACAGCCCAACCGGAATACAAGACGATGGATGACAACAAGCGCAAGGCGCTCACCTCCGCCCTCGGCCAGATCGAAAAGCAGTTCGGCAAGGGCGCGATCATGCGCATGGGCGACCGCGTCAACGAAGCCATCGAGACGGTGTCCACCGGCTCGCTGGGGCTGGACATCGCGCTTGGCGTCGGTGGCCTGCCGCGTGGACGTGTGGTCGAGATCTACGGGCCGGAGTCCTCCGGCAAGACCACCATGACGCTGCAAGCCATTGCCAGCTGCCAGCGTGCCGGCGGTACCGCCGCGTTCATCGACGCCGAGCATGCGCTCGATCCGACGTATGCGGAAAAACTCGGCGTCAAGGTCGACGACCTGCTGGTATCGCAGCCGGATACCGGCGAGCAGGCGCTGGAAATCGCCGACATGCTGGTGCGTTCGGGTGCGGTGGACATGGTCGTGGTCGACTCGGTTGCCGCGTTGACGCCGAAGGCGGAAATCGAGGGCGAGATGGGCGACTCCCACGTCGGCCTGCATGCGCGCCTGATGAGCCAGGCACTGCGCAAGCTCACCGCCAACATCAAGAAATCCGGCACCCTGGTGATCTTCAT
>DHXA01000109.1:948-8618 GCA_002413455.1 Rhodanobacter sp. UBA5168 | reverse complement strand
AAGATCGGCGTGATGTTCGGCAGCCCCGAAACCACCACTGGCGGCAATGCGCTGAAGTTCTATGCCTCGGTGCGTCTGGATATCCGTCGCATCGGCGCGGTCAAGCGTGGCGACGAGATCATCGGTTCGGAAACCCGCGTCAAGGTGGTCAAGAACAAGGTGGCGCCACCGTTCCGCCAGGCCGAGTTCGAGATCCTGTACGGTGAGGGCACCTCGCGCGAAGGCGAGATCATCGAGCTGGGCGTGGCGCAGAACCTGATCGACAAGTCCGGCGCCTGGTACAGCTACAACGGCGACCGCATCGGCCAGGGCAAGGAAAACGTACGCCAGTTCCTGCGCGAGCATCCGGAGATCACCAACGAGATCGACAAGATGCTACGCGAACGCCTGCTGGTGCCGGTTGGCAAGCCCGCCGCCGCGGCGCCGGAAGAGGCGCTCGAGGAAGCGTGAGCCGTGACGGCTAGCTGTCTCCTATGCAAAGCATGGCCCGGCTTGTCCGGGCCATGTCCGTTTACATGTTCATGAAGCGCCCCCCTGGCAAGGACGACCCGGCCAAGCCGAAGCGCAGCGCCTACGACAAGGCGCTCGGGTTGCTCGCTCGTCGAGAACATTCACGCAGGGAGCTGAAAACCAAGCTGCGCCAGGGTGGTTACGAAGGCGAGGAAACCAGCGCCGCGATCGACCGTCTCGGCGAGCAGCATTACCAGGACGACGATCGCTTTGGCGAGGTACTGCTGCGCAGCCGGATCGCGCAGGGGTACGGCCCGATGCGGCTGCGGATGGAGCTGAAAACCCACGGCTTGTCCGATGCGCGTATCCGCGACCTGCTGGACGCGGCCGAGGTTGACTGGAACGCCTCCGCCGCCGCCCAGTTGCGTCGGCGCTATGGCGGCACGGGCACGGCCGACCCGGCCGAACGTGCCCGCCGGGCGCAATTCCTCTTGCGCCGCGGCTTTGCCGCCGCCACAGTACGGAATGTTACCCACGCCGATGTGGACGAAGCTGACGACGATATGTCCTGAGTCCCTCATCCGGGGATGAAGAAGGAACTGATCGCGTGGCCGGGCCGCGGTGTGGCCTTTTTTTACACCAGCCACTTCGATACGCATGAAAACCTCTGAAATCCGTTCGACCTTCCTCGACTACTTTCGCTCCAAGGGTCACACCATCGTGCCGTCCAGCTCGCTGGTGCCGTCCAGCGACCCGACGTTGCTGTTCACCAACTCGGGCATGGTGCAGTTCAAGAACGTGTTTCTGGGCAGCGAAAAACCTGGATACGTCCGGGCAGCGGACGTGCAGCGCTGCCTGCGTGCCGGCGGCAAGCACAACGACCTGGACGCCGTGGGCTATACCGCACGCCACCACACCTTCTTCGAAATGCTTGGCAACTGGTCGTTCGGCGACTATTTCAAGCGCGATGCGATCGCCTACGCGTGGGAACTGCTGACCGACGTGTTCAAGCTGCCGGCGGAAAAATTGTGGGTCACCGTCTATCACACCGATGACGAGGCATTCGACATCTGGAACAAGGAAGTGGGTGTGCCGGCCGAGCGCATCGTGCGCATTGGCGACAACAAGGGTGCGCCATATGCTTCAGACAATTTCTGGCAGATGGCCGACACCGGCCCGTGCGGCCCGTGCACCGAGATTTTCTTCGATCATGGCGCCGACATTGCCGGTGGACCGCCCGGTTCGCCAGACGAAGATGGTGACCGCTACATCGAGATCTGGAACCTGGTGTTCATGCAATTCGACCGCGCGCCGGATGGCACGCTGAGTCCGCTGCCGGCACCGTGTGTGGACACCGGCATGGGTCTGGAACGGCTCGCCGCCGTGCTGCAGCACGTGCACTCCAATTATGAGATCGACCTGTTCGCGCATCTGATCCAGGTAGCAGGCGAGCTCACCGGCACGAAGGATCTGGCGAACAAGTCGCTGCGCGTGATCGCCGATCACATTCGTGCGTGCTCATTCCTGATCGTCGATGGCGTGCTGCCATCCAATGAAGGTCGCGGCTATGTCTTGCGCCGGATCATCCGCCGTGCCCTGCGGCATGGCTGGATGCTGGGTGTGCGTGGCGACTTTTTCTGGAAGATGGTGGCGTCGCTGGTCGAGGAAATGGGCGTGGCTTATCCCGAGCTGACGGCGAAGCAGTCGTTCGTCGAGGACGCGTTGCGCACTGAGGAGCAGCGCTTTGGCGAGACGCTGGAACACGGCATGCGTCTGTTCGACGAGGTGGCGACGAAGTCGGGTAAGACGATTTCCGGTGTGGATGCATTCCGCCTGTACGACACCTTTGGCTTCCCGGTCGACCTCACCGCCGATATCGCACGTGAGCGCGGGCTGGACGTGGACATGCCCGGCTTCGAGCAAGCCATGAATGAGCAGCGCGAACGCGCCCGCGCTGCTGGCCGCTTCGAGGCCAAGGGTCAGATGCCGGCCGAGCTGGCCAGTCAACTCAGGCCAACCGTGTTTCTCGGTTATGAAGCATTGCGCAGCGAGGGCTGCAAGGTGCTGGGCATCGTCCATGGCGGCAAGCAGATCGATCAGCTTGCCGACGGCGAGGAGGGCTTGCTGATCCTCGATCGCACGCCGTTCTACGCCGAATCGGGCGGGCAGGTGGGTGATACCGGCGAGTTGCTGGCCACCGCCGGCCGATTCGAAGTCGGCGATACGTTGAAGATGGGGGGTGTGTTCTTTGGCCATGCCGGTCGCTGGGCTGGCGGTGAACCGCTGCGGACCGGCGATGTTGTCGAGGCCCGTGTGGATGTTGCGCGGCGACAGGCCATCGTGCTCAATCATTCGGCCACCCATCTGCTGCACGCGGCATTGCGCAAGGTGCTGGGCGATCACGTCACGCAGAAAGGTTCGCTGGTCGCGCCGCAACGGCTGCGTTTCGACTTCTCGCACTTCAAACCGATGGGTGCCGACGAGCTGAAGAAAGTCGAGACCATGGTGAATGCCGAAGTGCGCCGCAATGCGGCAGCCGAGGTGCGCAACATGACCTACGACGATGCGATCGGTTTCGGTGCGATGGCGTTGTTCGGCGAGAAATACGGTGACGAGGTGCGCGTGCTGAAGATGGGCGATTTCTCCACCGAGCTTTGCGGCGGTACGCATGTCAGCCGTACCGGCGACATCGGCCTGTTCAAGATCGTCAGCGAGGCGGGCGTCGCTTCCGGCGTGCGCCGCATCGAAGCGGTCACCGGCGACGGTGCGCTGACGTACGTGGCGGACGAGGAGCGTCGTCTGGGCGAGCTGTCGCAGCTGCTTTCCAGCAGCGGCGACGATGCGGTGGAAAAGCTGCGCCAGCTGTTCGATCGCCAGAGAAGGCTTGAGCGCGAACTGGATTCGTTGCGCAGCAAGGCAGCCGGTTCCGCTACTGCTGACCTCGCGGGTTCTGCGACGGATGTCGACGGCATCAAGGTGGTTGCCGCGCGGCTGGAGGGGCTTGATACCAAGTCGCTGCGTGACAGCGTGGATCAGCTCAAACAGCAACTCGGGGATTGCGTGATCCTGCTGGCTGGAGCGGTCGATGGCCACGTTTCGCTGATCGCCGGCGTGCACGGCAAAGCACTGGGCCGGATCAAGGCAGGTAGCGTGGTTGCGCACGTCGCCACCCAGATCGACGGCAAGGGTGGCGGGCGGCCGGACATGGCGCAAGGCGGCGGTTTGGACTCGCCTCGACTCCCTGCGATTCTGGCTGCGTTGCCGGCATGGGTCGCCACGCAGTGATACGAAAAAAAACGAACCTGAACATGCCATTTGTTGCGATTCGAACGCATTGCGCCCGACAATGACGCTCAGTTAGTATCGACGGCGTGTCGACATGGCCTGTACGGCCGTGTCGCCAGTCAGGACGCTCAGGAGTGTTTTGGCTGTGAGCCGGGAAGGCGGTAGGGCCTTCGACGGATCAATCGTCGAACTGCGGAAGGACGGAAGCTCAGGGGTGAGGCGCCGTCATGCTGCAGGCCTGTGACCAACAGCTTTATGGAGAGTAGCAATCATGTTGATTCTGACCCGCAGGGTCGGTGAAACCCTGATGATCGGCGACGAGGTGACCGTCACCGTTCTTGGTGTGAAAGGCAATCAGGTGCGCATCGGCATCAATGCGCCGAAGACCGTCGCCGTCCATCGCGAAGAAATCTATCAGCGGATCAAGGGCGAACACGAGACGGGCAGCGTGGTGCCTGACGAGTCCGCCGAACACTGACGACAAATTAGGCCTTTACCTCGACCTCGCCGGTCAGTATCCTTGCCGGCTCCGCAGCGATGCGGGAAAAACCCGGAGAGATGCCCGAGTGGCCGAAGGGGCTCCCCTGCTAAGGGAGTATAGGGTCAAAAGCCTTATCGAGGGTTCGAATCCCTCTCTCTCCGCCAGATACGCAACTAAGCCCCTGAAATATGGGGCTTTTTTGTTTCTAGAATTTGCCTACCCATGACTCTACCCACGGCGAACATGATCCTTGGGTTGCGTCGTCGCTGGGCTGGTCAAGCTGATCAAATTTGGTCTTAGTTGCCTATCCAAAAATGATACGCCTACGTCTTGCCGATGTTCTGGAAGCTTCGTAGAGCCGGGAAGGCCCCAAAGCCTGCAGCATATTTCATGTCGCTATTCACGCAGATGCCGACGATTCTGCATGAGTTGTCGGCGTCGATGTGGCGCTCTGGCCGCGCTGTTGCGTCTTGCTGTGCTCCAGCCGATAGACATATCGATCGGACTCGATCAGTCGCAGGTCGCTGATATCCGCGGCGGCTACTTCGCTGCGGCTACGGTCGCCGCTTGCGAATGCGAAGTACAGTAGGGCGCGATCGCGCAACTCTTCCAACGTGTCGTCGCACGTCGCAATCTACGCATCAGGGCCGGTGCGCACGATCGCCGTCTTCTTGTTCGACCGTTCGCCCCGTTTCTCCCCCACCCGCCGAGTGCGCTAGCAGGCACAACAGCAGAATAAAGATGCAGCAATAATGAAGAGCGTGCGCCCTTGCGGGCGCACGCTCTTCTATGCGGCTAGTTCAAATACCTCAGGGACTGCCTGGTGTGCTTTAGCGAGGTAGGGACCCGTCGCCGGCGCAACCGAACTTGTGACTTTGCTTTGGGGGTCAATGCAGATCCAATCCGAACAGCTACTGCGCAAAGCAGTAGCTGTATGCACCCAGTAAGGCGAAGCAGTTGATGCCGTCAGTCCTGCTAGCTTCGGCCGGGACATCAGCAATTAGTTGTTGCTTGGAATCAAATTTTGCGGTATCTCTATCGCCGCTGGTTTCAGCGTGCGCTCGTCGCAAGCTGAACTGGTGTGCCTACGAACTGCTTGTCGTAGGCACGACGCCGCCTCCGAATGCTGTAGGCACATTGCTGCCTCTTAATTCTCGTCGAAGGCACCGCACCATAAATGTCCCAGCCGGCCCGTTTATCTACGGGCCATGGCGTGGCATCGGTGTGTCCCCAGCTATCGACTGAGAAATGCCCTGCCGGCTTCCCCCGCATCAGGCTGTGCCTGTACGTCGTTGCGGCGTATCGATTCACGGTCTGCCCGGACGGATGTTGAGCACGGCATCTCCTGAGGCGGAATTCACAATGAAGAAACAGACTATTGAATACCTGCGCATCCCGCAGGTTTCCATCGGCAACTGGACGCTGCACGAATCACTCGAATTCGTGAATCTTGGCAAATCGAGCGCGCATAGCTACGGCATCGTTCCGAGCTATGACGACAACGGCAGGCGCAAGCATACGGACAGGACGCCGCCTTTTCCGTGGCTGCCGATGCCGGATTCCATCGTCCGCAACGAGCGTGGTCGCAAGCTTTTCTTGGCAGAGGAAATCATCGCGTGGCGCAATGCCATGCGCGATCGCTCGCGCCGAATCGACGAAGCCGGCCTTATCGAAGTGCTCGCCCAGCATGAGGAATCCTGACATGAGCAGCAATAAACCCGAAGCCGTCCTCATCATTGATGACGACATCATCAACAAGGCTATCGCGGCGATCGAAGCCACCGAGCCCACACCCGAGGAACGTGAGTCAGCACAACTTGCAAAGCTGATTCCCTTTATTCGTACGGCACGGGCACGTGGCGAATCGGACGATAAGATCCGCAAGAAGATTCGGTCCGCCATTCCCAAACTGCATTACACGAAGATGGATGCACTCCTTGCAACTGCTGCCAAGCCTGCCAGCGATCAGCAAGGACAGGCTGATCAGGTCGATAAGTTGCTGGGAGGTGCCCAATGAGAGCCTTCTACAATGGTGCGGCATCGCGCTTCATGCCTAACGATGACCTAGTGCCCGCGACGAGTTTCGACGCTTCCAGCCCGAGTGAGTCACAGCCCCCCGCTATGCAGGGGGCTGTGACTGCCATGGTGGAAGACTTGTCGACTTCAGACGTCCATGAACACCACCAGCTCAAGGAGGTGGTGTCATGACCGGGTTCAATGGTCGTTCGTGGCGCAAGAAGCTTGAGGACTTCACCCCGACCAAGTGTGAGTATCCCTTCGAAGCTCAGCCCAAGCTGCTGCGCGAAGGCGTGGAATGCGCTTGCGTCCGCCACCAACTCTCCCCCACCTTGTATTCGGGGGTCGCCCAAGCAGCCCTATCACTGGCTGTACAAGGCTTGGCAGTGCTGAAGTTGCCCGATGGCAGCACGGTCCCGTTGTCGATTTACTTCCTCATCATCGCCATGTCGGGCATGGGCAAGACCAGGGCGTTCGAAACCTTCTTTGCACTGTTCAAAGCCAGCGACATGGCCGCCGAAGCCACCTATACAAAGGAAATGGAGGAATACCCGGACAAACTCTACAACTACAAGATGCAGCGCTCCGATCTCAACACGTTGATCAGGAGGATGCGTGCAAAAGGCCAGCCTTGCGACCATCTTCAGGCGGAGCTCGATAACCTGAAGAAGCCTAGCAAGCCGCAACTTCGGAAGTGGCTGATGTCCGATGCGACCGGCGCCGCGTTCCTGCGGCGTGTGCGGGGTTTCCTTCAGTCCGTGGGCCTTGCCAGCGATGAAGGGGCAAAGCTGTTCAAGTACCTGTACCAGTACCTTGCCGATCTGTGCCAAGGGTGGAGCCATGGCGACATCGACAGCGATCGCGTGGGGTCCGGTGTCACCTCCGTTTTCAAAGCGAGGATCCTGGCCCTGTTCCTTGTCCAGCCCAAGGTGTTCTATGACTTCTGCGCCACCCAGGGCGATTCCGCCCTGGGTATGGGCGCTTGGGCCAGGTTCCTGATCAGCACACCTAACAAACCAAACCCAGGCTTCACTTCGACGGAAGGGTTAGCAGAAACCACGGCACCGCTTGACGCATTCTTGGCCCGCATCGCCGAACTGATTGCCGAGTACGAACGCCGTGTTAAGGCCGGCATCACGGAACAGGACGAGGTCGAACTTGATCCTGAAGCATACGACTGCTTCAAGACGTTTGACCACGAAATGGCCGATCGCACTGTTGAACGCGGGAAAGATGGCAAACCCGGTGATCTCCTCGATGTCAGCGAATTCGCGGCCAAGGCTTCGATCCACGCAGCTCGTCAGGCTGCTGTCTTTGCGTATCTCAGCGGTGATACGAAAGTCACGTTGGACACGATGGAACGCGCGATTCGGATCATCCGGTATCACATCGAGGCGTACCGCGATCAGTTCTCGCTATCCAGAGCCTGTCTCTTATA
>DHXA01000109.1:0-727 GCA_002413455.1 Rhodanobacter sp. UBA5168 | reverse complement strand
GATCAGTTCTCGCTATCCAGAGCTATCCCGCGGGTCCAGGAAGATGCACTGCGGCTCGAAACGTACTTTCGCAAGCGTAGGTTGCTCACTCGTGGCTCCACGACCATTCCTCTGGAGTTTATCCGCTCCAACGGCCCTACCATTGACCTGAGGCACGACGAATGCCTGCTGCCGGCACTTCAGTGGCTTGAGGATCGTGGAATGCTCAAGGTCATTAACCCGACCTACGGCGGTAAGCCGTACGTGGACTTCAGCTCCTTATTTGTCCCCGTTAGCTGATATGAACTTCGAACTGGTCACCTCCAATCGGGGTGACCAGTTCGACACCGAGGCTTTCTACTTGCGCACTTCCGACGGCGATCCAGTTCGCTTTCGGAAGTGCGCTTTTTTTTGTGCCCCCCGTCCAGTCATGCGATAGATGCGACTGTCGCATCGTCGCATGCATTTGGAGCGGTGCCCCGCCACACCCACCCCATAGGGTGGCCCTGGCTGAGCGCGCCACGTCGACGCTCTACGACCGTCGCGCAGCGCAAGGCCGCTACCTCGGCCGGTCTACTGGGGCAACCCTGGCATCCCAGAGCCCGAACTCATCTAGGCCAACAGCGACACGCTGAATGTCGTAGATCGCGGCCGTCACCAGCCATCTGACCGACAGGTATGACACGTTCTGATGGCGGGCATATGGGGGGTACGCAGCGAGCATAAAAAGTTACTAAGTCAACAATTG
>DHXA01000107.1:92450-95601 GCA_002413455.1 Rhodanobacter sp. UBA5168 | reverse complement strand
TGGCCTACCTCGCCGCCGCGCGGCAGATCGACGCCGAGTTGCCGTACGCCAGTATCGTCGGCCTGAACGAGCATGGCGCGGTGCTGCACTACACGAACTTCGACCGCACGCCGCCGGCGCACAGCCATTCATTCCTGATCGACGCCGGCGCCAGCGCAGCCGGTTACGCCAGCGACATCACCCGCACCTACGCCGCAGCTGATGTGGGCGAATTCCAGGCGCTGATCGACAGCGTCGATGTCGCCCAGCAGGGTTTCGTGGCCAAGGTGCGCGCCGGGCAGAGCTATCCCGAACTGCACATCCACGCCCACCACGTGCTGGCCGGCGTGCTGCGCGAGCATGGCTTCATTCGCATGAGCGCGGAAAGCGCGGTCGAATCCGGTGTCAGCAGCGCATTCTTTCCGCACGGCCTCGGCCATCCGATTGGCCTGCAGGTGCACGACGTGGCCGGCTTTCAGCAGAACGAGCGCGGCGGCACGATCGCGCGTCCGGACGGCCATCCCTACCTGCGCATGACCCGCGTGCTGGAACCGGGCATGGTGGTGACAATCGAACCGGGCCTGTACTTCATCGACATGCTGCTGGCCGAACTGCGCGGCAAGCCGTTCGCCGGCGACATCGACTGGACCCGGGTCGGTCATTTCCGTCAGTACGGCGGCATCCGTATCGAGGATGACGTGGTATGCACCGGCGGCGCGCCGGAAAACCTCACGCGCGATGCGTTTGCACTGACCTGAACCGGCCCCGGTCAACCGCCCCGGCAACTGCGGCTCGACAATGAGCCTCTCCATCGTCGGGAGCCGGGCTGCCGCCTCAAATGCCGGAGCCGTCAAGCCCGCGCCGCTGGCGTGGCGCGCCCGCCGCTGCGACATTTGCCCGCATCGGCGCACCCATGCAGCGGCGTATGCTGTGGAGCAGTTACTGCACGGGTTCGTCGCATGTCCAGCTCCGCGGTTTCCGGCACGTCAACTGAAAGCTCCGGTGCCCCGCAACGGCCGCTGCGGCGGCTCACGCTTGAGCTGTTCGGCATCATTGCGCTGAAGGTCACGGTGCTGATGCTGATCTGGTGGCTGGTGTTCGCACCGCAGCCGAAACCCGACGTCAGCGCGGCTGCCATCGCCCAGCGATTGGCCCCCCACTCCCTCGTAACGCCGGAAACCCGCCCATGATGATCGACGCCGATGTCGTCACGCTGTCGCGCCTGCAGTTCGCGCTGACCGCGCTGTACCACTTCCTGTTCGTGCCGCTGACGCTGGGTCTGGTATGGATGCTGGCGATCATGGAAAGCGTCTACGTGATGACCGGGCGCGAAGTCTGGAAACGCATGGTGCAGTTCTGGGGGGTGCTGTTCGGCATCAACTTCGCGATGGGTGTGGCCACCGGTGTCACGATGGAATTCCAGTTCGGCATGAACTGGGCGTACTACTCGCATTACGTCGGCGACATCTTCGGCGCGCCGCTGGCGATCGAGGGGCTGATGGCGTTCTTCCTGGAAGCCACGCTGATTGGCGTGTTTTTCATGGGATGGGATCGCATCTCGCGAATCAAGCACCTGTTGGTGACGTGGTTCCTCGCCCTGGCTACGAGCCTGTCGGCATTGTGGATCCTGATCGCCAACGCCTGGATGCAGCATCCGATCGGCTCCGGATTCAACCCGCAGACGATGCGCATGGAAGTGACCTCGTTCTCCGAGGTGTTCTTCAATCCGGTGGCGCAGGAGAAATTCGTGCATACAGTGAGCGCCGGGTATGTGCTGGGTGCGATGTTTGTGCTGTCGATCAGCGCGTGGTACCTGCTGCGCGGACGCAATGTCGATTTCGCCAAGCGCTCGATGACGGTGGCGGCGAGTTTCGGACTGGCTGCGGCGCTGTCGGTGGTGGTGCTGGGCGATGCCTCGGGCTACACGGTGTCGCTGAACCAGCAGATGAAGATGGCCTCGATCGAGGCGATGTGGCACACCGAGCCGGCGCCGGCGTCGTTCACCCTGTTCGGCATACCCGACGTGCAGCAGCGCGCCACGCATTACGCGGTGAAGGTTCCCTGGGTAATGGGCTTGATCGGCACCCACTCGATCGACCAGACGATGCCCGGCATCGCCGAACTGGTGGACACCGCCAAGGGCCGCATCGGCAACGGCATCCAGGCTTACGACGCCATGCTGATGCTGCGCCAGGACAGGAACAACACGCAGGCCAAAGCCGCTCTTGCCGCGCATGACAAGGACCTGGGCTACGCCTTGCTGCTGAAGAAGTACGTCGACGATCCCCGCCAGGCGACACCGGCGGACATCCAGAAAGCGGCCGACAGCACGATTCCGAATGTGCCGGTACTGTTCTGGGCGTTCCGCATCATGGTCGGCTGCGGCTTTTATTTCATTGCGCTATTCGCGTTCTCGTTCTGGAAAGCCAGCACACGCCAACTGGATACCCAGCGCTGGTATCTGCGCCTGGCATTGTGCAGCCTGCCGCTGCCGTGGGTGGCGATCGAACTGGGTTGGATCGTTGCCGAATATGGCCGCCAGCCGTGGGCGATCGAAGGTGTGCTGCCGACCGCGCTCGGCGTGTCGTCGGTAGGCGCCGGCCAGGTGCTGACGTCGCTCGGCGGTTTCGTGCTGTTCTACACCGCGCTGGCGATCATCGACGCGGTGCTGATGCTGAAGTTCGTCCGCAAGGGACCGGACGGACTGGGCATCTGGCCAGCCACCGACCCCTCCGCCGCAGCCGCTCACTGAGGACATTGCCATGCTCGATTACGCCACGCTGCGGGTGATCTGGTGGGCCCTGCTCGGCACCCTGCTGATCGGCTTCGCGATCATGGACGGCTTCGATTTCGGCGTCGCCGGGCTGCTCAAGGTGCTGGGCCGCGACAACGAGGAACGACTGGTCCTGCTGGAAGGCATCGAACCGACCTGGGAAGGCAACCAGGTGTGGTTCATCGTGGCCGCCGGTGCGACCTTCGCGGCCTGGCCGATGCTTTATGCGGTGTCGTTTTCCGGCATGTACATGGCGATCGCGCTGGTGCTGCTGGCCTTGATCCTGCGGCCGGTCGGCTTCAATTTCCGCGGCAAGATCCATGACCCACGCTGGGCGTCGCTGTGGGACTGGATTCTCAGCGGCTCCGGATTCATGGTGATGCTGGTCGCCGGCGTCGC
>DHXA01000107.1:77163-92164 GCA_002413455.1 Rhodanobacter sp. UBA5168 | reverse complement strand
GTGATCGCGGTGCGCGCGGTGAGGATCGCGCGCTGGATGACGCTGATCTTTGCGGCGCTGTATGTGCTGGCCGGGGTCTGGCTGGCCTACGGCATTCCCGGCTACGCGGTGGTCGGCCCGGTGATCACCGACGGCGTCTCCAATCCGCTGTACAAGCAAGTCGCCCAGGGCGGCAGCTGGTTTGCCGGTTACATGCAATACCCATGGTTCTGGATTGCACCGCTGCTGGCGCTGATTTCCGCCGTGGGCGTGCAGGCCCTGATCGGCCGGCACAGCGTCGCCGGCTTCATCGCCAGCAGCCTGATGGTCGGCGGCACGATCGCCTCGGCCGGCTTCGCGCTGTTCCCGTTCCTGTTGCCGTCCAGTCTCGATCCGCGTTCCAGCCTTACCGTGTGGGACGCCTCGTCCAGTCGCGGCACCTTGCAGCTGATGCTGCTGGTCAGCGCGGTGCTGCTGCCAATCGTCATTCTCTACACCAGCTGGGTCTATCGCGTGATGCGCGGACGGGTCACGCTGGAGCAGGTGCGCAAGGCGCACGGCGGCTATTGAAAGGAGCGCGAACTGATGTGGTATTTCTCATGGATCCTGGGACTGGGGCTGGCCTGCGCCTTCGCCATCCTCAATGCGATGTGGTACGAGGTGCATGCCTCCGACGAGGTAAAACGATTGCAGCAAGATTCGCAGCTGCCCGACGAGTTGAGCTAGCGCGCGGCCAGCAAGGCCTCGATCGCCTCGGCCTCTTTCGGCATTGCCGCGGTAAGCACCTCGTTGCCGTCGCGGGTGACCGCCACGTCGTCCTCGATGCGGATGCCGATGCCGCGCCAGCGCTCGGCCACGGTGCGATCGTCCGGCGCTACGTACAGGCCCGGCTCCACCGTCAGCACCATGTCCGGTTCAAGCAGGCGCGATTCGCCGCCGACGCGGTAGTCACCGACATCGTGTACGTCCAGCCCCAGCCAGTGGCCGGTCTTGGCCGGGAAGAAGCGCTGGTAGCTGCTCTCGGCGATCGCCATGTCGGCATCGCCCTTGAGCAGACCAAGCTGACACAGGCCCTCGGTCAGCACGCGCACCGCCGCCGTGTGTGCGGCGCCGAACGGGCGGCCCGGCCGCACTTCGTCGATCGCCGCCAGTTGTGCGGCCAGCACCACTTCGTACAGCGCGCGCTGCTCGCGGCTGTAGCGACCGTTGAGCGGAAATGTGCGGCTGATGTCGGACGCGTAGCAATCCAGCTCGGCACCGGCGTCGATCAGCAGCAGGTCGCCATCGCGCAGCGACGCTCGGTGGCTCTGGTAGTGCATCACACAGGCATTCGCACCGCCGGCGATGATCGGCGCAAACGCCGGCACTGCACCGCGACTGCGCATCACCCGCAGCAACTCGGCCTCGACTTCGTACTCCGGACGGCCGGGCGTGGCGACCTGCAACGCCGCCAGATGCGCCTCGACCGCAATCGCAGCCGAGGCGCGCATCAGCTTCAGCTCGGCGCGCGATTTGTATAACCGCAGGTCGTGCAGCAGATGGCCGAGCGCCACGAATTCCTTGGGCACCACGCCGCCGCCACGCAGCTGGCGCAACTTGCGCATCCAGCCCAGCAGTTGTGCGTCGAACTCCGGTTCGCGGCCGAAGTGGCAGTACACGCGGCCGCGGCCCTCGATCATGCCGGGCAGGATGTCGTCGATGTCCTCGATCGGAAAGGCGTCGTCCATGCCGTAGGCGGCCACGGCCTGTTCGGTGCCGGTCGCCTGTCCATGCCAGCGTTCGCGCTCGGGATCGCGCTCACGGCAGAACAGCACCACTTCGCCATGTTTGCGGCCTGGCAGCAGCGCCAGCACAGCGTCGGCTTCAGGGAAACCCGCCAGGTAGTGGAAATCCGAATCCTGCCGGTAAGGCCACGCCGCATCGGCGTTGCGCATGCGCTCAGGCGCGGCGGCGACCAGCAGCACGGCGTCTTCGCCGGCCATCTGCATCAGCTGGCGGCGGCGACGGACGAACTCGTCCCGGGTGATCGCCAGCGCGGCCAGGCTCGCTATGTTGCTGGGGATCAATGCAAGGTGCTGCTGGCGGATGGATCGTGCGCCGTGCATTCGGTGTGCAGCAGCATGGCGGCGACTCGCACGAACTCCTGCACCTCGATCAACGCATCCTCGTCTTCAGCTTCGTTGCCGAAATCGAACGATGAGGCCGCGACGGTGCCCAGGTCGCCCAGGATTTCCTGTGCTTCCTCCGACAGCTGCGCGTGCGCCGCGGTACCGGCGAGGCCGAAGCCGCCGAGAAATCCGCGGCACCAGTCGACCATCGCGTCGGCGCGCTCGGTCAGCGGGCGATCGTCGGCGGGCAGCGACGGTTCAAATCCCAGTTCCGGGTCTGCCAGTTCGGTTTCGCATTGCCGAGCCAGCCGCTGCAGCAACGCCTGATCGTCCGGCGAGGGGTCGGTGGCCTCGCCATCCAGTTGCAGCGCGCCCAGCACCGAGGTACCACGCAACGAACCGCCGCCAGCCAGATAGCCGCATAGCGAACCGTGCAATTCGCTGGCCTCGGTGCCCAGCCGCAAGCGCATGATCAGCGCGTCGATGTCATCATGGCCCACAAGTCCGGTAGCCGTCATGGCGCTGCTCCTTCAAGGAATGACCTCCAGTTTAATGCAGCCGCCGGGCCCGCCACGCACACCGCCACAGACCGGCTGATTTCCGCCAGCGTCCTGTTATAGTTTCTTGCATGAGTACGCCCGATCCCATTCATTCCGACCATGTCCATCAGGAGCTGGTCGCCCTGGGTCAGCAGCTGGACCGGCTGCTCGACACCGTGCGCCGGCTCACCGAAGAGAACCGCAGCCTGCGCCACAGCCAGGAGCAGTTGTCCGGCGAGCGTGCGGGTTTGCTGGCACGCAACGAGCAGGCACGTGGCCGCGTCGAGGCGATGATCCAGCGATTGAAATCGCTTGAAAGCAACGGTTGATAGAGCCCATGTCCAGCAGTGAACCGGTCGCGCTGCGACTGATCGACCGCGAATTCCTGATCGCCTGTTCGCCGGAAGAGCGCGACGGCCTGCTCGAAGCGGCCGGCTTTCTCGACCGCAAGATGCGCGAACTGCGCGCCAACGCGAAAGCACCCAGCTTCGAACGGCTGGCCGTGCTGACCGCGATCAGCGTCACCCACGAATTCCTGACTCTGCGCAAGCAGCACGAGGGCCAGGAACAACGCCTCAGCGACGGCATTGCCGCGCTGCGCAGCAAGCTCGATGTCGTACTCGAGAGCGACCCGCTGAAGCGCTGAATGATACCGCGCCGAAACGGTGCGCGCCGCATCGTTCGATGAACCGGAACATCACTCGCCAGTAGCGCATTGCCGGGCAAGCGCCTAAAATCGGTCTCGGCGTTTTCTGCGATGTGCGCCAGCACACTCTTACATTTGCCTTGTTCCTAAATACGGCCCCGGGTCGGCTTCACATCGGTTGTTGTGCATGTCCGCCACGTGCGGAAAGCCTTGAGACCATGTAGCTCTCCCACCTGATCCATCTTGGATCAAGGTCGTTTGGTGGGCAGCGGCATCGCGGTTGACGCCACTTATTTCCCGCCCCGTTCGTCCCGCGATGAACGGGGCGACTTTTCGATGGAGATGCTCGAAACGTGGACGCCACCGCCCAACGACACGAGCTTCGCCAGCGCCTGGCCGACCAGCGCCGTGCCCTGTCCCCGCCCGAACGCATGAGCGCCGCGCAAGGCCTGCGCCGCAGCCTCGAGCAATTGCCCGAATACCTCACCGATGCCCGCGTGGCCGGCTACTGGGCCAGCCACGGCGAGCTGCCGCTGAACCTGGTGATTCCGCCACTGGCCGCACGCGGCCAGCAGTTCCTGTTGCCGGTGATCGGCAAGGGCAAGCACCTGCGTTTCGCGCCATGGCAATCCGGCGACGAGGTGCAGCCGAACCGTTACGGCATCCCCGAACCGGCCGAGCCCGGCGAGCTGTTCGAGCCGTTCCAGCTCGACCTGGTGTTCGTGCCACTGCTCGGCTTCGACCGCCGCGGCCACCGACTCGGCCACGGTGGCGGCTACTACGACCGCAGCTTCGCCTTCCTCAACGAGCAGGTACGCCCGACCGAACCGTTGCTGGTCGGTATCGCCTACGATTTCCAGGAACTGGAAATCGTAAATGAGGAATCCTGGGATGTTGCGCTTGATTTCATCGCCACCGATCGCGAGCTGATCGATTGTCACCTGGAGTCGACTCCATGACCGAACGTCCCATCCGACACTGGCTGATGAAATCCGAACCCGAGGCGTTCTCGATCGACGACCTCAAGCGCAAGCGCACCGAAGCCTGGGACGGCGTGCGCAACTACCAGGCACGCAACTTCATGCGCGACAGCATGCGGCCCGGCGACAAGGTGTTCTTCTATCACTCCAACTGCGCCGAACCCGGCATCGTCGGCATCGCCGAGGTCGTCTCCGATGCTTACCCCGATCCCAGCCAGTTCGATGCCAAAAGCAAGTATTTCGATCCCACCAGCAAGCGCGAAGAACCGCGCTGGATGCTGGTCGACGTGAAGTTCGTGAGAAAGCTCAAGCGCACGATCACGCTCGACGAACTCAAGGGCCACGATGCGCTGGATGAGATGCTGCTGCTGCGCAAGGGCAACCGGCTGTCGGTAATGCCGGTGGCTGCAACCGAATGGCGCTACATCCTCACGCTCGAATGACACCCAGTCGACTTTGCGCTGTGGCCACCCACTACCTAGACGCCCTCTTCCCGGAACCGATGTCATGAGCAACGCCAACGAAAAACGCCAGGCCGGTGAGGCCGCGATCCGCTACGTCGAGGACGGCGCCATCGTCGGTGTCGGCACCGGTTCCACCGTGGCGTTCTTCATCGACGCGCTGGCCGACCTGAAGGATCGCATCCAGGGTGCGGTGTCCAGCTCGGAACAATCCACCGCGCAACTGAAGCGACTGGGCATTCCGGTACTCGACCTCAACGGCGCCGGCCCGCTGGCGTTGTATGTCGACGGCGCCGACGAGTGCGATCCGTACAAGCGCCTGATCAAGGGCGGCGGCGCGGCGCTCACCCGCGAGAAGATCGTCGCGGCGGCCAGCGAGAAGTTTGTTTGCATCATCGACTCCAGCAAGCGGGTCGATCTGCTCGGCAAGTTCCCGCTGCCGATCGAAGTGATCCCGATGGCGCGCAGCCTGATTGGTCGCGAGATCGTCAAGCGCGGCGGCCAGCCGGTGTGGCGCGACGGCGTGGTGACCGACAACGGCAACTGGATCATCGACGTGCACGGCTGGCAGATCGCCGACCCGGCCGCGCTGGAAGGCGAGCTCAATCAGCTCCCCGGTATCGTTACCGTCGGCCTGTTCGCGCGCCGGCCCGCCGACGTGGTGCTGATCGGCGACCGCGAGATGTGATGTCGCTGGCGTCAGCCGGTGCTGACGCCAGCGATATGCTCAGCCGCCTGTCGGCTTGACCGGACGCTTCACCACGCGTCCCTTGCGGAAATGCAGATAACGCCCGGACTGACGCGCCTCCTGCAGGCGTTGCCCATGTGCGGCGAGAATATCGCCACGGGTGAGGATGCCGACCAGTGCGTGCGGCGCTTCATCACCCACCACGATCAGGCGGCCGACGTTGTGCGCCACCATGTGATCGGCCGCCTCGCGCAATGAATGGCTTTCCTTCACCACGATCGGCTCGCGCAGCACCAGTTCCCCCAGCGACAGCGTGTAGTGCCACTGCGGATCCAGCAGCGTGCGCCGCGTCAGCGCGCCACGCACATGGCCGGCATCGTCGACCACCGGATAGCCCTGGTGCTGCATGTCAGGCAGGCCTTCGTTGAACCAGCGGCGCACCTCGGCCAGCGTCTGCGTCGTGCGCAGGGTTACCACCTCGTGCGTGCAGGCGTCGCGCACCACCACCTGATCCAGATAGTCGGCCGCGTACTCCGCCGGCACGCGCACGCCACGGCGGGCGATCTTCTCGGTCATGATGGTATTGCGCATCATCAGCGCAGAAATCAGATAGGCCGCGGTACAGCCACCAAGCAGCGGCAACAGACCGGCCGGCTGGCCGGTGGTTTCGAACGCAAACACCACGGCGGTCAGCAACGCACGCGCCGAACCGGCAAAGATCGCTGCCATGCCGACCAGTGCGGCAATCCGCGGGTCGATGCCGAATTGCGGCGCCAGCACGGCGATGCCCAGGCCGAGCAGTGCCCCCAGCGCCCCGCCAATGGTGAACAGGGGCGCCAGCGTGCCGCCGGAGGTACCGCTGCCCAGCGCGATCGACCACGACAGGAATTTCATCACACACAGGAACGCCAGCGCCTGCAGGGTGAGCTTGCCGGACAGGATGTTTTCGATGTTGCTGTAACCCACTCCCAGCGTCAGCGGAGCGAAATAACCGACCACGCCCACCGCGACGCCGCCGATCGCCGGCCACCACATCCAGTGGATCGGCAGCTTCTCGAATACATCCTCGATGCCGTAGACGAGCCGTGTCACGCCCACGCTGATCAGGCCGAGTACGGCGCCGATGCCGACGTAGGAAAGCAGCGCCATCAGGCCCGGCGCGGCGAGCGTCGGCATCGCGAATACCGGCGCCGAACCGACCATGGCGTAACGCACGCCTGTGGCAGCTACCGTGGCCAGCGCCACCGGAATCAGCGAGCGTGGACGCAGCTCGAACAACAGCAGCTCGATCGCCAGCACCACCGCCGCGACCGGTGAGCCGAACACCGCCGCCATGCCCGCCGCTGCACCGGCGGCCAACAGCACCTTGCGTTCGGCGCCGGTCACGTGCAGCAACTGGCCGACGAATGAACCCAGCGCGCCGCCGGTGGCGATGATCGGACCTTCCGCGCCGAACGGGCCCCCGGTACCGATCGCAATCGCCGAGGAGATCGGTTTCAGGAAGGTGATCCGCGGCGGAATCTTCGACTCGTTCAGCAGCACCTGCTCCATCGCCTCGGGAATACCGTGGCCACGGATCGCGCGCGAACCCCAGCGCGCCATCACGCCGACGATCAGGCCACCAATCACGGGCACCAGAATCACCCACGCGCCGAGATGATGATCGGCCGGCGAGGAGAACGCGGTCGAAATCCGGCCGTAAAACGCCAGGTTGGTCACCAGTCCGATCAGCCCGGTGAGGATCCGCGCGATGAAGGCCGCAGCCACGCCCAACACCACCGCCACTGCGGTGATGCGCAACACGCGGCGATCAACCGGGGTGGAACATCGCGGCATGCGGGTGGCGTCCAGGGTCACGCCCAGCGATGGCGAAAGCGGCAAGGCATCGGTGCTGCCTTCCAGTCGCACGTTGGTATGCCCGACGGAGTCCTCGGTTTCGGGGGTCATCGACTTGCCACGGGTAAAGGCGGAAATTTTACGCGGACGGGTTGAGGAACCGAAGAGGCAGGTTTTGCGAATTGGAAGGTTTTGGCTTTTGGTGGAAACACAAATGCCGCAGCCGGGCGACGAAGGCCGCGGGAACCGTAGGCCAGGATTGTTTGGCCCATCCTTGGGCCAAACTCCGCTTCGCGGAGCCAGCCTGCGGCTGTCCAACAAGTTCCAGATAACAAGTCGACTGCGGAGGCAGGATGCCGGCGCGAACATCGGCGCAGCCGATGGCCCGAAGGGCGAGGCACGGGACGTCGGTAGCTTGACTCCGGAAGGAATCGATGCGGCTGGGAGATCGGGATTGTTCGTCCCATCCCTGGGACTCACCCTTCGCTGCGCTCAGGGCCAGCCTGCGGCTGTCCAAAATCGTTCCAGACGATTTTGTCGAACGTGGTCCGCCTCCTGTTTCCCAGCCAAAATAAAAAACCCGCCACAAGGGCGGGTTTTTTATTTTGGCTGGGAGACTAGGATTCGAACCTAGATAGACAGCGTCAGAGGCTGTCGTCCTACCGTTAGACGATCTCCCAAAAACAACTGGATCGATGCGCTCTGACTTTGATGCATCGAACCAACAAACGCGATTTCCGGAAGTGGAATTAGCGCTTGGAGAACTGGGTGGCGCGACGTGCCTTGTGCAGACCGACCTTCTTCCGCTCGACTTCACGGGCGTCACGGGTCACGAAACCGGCCTTGCGCAGCGGCGACTTCAGGGTTTCATCATATTCGATCAGTGCGCGGGCGATGCCCAGGCGGATCGCGCCGGCCTGGCCGGTGATGCCACCGCCAGCGACGGTGACCATGATGTCGAACTTCTCGATGTTCTGGGTCAGTTCGAGCGGCTGACGCACGATCATGCACGAGGTCTCGCGACCGAAAAATGCTTCAAGCGACTTGCCATTGACCACGATCTCGCCCTTGCCCTTGCGCAGGAACACGCGGGCGGCGGAGGTCTTGCGGCGGCCGGTGCCGTAATTCTGCTGGATCGTCATGATGGTTCCTTAGAGTTCCAGCGCCTGCGGCTGCTGTGCGGTATGCGGATGCTCGGCACCGCCGTAGACCTTGAGCTTGCGATACATCTCGCGACCCAGCGGGTTCTTCGGCAGCATGCCCTTGACGGCGATCTCGATCACGCGCTCCGGGTAGGTCGCCAGCAGATCCTTCAGACTGGTGGTCTTCAGATTGCCGATGTAGCCGGTGAAGCGGTGGTACTTCTTGTCGTCCAGCTTGGCACCGGTGACGTGCACCTTCTGCGCATTGATCACCACGATATAATCGCCGGTGTCACAATGCGGGGTGTATTCCGGCTTGTGCTTGCCGCGCAGACGACGGGCGATCTCGGTCGACAGGCGACCGAGCGTCTTGTTCGTGGCATCGACCACGAACCAGTCGCGCTTGACGTTGTCTGCATTGGCGCTAAACGTTTTCATTTCAGAATACCTGTTCTGCCGCCGTGAGGCGGTACGCGTAATCGGTGGATCAAAGGCGCGAGATGATAGCGGAGCCGTCATCCATGGCGCAAGCCCACCGACCGGCGGGCTGTGAGCTGGCAATGATAGCATGATGAACATGCCGCTTGAAAAGTCCCCCATGCCCGCGTCTGCCGGCCGCGTTGCCGAGCTGGCCGATCAATGCGTGCAATGCGGGTTGTGCCTGCCGGTTTGCCCTACCTATGCGCTGCTGGGCCGGAACGAGGCAGAATCGCCACGCGGGCGCATCGCCATTGCCTCGGCCCTGGCCCGAGGGTTGGTCGAGCCCACCGCCGGGCTGCGAGAACACCTGGATCACTGCCTTGGCTGCCTGAACTGCGAAGCGGTCTGTCCGGCCAACGTGCAGTACGGTGAATTGCTGGTCGAAACCCGCGCACTGCTGGGGCCGGCAACGCGACGGCCACGGCTGTTGCTGGAGCTGGTCAAGCGGCCGGCGCTGATGCGCGCGCTGCGCCGGCTCGGCGGCTGGCTTGCCTTGCCGCGTTGGAAAAACGGGCTGGCACGACGCCTGCCGGTGCACTCGCCATGGCGTGCCGCCCTGCTCAGCTTGCCGGCCAGGGCCCCGGCCGCACCTGTTCGAATCAGCGGCGAAGCTAGTGAACGACCGCGACTTGCATTGTTTCCCGGCTGCGTGGCCAGCGTCGACGATGCGGACGCGCAACAGGCCGCGGTCACCCTGCTGCAGACAGCAGGTTTCCACGTCAGCGTGCTGCCGGCGTTCTGCTGCGGAGCGATGGACCTGCACGGCGGCGCAGCCGACGCCGCCGAACAGGCCGCGCAATCCATACGCGTGGCCTGGGCCGCCAGCGGCGCGACCATACTGCTTTCGGTGACGCCTGGCTGCCTCGGTACGCTGCGTCGTGCGCTGCCCGGCGTGAGCGTTCTCGATCCCGTGCAACTGCTGGCCGAACATGCCGCAGCGCTGAGCTTCCGCCCGTTGGCGCAAAGGGTCGCGCTGCACCTGCCATGTACGCAGGTCAATGTGGCGCGTACCGACGCTGCTCTGCTGCAGCTGCTGCGTCATGTACCCGGGCTCGACGTGCTGACCTTGCCACGGCCACCGTACTGCTGCGGTGCCGCCGGCAGCCACCTGCTGGAATTCCCGGAACGGGCGGCGCAACTGCGCGACGATACGCTGCGGCAAGCCGCCGCCTTGGAACCGCAGCAGCTGTTGTCGTCCAATATCGGCTGTCGCCTGCATCTGGACGCTGGCATCGAACAGCACGGCCTGCGCTGGCCAAGCCAGCACCCACTGACCCTGCTGGCCCAACAACTGGAACATAGCCATTGAAACAGGAACGCCCATGAACATTCGCGTGCTTAGCCCGCTCGATCGCGTGCTGGCCGGTTGCGAACGCGCGCTCGAAGCGATCGCCGGTTCGCCGCAGGCACAACGCCCCTCACCCGCCGCCGGCATTGCCGAAGCGGAACTGGACGATGCCGAGCGCCGACATGCCGCCGGCCTGATGCGGATCAACCATACGGGCGAAGTCTGCGCGCAAGCACTGTATTTCGGTCAGGCCGCGCTGGCCCGCGCCGACGACAACCGTGAGCATCTGCTGCGCGCCGCAGCCGAGGAAACCGATCATCTGGCCTGGTGCGCGCAGCGCCTGCAGCAACTGGACAGCCGCCCCAGTCTGCTCAATCCGCTGTGGTATGCGGGCAGCTATGCCATCGGCGCCGTCGCCGCACTGGCTGGCGATCCGGTCAGCCTCGGCTTCGTGGTCGAAACCGAGCGCCAGGTAGAGACCCATTTGGCCGAACACCTGGAAAAATTGCCCGCGCAGGACGAACGCTCGCGCGCGGTGCTGGAGCAGATGCAGGTCGACGAGGTTCGCCACGCACAGGCGGCGCAGCAACGCGGCGGTATCGAACTGCCGTTCCCGCTGCCGCAGCTGATGCACCTCAGCTCGATGGTGATGAAGGCAGTGGCGTATCGCGTCTAGGAACAGCCTGGGCACAGCAACAGCGTCCAGAAAAAACCCGCCTTCCGGCGGGTTTTTCGTCACATCAGGTTGCGGCCGTGGAAGAGCTCCTCGATCTCGCGGCGCAGCAACTGCTCGATGCGCTGGCGCTCCTTGAACGAGAGGTCGTCCGCATGCGCCTCGAACAGGTAGGTGTCGAGGTCGAAGTCCTTGATATGCATCTTCGTGTGGAACATGTTTTCCTGGTACACGTTGACGTCGAACATCTCGTACTTCTGGCGGATGTGCTTGGCCAGGTAATCCTGCACCGAGTTGATCTTGTGGTCGATGAAGTGCTTCTTGCCCTTGATGTCGCGGGTGAAACCACGCACGCGGTAGTCGGCGATAACGATGTCCGACTCGAAACTGTCGATCAGGTAGTTCAATGCCTTCAGCGGCGAGATCACGCCGCAGGTGGCCACGTCGATGTCCGCGCGGAAGGTCGCGATGCCGTTGTGCGGATGCGTCTCCGGATAGGTATGGACAGTAATGTGGCTCTTGTCCATGTGCGCGACGACGGCCCCGGAAATGGTGTCGCGGCCGAGCTTCTCGACCACCGGCTCCTCGGATATCAGCATGGTCACCGAAGCGCCCTGCGGATCGTAATCCTGACGGGCGATGTTGAGGATGTTCGCGCCGATGATCTCGGCCACGTCGGTGAGGATCTGAGTCAGGCGGTCGGCGTCGTACTGCTCATCGATGTACTCGATGTAGCGGCGGCGCTGTTCTTCGGACACCGCGTAGCAGATGTCGTAGATGTTGAAACTCAGTGCCTTGGTCAGGTTGTTGAAACCCTGCAGGCGCAAACGGGGGAGTGGTTTAACCACGGGCGGCTCTCCATGACCGTACTTCGGTCAGCAGTAGAGGCGGGTTAGCGACAAGGGTCCCCGCAGTATGGTGTGAAGCACAGGCAACAGCCTGCACGACCCTTGTGAACGGCATGCGGCAAACTTGCCGGATCCGGAAGACCGCGAAGTATGCGGCAAAAAGAAAAGAAATTGAACCTGCGGCAAGCCGCCAAGGTTTGCCATAATGCCGAGATTGCGAGGGTGGCTACGGAAAGGCATGCCGCACATGCGGCGACAGTCATCGCAGCCAGCCATCTGTCGGGGGTAATCGTGGCGCAACTCAAATACCAGCTTCAACAAGCTTTCGAACGTTCGCAGGCGCCGCTCAACTTCGCGCCCGATCCGGCCGCGATGGAGCGCTTCCTCGGCATGTGCCATCGTCGGCGCTACCCGGGCAAGACCGCGATCATCCGTCCCGGCGATCCGGCCAACACGCTTTATTACGTCATCGACGGTTCGCTGGCGGTTTGCACCGAAGACGAGCAGGGTCGCGAGCTGATCCTCGCCTACATCAGCCGCGGGCAGTTCATCGGCGAGATGGGCCTGTTCGTGGAGCAGGCTCAGCGCGAGTCGATGGTGCGCACGCGCACCCCATGCGAGATGGCCGAAATCAGCTACGAACGGCTGTTCCAGCTGATGGAAGGCCCGCTGCGCGAGGAGTGTCCGAAGATCCTGTTCGCGATCGGCTCGCAGCTCACCAATCGTCTGCTGCGCACTTCGCGCCAGGTCAGCCGGATGGCGTTCATGGACGTCACCAACCGCATCTCGCGCACCCTGCTCGACCTGTGCCAGGAGCCGGACTCGATGACCCATCCGGACGGCACCCAGATCCGCATCTCGCGTCAGGAAGTGAGCCGTATCGTCGGCTGCTCGCGCGAGATGGTCGGTCGCGTGCTCAAGCAGCTGGAGGAACAGCGGATGATCGACGTCTCGGGCAAGACCATCGTGGTGCGCGGCACACGCTGATAAGCGCGCTTTCGCCAAGCCCGGCCGGCTGAACCGGTTTTTTACGAAAGTTGGCGGAGGATGAATCCTCGTCATCGGTTGCGAGGCCACGCTTGGACTACGGGCAGTTTCTCATTTTTGCTGGCGTGGGCCTGCTGGCGCAGCTCGTCGACGGTGCGCTGGGCATGGCTTACGGCCTGGTCTCCAATTCGATCCTGCTGGCGCTGGGCCTGCCGCCTGCGCTGGCCAGCGCGACGGTGCACACCGCCGAAGTGTTCACCACCGGCGTCTCTGGCGCTTCCCATGCATGGTTCGGCAATGTGCGCTGGAAATTGTTCTGGCAACTGGCCGTTGCCGGCGCGATCGGTGGCATTCTGGGCGCGTACTTTCTGGCCAGCGTGCCGGGCGAGGCGATCCGGCCGTTCGTCAACGTCTACTTGCTGATACTCGGCGTCATGGTATTGCTGCGCGCGTTCGGCAAACGCCTGATCCGCCACCAGGTGCAGCACAGCGGCGTACTGGGCTTTTTCGCCGGCCTGCTAGACGCGATCGGCGGCGGCGGCTGGGGGCCGCTGGCCACCAGCACGCTGATCGCCCGCGGCGGCGCCGTACGCAGCACGATCGGCTCGGTCAACGCGGCCGAATTCGTGGTCACGGTGTGCATTTCAGCCACCCTGATCATGCATGTCGGCATCGGTCACTGGTCGATCGTGTTGGGTCTGCTCACCGGCGGGGTGATCGCCGCGCCATTTGCCGCGTGGCTGGTGCGGCATCTGCCCGAGCGCGCCGTGATGGCGGCGGTCGGCACCCTGATCGTGCTGATCAGTCTGGGTCAGCTGGTGCGGACCTTGCGGTAGATCCGCCCTGCGATGCGCCGGTTTCGTATCAGCGCGCGGCTTCAGAACCACTCGACGCGGGTAACCGCCCGGCCCAGTGCCTTCTCGATCTTCTTGCACAGCGTAGGCGTGCCGTTGACCAGCACCGCTTCGGTGGCCGCTTTCAGCATGGGTGCGTCGTACATGGAATCACCGTACGCCACCTGCCATGCGGTGATTCCGTGTTGCGCCAGCAGCTGCACCTTGCGCCCCCCGACGTTGTGCCGCAGCAGCCGCATGCCGAAAAAGCCGGGATGCAGTTGCGAGGCCAGTATCTCCAGGTTCGTCAGCCCCAGCTGCTGCAGGATGCCGCTGACCAGCGCGTGCTCGCAGCCGGTCACCACGATCACCCGGTCGCCTTGCGCCTGATGCCGCCGCAGCGCCTGCAACCCATCGCGGCAGAATTGCCGCGGCCGGCGCGCCAGCGTGTCGGCGAATGTGCCCGCGGCAGCCTGGTAACGTCGCTCGCCCAGTCCGAGCAGGGCGATGCGCACCAGCGCGCGCATCGGCAGTTGCCGCGAGAACGGTAGCTGCGCCAGCAGAAGCGGTGCGCACAACAGGGCGAGCAGCGGGCGCCAGAACGAACGCCGGTAGCGCTCGCGCATGAACAGGTAGAACGAATCGCCGTGAATCAGCACGCCATCGAAATCGAACAGCACGACTCGCGGCAGCACCGCGGCCGCGCCTGCCGTGTCCACCGGCACAGCCTCCTTCAGCGTGACGGTCACGGCGTGCCGAACAGCCGCCGCAGTTCACTGCCCGGATCCTCGGCGCGCATGAACGCCTCGCCGACGAGAAACGCCTGGATGCCGCCCTCGCGCAAACGCGCCACGTCCTCCGGCGTGTGGATGCCCGACTCGGCCACCAGCACGCGGTCATATTCGATCAGTTCCTGCAGCGCCAGCGAGGTTTCCAGCGAGGTTTCGAAGTTGCGCAGGTTGCGGTTGTTGACGCCAATCAACGGCACCGGCAGCGCCAGCGCGCGCTCCATCTCTTCCTCGTCATGCACTTCGCACAGCACGTCCAGGTCGAGTTCGGCGGCCAGCAGCGACAGCTGCAGCAACACGTCGTCGTCCAGCGCGGCGACGATCAGCAGGATGCAGTCAGCGCCGATCGCGCGGGCCTCATACACCTGATACGGATCGATGATGAAATCCTTGCGCAGCAGCGGTAGCGAACATGCCGCACGGGCCTGCTGCAGGAACGCCTCGCTGCCCTGGAAAAAATCGCTGTCGGTCAGCACTGACAGGCAGGCAGCGCCGGCGGCTTCGTAACTCTCCGCGATCGCGGCCGGATCGAAGTTCGTGCGGATCACGCCCTTGCTCGGGCTGGCCTTCTTGACCTCGGCGATCACCGCCGGCAGGCCGGCCGCGATCTTCGCCTCGATCGCGGCGGCGAAGCCGCGGGTATCCGGCAGCTGTGCGATGCGTGCGATCAGTTCGGCCAGCGGCAGCTTGGCCTGGCGCTCGGCAATCTCTTCCGCCTTGCGGGC
>DHXA01000107.1:72641-76906 GCA_002413455.1 Rhodanobacter sp. UBA5168 | reverse complement strand
TCCGATCCTGCCACTTCGCGGGCCTGTGCGCACATGCCGGACTTAAGTGCATTGCCGAGGACGGACAGCCCTCGACAACAAACCTCCTAGTCCAGCGCGGCAAGTCGCCGCGTGGCCGCCACGAAGGCCTGCATTTTCGCATGCGCGGCGCCGCTGGCGATCGTGGCGCGAGCGAGTTCGATGCCATCGTCGACAGCGTCGACCACATCGGCCGTATACAGCGCCGCCCCGGCGTTCAGGCAGACGATGTCATGCGGGACACCCCGGCGTCCCCCCAGCGCATCCAGCAGCATGGCCTTGGACTCGTCCGCGTTCTCCACTCGCAAGTTGCGGCTGGACGCCATCGCGAGCCCGTAATCTTCAGGCTCGATCTCGTACTCGCGCACCACGCCATGGCGCAACTCGCCGACCAGCGTAGCCGCGCCGAGCGAGATCTCGTCCATCCCGTCACGTCCCCACACCACCATCGCGTGCCTGGCGCCAAGCGCCTGCAGTACGCGTACCTGGATGCCGACCAGATCCGGATGGAACACGCCCATCAGGATATTCGGCGCATCGGCCGGGTTGGTCAGCGGGCCCAGGATGTTGAACAGTGTGCGCACGCCCATTTCCTTGCGCACGGGTGCCACCACCTTCATCGCCGGGTGATGATTCGGCGCAAACATGAAACCGATGTCGGTCTCTGCCATGCATTGAGCCACCTGTGCCGGAGTCAGGTCGATGGACGCACCCAATGCTTCCAGCACGTCGGCACTGCCGGACTTCGACGACACGCTGCGGCCGCCGTGCTTGGCCACCCGCGCGCCCGCCGCCGCCGCGACGAACATGGCGGCGGTGGAAATGTTGAAACTTGACGCACCATCGCCTCCGGTGCCGACGATGTCGAGGAAGTGGGGGTGCGCGGGCGCCTCGACCTTGGCCGACAGTTCGCGCATCACGCGTGCCGCGCCGGTGATCTCGCCCACGGTTTCCTTCTTCACGCGCAGGCCGGTGATGATCGCGGCGGTCATCAGCGGGCTCACCTCGCCGCGCATGATCTGGCGCATCAGCGCAATCATTTCGTCGTGGAAGATCTCGCGATGCTCGATCGTCCGCTGCAAGGCTTCCTGCGGCGTGATCGTGATCTCGCGCTCGGCCTTGCTGGCCCCATCCGCGTTCATGCCGCCAGCCGCAGTGGCTGACCGAGAAAATTACGCAGCAGGTCGTGACCATGCTGGGTCAGGATCGACTCGGGATGAAACTGCACACCTTCCACTGAAAGTGTCCTGTGGCGCAGACCCATGATCTCGTCGATCGAACCGTCAGGATTTTCCGTCCATGCGGTCACTTCCAGGCAATCGGGCAGTGAGGACTGCTCCACCACCAGCGAGTGATAGCGAGTCGCCTCGAACGAATCCGGCAAGCCGGCAAACACACCCTGGCCGCGATGACGCACGGGGGAAGTCTTGCCATGCATGATCTGTTTGGCGCGGATCACCTTGCCGCCGAACACCTGGCCGATCGCCTGATGGCCGAGGCAGACGCCGAACACCGGGATCTCGCCGGCCAGCTCGCGCAGCACGTCCAGCGACACGCCCGAATCATCCGGCGTGCCCGGCCCCGGCGAAATCATGATGTGCGATGGCCTGAGCGCGCGGATGCCGGCGACGTCCAGCGCATCGTTGCGCACGACCTTCACCTGCTGCCCCAACTCACCCAGGTACTGCACGAGGTTGAAGGTGAAGCTGTCGTAGTTGTCGATCATCAGGAGCATAGCTACCGCGGCCTATCGTAAAAACAAGAGATGTTGAAAACGGCATCCGCACCGGCACCCGCCGATACTGAAGCTCTGACGCATCGGTCGATCCTGAACATTGTGCCGGACAGTGTGGGCAGTTCCAACTAAGCGCCCATGGAGAGGCGAAACAGAAGCCGTGAGCCTGAGACCTCGAAAAAGTCGATTGCTGCGGTTTGGCTGCCGTCGAATGGACCGAATTTTCGATCGGGCAGAGGCCGCCGTCGGTTGATACCAGGCCATTCCAGCGCCCCGTCGCCCCGTGTTGTCACGGCTGCCTGAAATTTTCGCATCGAACCGTGAACTAGATCACAGTTCTTTGACCTGCTCTCGACAACGACAAACATAGTCTCTCTACAGCCTCGGTCGCTGGCGCTAGGGACAGGGGCCCATTGCCTTACGGATGCGCTCCATGAGGCTTTTTCATTGCTGCGTCAGCGATCAGGACGGCTTACCCATGGTGCCCTATCGGATCCTTCTCTCGTTCGCGAGTGCTGCCGTGTCGTCGGCATTTGCCATCGCTTTTTTTTACCGCTATGCGAACGCCCTGGGGCTGGTCGACCGCCCCAATGAACGCAAGAAGCACATCGGGAACATACCGGTGATCGGCGGGCTTTGTGCGTTTTTCGGCGTGCTGGTGGGCTCCCTCATTGCCGGACAGTCCCCTCTGTTTGCCAATTATGTGCTGGGGACGGCAGCCGTCCTCGCCCTGGTCGGCGCTATCGACGACCGCACGGAGTTGAAGGTGCTCCCACGGTTGCTTGTGCAGACTGCCGCGGTACTGACTGTGGTGATCTGCACCGGAGTGCACATCCACACGCTGGGGCATCTTTTCGGCCTGGAGATGGAGCTGGGCGTATTCGGCGTTCCGCTCACTTTGGTCGCGGTCATTGGCCTGCTGAACGCGTTCAACATGATGGACGGGATCGACGGCTTGGCCGGCATGCTGGCCTTGGTTAGCGTGGCTGCCATTGCGCTCTACCAGGGGCCATCCCGCTGGCACAGTCTCACCCTTCCGCTGTTGATGGCGTCCGCACTGCTGCCCTACCTCGCGGTGAACCTGGGATTGATCGGGCGGAAAATATTCCTGGGCGATGCCGGCAGCGTGATGGTGGGCTATATGCTTGCCTGGACGCTCATCAAATTGAGCCAGGACAGTCCAACTCGCCTCTCGACCATCGACGTGCTCTGGTGCGTGGCGCTGCCTGTACTGGACACCCTTGCCGTGATGGTTCGTCGCCTCCGCGAAGGCAAATCCCCTTTCAAACCGGACCGCGGCCATATCCATCATCTAATGCTGAATGCCGGACTGACTCCCCGCGCGACCCTCGTCGCCCTGGTCGCCCTGGCTATCGCGCTGGCATATCTGGGAACTTTCACGCGCATGTTCACGCCGGGCAGCAACCTGCTCGCATTCGGCGCGCTGACTCTGATCTACATCACGGCGCACAGGCGCGTGTGGCTGAAACAACAACTCGGTCGCGGTGCGACCGGCGTACCCGTACCCGTACCCGTATCCGTATCCGTTCAGTTCACCTTTGTCGAACGCAGAGTCGCCAGCCGGCTTGCGTCGCAATCCAACGCAAACACCTACCGGCGACGCCGCAGTGACACACGGCGCGTCGCCGACGCGTAGCTGAGACCATCGCCAGAGAGGCCCGCCATGCCCGTGCGTGCAGGTGCAAGAAGAGTTGTCCGAAGATACTCTTCATGCGCGGCATGGACAAAGTGCAGCATCCCGGCGGGATGCTGCACTTTGGTGAGTCTCCGGCAACGAGCTGAGGGATCAACTTCAGGCAGTCCACAGGGCCGCTGGAAGAACCTCAATACGTCCCGGCTAGCCGACCCGCCAAGGCGGTTACGGCTTGGGGGAAAGCGTGTTGCTGGCCAGGTAGATATTCGCAGTGCTCATGATCTGCAGGTCGCGGGCGCTCGAGGTCAATGTATAGATCGACTTGTTGTTGGCATAGAACCAGCGCGTGCTGTTGTACGTGATCTTGTTGCTGGTGATCTTCGTATTGCTGGTGGCGGACCCTATGGAGATTCCATCCAGGCCGTTTTCTGTAATCAGATTGGTCGCGAACCAGAGATTGGTTGCGCCGTTGGTGTACACGCCGAATCCCTTGTTGCCCTTGATCGTGGTCGATCTGACCACCAGCCCCGTCACATGCGCCTGCAGCTCCATCCCGCTGCCCGCGTTACCGGTGATGATGCTGTTCTCGACACGGATGTTCTGTGCCGTGCCTTGGGTTGAGGGCTCGATATCGATGCCAGCCTGTGGTGCGGTGCCGTTGGTGTTGCTGAACGTGCTGTTGACCACATAAACCCGCTGCACCGGACCGAAGGACATGCCCTGACGGCGATTGTTGTTGGAGACTACGCGGTTGACCGTCACGTCGCTGGAAACCACCGCGCTGCCGGGACTACCGATGGCGCCGAGATAAATGCCATCGCCCCAGCAATTGGAAACCTTCAGGTCATGCACGTAGAC
>DHXA01000107.1:2330-72532 GCA_002413455.1 Rhodanobacter sp. UBA5168 | reverse complement strand
CCTTCAGGTCATGCACGTAGACGTTTTTGGAAGCCAGGATATCGATTCCCATGCCCCACTCGCCGGTGGTCCCGACGTGCTTGACGCGCTCGCCGACAATGGCGCCGCCGGTAATCTCGACGTCCGTCAGTTTCCAGGCCTTGACCACATACGAGCGCGTGCTGCTGTTGGGGATGGCAACCAGTTGGGCCGCCGGATCCAGTTTCAGGCGGGTATGCGAACGCAGGTTGATCGAGCGCAGGGCGTCGATCATGTAGGTACCGGCAGGGACGGTGATCGTGCCGCCGGTCGACGGCAGCGAGTTGATCGCCGCCTGGAAAGCGGCGGTGTCGTCGTGCACGCCGTCGCCCTTGGCTCCAGCGGTGCGCACGCTGATGGTCGCGCTGCCGATCGACACGACCGGCGTGGGCGACCACCAGTTGGCGGCCGACACGGGCAAAGCCGTGACGCTGAACGCCAGGGCCATCCCGGCAAGGATCAGCGAACGGGAAACGCGACGATCCGGATGGATGCCGAGCCGGCTCGCGTGGGACGCACCGGCAAACCCGGCTGTTGGAATAATCGTGTTGGACATGAGTGGAACCCTCGTTGTGAAGAAAACCTTCACGTAAAGGATGCATACTTTTCACGCGTGAAAGGTGCAGGTCTAAGTGACCTGATTCACAGTACGGACAATTGCCATCCGTTCAGCTATTGCGTCGAAACCGGCAATTTGTTACGCACAAATCGGAAGTGCAGACCTCCTGTCCGGCGACCGTGTTGAAGCTCACCAAGAGCGAGTGGGCCGAACTTCAGCATCAGGCTGAAGCGCCTAAGGGCCGCGCGGATTCCGCCAGACACGCGAGGTTGATCCTGCTGCTGGCCGAAGGCCTCACTTGGGCCGAGATTCGCAATCGGCTCGATTGCAGCGACAGCTACATCGCGCGCTGGAGCAAGCGATTTCGAGAAGAACGGCTGGCCGGGCTCTATTCCCGTTACGCCGGGCGTGAGCGCTACAAGGTCACCGATCGTCTGGAATCCCGCGTACTGAGCCGCACCAGCCAGCGCAGGCCCCGCGACGGATCCAGGCACTGGTCATCACGCAAGTTGGCGGCCGACCTGGGCGGCGCCATCTCGCACACGACAGTGGCGCGCATCTGGTCCAAGCACGGCATCACGCCGCATGGCGTCGAAAGCTACCGCGCTCCCAATGACCCGTCGCTCACTACACGCGCCGTCGATGTCATCGGCCTGTATCTGAGCCGTCCTCAGCACGCGGCGATATTCCGAGTGGAGGAAGCCGATGCCCCCGCTGCGGTGCCGGCTGATGCTGATCCGCCGCACCTCGCGCATCGCCATGACGCGCGTCATCGTGAAGGGATGCGCGCGTTGTACGCGGCACTGAAAAATTGCGGCAACGATATCCTCGATCCTGCACCCACCAAGCGCCAGACCTCCGCAGAGTTCGCGGCGTTTCTTGCCGCGGTCGCCGCCGAGCAACCCACCGGAAGAGAGATTCGCGTCATCGCGGACAATCCCCCGGCACGCAAGACGCGCGCAGTCGCCACGCTGATGGCTGACCACCCCAACGTGCATATGCAGTTCATGACCAACTATGCGTCCTGGCTCAACCAGGTGGAAAAAAATCTGACGGAAATGGAGCGCGATCTGAGTTCTGTGGACGAAGGCGAAGGCAGGCCGACGCCACGCCTCGAACAAAAGCTCATGCGCTACCTGCGGCGCTGCGGCCGGCGCATTCGCCCCATGAAATGGAAGCACGTCGAAATCGGCCCCCGGCCGATCGACGAGCAATCGGAAAATAGCAACCAGGCGTAGATCACTGCTCGTGATGGGCACGACGTGGCGACCTCGCCTTTAGCGCGCAGCGATCGCGTCGCGAATTCTCGCAACCCGATCCAGCCGCTGATTCTTTGGTCGCGCATGCGGTCGAGCGAAGCCCCTGCGCCTGCGGAGCATGGCCCGCCTCGGTGGGCGGGCCATGCATTCAATTACCGCGTGGGTGACAGCGTGTTGCCGGTCAACGTGATTGCCCGGGCGCTCGACGAAATCTGGAGATCGCGAGGGCTGGAAGTCAAGGTGTAGATCGACTTGTTGTTGGCGATGAACCAGCGCGTGCTGTTGTAGGTGATCTTGTTGCTGGCGATGCGCAAATCATGGCTGGGAGACATCACGGCTACGCCGTCCAGGCCATTTTCCGTGATCAGGTTGCCGATGAACTGAGAGGTGGCGGCGGCGCCGCTGTACACGCCAAATCCCTTGTTGCCCTTGATCGTGCTCGATGTCACCACCACGCCTGACACATGAGCCTGCAGCTCCATCCCGCTACCCGCGTTACCGGTGATGATGCTGTTCTCGACACGGATGTTCTGGGCCGAGCCCTGGGTCGAGGGCTCGATGTCGATACCCGCTTCCGGTTTGGTGCCGTTCGTGTTGCTGAACGTGCTGTTGACCACATAGACCCGCTGCACCGGACCGAAGGACATACCCTGACGGCGATTGTTGTTGGAGACCACGCGGTTGACCGTCACGTCACTGGAAACCACCGCGCTGCCGGGACTACCGATGGCGCCGAGATAAATGCCATCGCCCCAGCAATTGGAAACCTTCAGGTCATGCACGTAGACCTTCTTGGAAGCCAGGATATCGATTCCCATGCCCCACTCGCCGGTCGTCCCCTTGTGCCTGGCACGCTCGCCGACAACGGCGCCGCCGGTGATCTCGACATCCGTCAGTTTCCAGGCCTTGATCACATACGAGCGCGTGCTGCTGTTGGGGATGGCAACCAGTTGGGCCGCCGGATCCATTTTCAGGCGGGTATGCGAACGCAGGTTGATCGAGCGCAGGGCGTCGATCATGTAGGTACCAGCCGGCACCGTGATCGTGCCGCCCGTCGACGGCAGCGAGTTGATTGCCGCCTGGAAAGCGGCAGTATCGTTATGCACACCGTCGCCCTTGGCTCCAGCGGTGCGCACGCTGATGACCTTGCTGCCGATCGACAAGACCGGCGTGGGCGACCACCAGTTGGCGGCCGAAGCAGGCAGTGCCACCAGGCCAAACGCCAAGGCTGCACCAGCCAGGCCAAGCGACCGTCCAACGAGTGCGCCGCGACGCCCGACAGGGTTCTTGCCGGTGGATCCAGCGACCTTTACTTTCTGATCAAACATTATTTGTAGCCCTCTTCTGATGGCGAAATCAGCTTTCACACTTGCGTGCATTCGTTCAGCTGATGGCCGTGTGGTGTTCGCAGAATGCGTTGAAAAATAAATCCCGCCTTCATCGAGCCCTCACGTCAATTGGGGCAAGCTGATGTCCTTGGCCTCATGCCGAAGCAGGTGTTGATGGGTTGTTGAAGCCTGGTCAACGCCACGAAAAGCGCTCGAATGCGCACCCGCTGGCTATGGCTCCTGGCCAGCAGGCTCACCCGATCAGGCAAGATTTCCGGATCGATGACAGGGAGCGGTGCGCGCGCACCGCGTTGCCATCCAATGCCGGGACTTGTACCGCCAAACACGCCAGGCGTGTCGGGCATGAACCATACAAGTTGAAAGACAGGCTGAAAACCCGCGAGCCGAACATAACGGCGGCGCGCCGGCTGTGGTTGAGCCGGCTTTAACTTTTTCTTTCAACTTTACTGGGCAAATCAGCGTTACAGGCGGCAGCGGGTGCGCCGCTACGCACGGTGGAATACTCACAATTCCACGCGTTGCTGTGTGCCCGATTCGGCTCTAACTGAATATTTCACAACACGCGAAACGAATGGACGAGAAGTCGCTGCGAATAGCTTGTCGGCAGCGCCCCGCAGTTCAAAACAACGCGTCAACGACCGTTACAGCGTACGGACAACCTGCGTCGCTGCAACGTGCGGGGCTGTCAGTTCGGCGTAAACATCGACCGTTCGCTGGATCACCAGCCGCTCGTCGAAGTCCTCCAGCGCCCGCTGGCGCGCGCTGCTTCCCAGTCGCGCAAGCAATTCCCGATCGTCGTCCAGCTCGATGATCCGATCGGCCAGACCGCGCGCATCGCGCGGAGCCACCCGCAGGCCATCGACACCGTGCTGCGTCACCACCTCGCGACAACCAGGGCGGTCCGTGGTGACAATCGCCAGCCCGCAGGCAGCCGCCTCGATCAGGCTTTTCGGCACACCTTCGCGGTAATAGCTTGGCAAGGCCATCACATCCATCGCGTTGAGCAGTGCGGGCATGTCATCGACATGGCCCAGCCATTGCAGCAGCCCTGCATCGACCCACTGCTGCACCTGAGCCGCATCCACCGAGCGGGGATTGCCCGGATCGGGCATGCCGGCCAGCACAAACTCCACATTCCGGCCCTGGTCGCGCAGAAGGCGTGCCGCATCGGCATATTCCTGGAGGCCTTTCTCCCACACCAGTCGTGCCGCCAGCAGCACGCGCAGGCGACCGTCGCCACGACGCGGCGGGACAACCGGATGGAAACGTGCGGTGTCGACTCCCGAGCTGCGAATGACACGGATTCTGCCGGGCGACGTCAGGCGCGAGGCGGCAAAGGCCTCGGCATCGTCGGGGTTCTGCAGGATCAGCAGCGAACGGGCACTGTCCAGGGTGATTCGCATCAGCGCCTTGACCAACGGGCGCAGCGCCCGCGCCTTGAGGCTGTCGCTGGTAAATACATAGCCCATCCCCGCCACCGCATTGACGACTGCAGGCACGTTCGCCGCGCGTGCCGCCAGTGCGCCGTAGATCGCGCATTTCACCGTGAAGCTGTGCAACAGATCGGGGCGTTCACGCCGCAGCAGTCTTGACAGTTGCCATAGCGTCGCCGCTTCACGCAGCGGGTTCAGGCTGGCCCGGTGCATCGGAAGTGTCACCCAGCGCAAACCGTATGCAGCGAAGCGTTCACCGAAATCACCGGGCGGCGACACCATCACCACCTCGTGACCGTCCGCAAGCAGGCGCAGCGCGGTGGCCAACCGGAAGTTGTAGAGATACCAGTCAGTGTTGGCAAAGAAGACGAATTTCATTTCGTGGGGATCCTTGACAACGCCCTCGCGATGCATGCCCTGCCCTGGGCCCGAAGACGGTAGCCGCTAGGGTTGAAACCGGTTGCCCGAAACGACGACATCGCGGGTGGAGTCATCCACGCGCAGGTTGTGACCGCGGTCATCCGCACTCATCGACGTGAGCGACGAGGCAAGACGGCGGAGGTATCTGGCGCTGTTGCCCGTCAAGGTATTGCCGGTGATCCGGACATGGCTGGTGTCGGCCGCCATCACCACGCCAGCCAGCCCGTTGCCGGCAATGACGTTGTCCGTGACCGTGACCCCACTTGCACCCGCGCTCATCATCCCGTAGCCATGGTTGTCGTGGATCCGGCAGTTCCTCACCACGACGCCGCTGACGTGGTCATGCAGCTCCATCCCCGTACCGTGATTGCCGGTTATCGTGCAATCGCTGATGGTGATGTCCCGGGCATCCCCCTGTCGCTGCGGCTCGATGTCGATACCCGATTGGGGTTTGGTTCCATTGCTGTTGCTGAAGGTGGAGTGGATCACCGTAACGCCCCGGACCGGACCGATGGAAAGCCCCTGGCGCCGATTGTTGGTGGAGACCACGCGATCAAGAGTCACGCCCTTCGATACCGTCGCACTGCCGGGACGACCGAGCGCACCAATCCAGAAACCGTCGCCCCAGCAGTCAGAGACGTGCGTGCCAACGACACTGACATTGCTCGACGCCTGGATGTTGATGCCGTAGCCCCATTCGCCCTCGGTGCCCCGGTGTCCGGCGCGTTCGCCGACAATGGAACCGCCCATGATCTGGACATTGCTCACCCGCCAGACCTTGATCACGTGCGAGCGCGGGAGGCCGTTCGGGATGGCGCTGAGTCGCGCCCCCGAAGCCATCTGCAGACGAGTGTTGGAACGCATGTTGATCGAACGTGTTGCATCGATCATGTAGTTGCCGTCCGGCACCGTGACCACGCCACCACCGGCCGGCAGCGCATCGATGGCCGTCTGGAAGGCGGCGGTGTCGTCGTGCACACCGTCACCCAGCGCACCCTTGTCGCGCACATTGATCGCAGCCGCATCCTGGTCGGCCGGCGATCGGCCGGACCAGGCGGCGGCGGACGCCGCAAGCATCGGTAGCGCCAAGGGCGCCATCAGCAACAGTGAACGACGCAGAAAACCGCGACGAGGCAGGACGGCTTCCCGGCCCGGCCCGGTGTTGCTCATGATGCTGGCAGCTCATCGACGCGGAGCGGGCGCGCGTTGTGCAGGCGGCTGTGCAGCCACGGCAGGATGACGGCGAGCAAATAGAATTTCGAGGCGAAGTATTTGTTGTCCAACCGATCGCGATGGATCTCCAGCCAGCGTGAAGCACCCGGCAGCAACGCCCGGGTCTGCACGGCGAAAGCATGCACCTGATCGAAACGCTGCCTGGCCAGTCCACAGAGATCGAAACGGAACGAGCCCTTGGCCGTGACGTAGGGCAGCTCCTGGAAATATTGAGCGATGTGCTGGCGCACCAGCACTTTGTTGACGCCGCCCGGACCGATCAGGCGATCGTCCGGCACCTCGTGAAAAACCCAGTCGCGCAAGCGCTTGTCGCAATAGGGATAGACCAGCCGCAGCGACAGGGCTTCGGCGGCATACATCCCTTTGGCATAGACAGCGGATTCCAGAATCCCCACCGATATCTGACGCCTTGCCTCCCACGAATCCGCGGCGGCAATGTTCTCGCGAAAGGTTTCCAGCCGCTGCCGTGAACGGGACGCAATCGGCCGGCCGAGCAACTCGTCCGTTTCAGCGTCGGTGAAACGCGAACCGGGATAGAAGCGCTCGAAGCTGTTCATCTGCAACGTGCCGAGGGCGTAGCAAAATTTGAAACTCCGGCCGATCGGGCCGAGCCCGAAGACGCCGGACGGCAGCGGCAAACCCCGGGCCAGCATCAACAGCATGCGCTTCCTTAGTTCAACCGGCAGGCCGAAATAGGCATCCGACCCCAGCGCGTCGATGATCCCGTCACCACCACGGAGGTCGACCTCGGTGGCCAGATCGGCATAGGACAGCGAGGCAAAATCCGCCGTCAGCAACGGTATTCGCGGCACCATCGCCAGATAACGATCGTAAGCTCGACCCGGATCGCAGGTCAGCGTCTCGTGGCGCAGTCCAAGTTTCTTCGCCACCAAGCGGGCGGAAGCGACCTCGTTCTCCTCGGGCCCGCCCAGATAGGTCAGGCATGTGGTTCGCGGGCTGACTTCGGCCGCCGCGATCGCCATCGAGGTGGAATCCTTGCCTCCGCTCTGCAACAGCCATGGCGATTGCATGTCACCGGTACAACGCAACACTGCATCGCACAGCAGGCGATGATAGGTTGCCAGCAGAGCCCGATCGTCGACGCTATCAGCGGCTGGTCGCGATGACACCATCGACGATTGAAATGGCCACTGGAACCGGGGGTGGTCGTACAGATCCTGATTCGCATCGAAGCCCGACGTTGCAACCTTCACATCGCCATAAATGGAATGGGGCGGGTAGACAAATCCATTGCGCAGGAGATCGGCGATCGATATCGGATCCAGTACGGCCTTGCCGCTGCCGTGTCCGTCAAGCGTCGAAAAATTCACCTCACCGTTGCCCTGATAGGGTGATGCGGCAATCTGAACGCGCGATTCGATCTCTCCGATACCCAATGTCTCGATCTTATTTGGTTGCATATTGGCCACCATAGAATCAGGCGTGTGACGCGGTTGTCAGAGGCACGCAGGCAATGCGGCGTCTTCCACCCGTGGCAGGCTCTGTCACAACGGAACAGGCCGATGCGACAGGACGGCGCCATAAAGATTGGCGAATGATCGGAAGTCCGTTTGCTGAACGGCCGACGTATGAGCGCGAGCCGGCGTCAAATCCGTCCGATCGGTGAAAGGTCCCTTCCACATGACTACCGGGACCGAAGAACGCGACGCTGGCCGGGCAGCGGCCTGCAAGCCGCGGGGAAGCGCATGGATCGACCCGGGTCGGCCAGCGCACGACTTTTTCAGTGGGCGACATGGACCGGTCCGGCGGTTGTCTCCATGCGGCTGAGCAACCACGGCAACACGATCGCAAGCAGATAGAACTTCGAAGCAAAATATTTGTTGTGCAGCAGGTTGCGGTGGTGCTCCAGCCAGATCGGTGCGCCCGGCAGCAACGCCTGCGCCTGTGTGGCGAAAGCGTGCACCTGATCGAAGCGCTGCCTCGCCAGCCCGCAGAGATCGAAACGGAAGGAACCCTTGGCCGCAACATAGGGCAGCTCCCGGAAATAACGGGCAATGTGCTGGCGCACCAGCACCTTGTTGACACCGCCCGGGCCGATCAGGCGATCGTCCGGCACCTCGTGGAAAACCCAGTCGCACAGGCGCGTATCGCAATACGGATAAGCCAGACGCAACGTCAAAGCCTTGGCGGCATACATTCCCTTGGCGAAGATGGCGGACTCGAGGATCGTCGCCGACACCCGGCGCCTAGCCTCCATCGAGACGGCTGCGGCAATGTCGGCGCGAAAGACCTCCAGCCGGCGCTTGGACAGCGCGGCGAATTCGCTGCCGAGCAAACCATCGACTTCCGCATCGGTGAAACGCGAGCCGGGATAGAAGCGCTCGAAGCCGTCCATCTGCACTGTTCCGAGCACATAGCAAAGCCCGAAGCTGCTGCCGACAAGACCTAACTCGAAAACGCCAGGCGGCAGACGCAGCCCTCGAGCCAGCAGCGCGAGCACGCGGGTTTGCCAGTGGGCAGGCACGCCGAAATACGGGTCGGAGCCCAGTGCGTCAAGTATGCCGTCGCCGCCGTTCGCGGCGATCTCGGTCGCCAGATCCACGTACGAAAGCGTGGCAAAGTCCGCTGTCAGCAACGGCATCCCTGGCACACACGCCAGATAGCGATCGTAGCTTCGGCCCGGGTCGCAAACCAACGATTCGTGGCGCAGGCCAAGTTTGCGCGCAACGAATCGGGCAGACCCGGTCTCATCCTCTTCGTGTCCGCCAAGATAGGTGATGCAGGTCGTCTGCGGCGCGGCCTCCGCCACGGCGATGGCCATCGACGTGGAATCCTTGCCGCCGCTCTGCAGCAGCCAGGGCGAGTGCATTGCGCTACTCGAACGCGACACCGCCTCACACAGCAGTCGGTGATAGGTGTTCAACAGCTGGTCTTCGTTCACGGCGCCCGCCGACGGACGTCGCTGAGCCGCGATCGACTGGCGAGTGAAGTGAAATACCGGATCGCCGTGCAGATCCTGGGTCGGATCGAAGCCGGTACTCGCGACCTTCACATCCCGAAAAATCGTGTGGGGCGGATAGACGAATCCATTGCGCAGCAGATCGGCTATCGATACCGGATCCAGCAGGGCCCTGCCGCCGCCGTGCCCATCGAGCGCCGAAAGGTCGACTTCGCCGGCATGAGGCGACACATTGATCTGGATCCGATGCTCGCCACCGTCGGGGTCTGCTTTCCAGGTCTGCGCGTGCGGCGTATTCATCACGGCCTCCGGTGGTATGGCAAGCGAGCACAACGTGTTCCGTGGCAATTTCCAATCCCGGCCGCGGCTGGCTGTGCACGCAGGACGGCAGGCCGCCATTCATGCGGCCGAAACGACGACACCCGCAATCCGCAAGAACCGCCTTCACGCACCTCGTTGACGTTTCTTCCGATCATGGCGGCCCCTCGTAGTTGCGGGACGTCCGTTGAGATACCGGTTTTTCCATGCAATTGAGCAACCACGGCAGCGTGATCGCCAGCAGGTAGAACTTCGAGGCCAGATACTTGTTGTCGAGCCGGCTGCGGTGGCTCTCCAGCCAGTCGACCGCCCCGGGCAGCAACGACTGCGCCTGAACGGCAAACGCATGTACCTGGTCGAAGCGCTGTCGGGCCAGGCCGCACAGGTCGAAGCGAAAGCTGCCCTTGGTCCGCACGTAAGGTAACTGCTGAAAATGCTGGGCGATGTGTTGACGCACCAGCACTTTGTTGACACCGCGCGGTCCGATCAGCAGCGCGTCCGGAACCTCGTGGAAGGTCCATTCGCACAGTCGCTCGTCCCGATAGGGATAGGCCAGCAACAGCGACAGGGCGCTGGTGGTGAACATACCTTTGCCGAAACTCGCCGACTCGACGATCGTCGCCGCCACGCGGCGCCGCGCCTCCATGGACGAGGCGGCCTCGATATCGGCCTGAAACAGCATAAGGCGTTGCCTGGATCGATCGGCGATCGGACAGCCAAGCAAAGCATCTACCTCGACATCACTGAAACGCGAGCCTGGGAAGGAGCGCTCGAAGGCGTCCATTTGCAGCGTGCCTAGGAGATAGGAGAGCCTGAAGTTCTGGCTGATCAGGCGCGATTCCAAGAGCCCGCGGGGCAATCGCAACCTGAGCGCCAGCAGCGCTTTCAACCGCTGGCGCCAGTGCATTGGCATGCCGAAATAATGGTCAGACCCCAGTGCGTCGAGGACGCCGTCGCCGCCATTTGCAGCAATCTCGGTCGCAAGATCGGCGTAGGAAAGCATGGCGAAGTCCGCCGTCAACAGCGGCATCCGCGGCACCATCGCCAGGTACCGTTCGTAGGCCCGGCCCGGATCGCATACCAGGGCCTCGTGACGAAGGCCGAGTTGGCGCGCCACGAAGCGTGCGGAGTCGACCTCGTTCTCCTCATGCCCGCCAAGATAGGTTATGCAGGCGACGTCGGGGCGGGCCTCGGCCGCCGCGATCGCCATCGAAGTTGAATCCTTGCCGCCGCTCTGCATCAGCCAGGGCGACCGCATCCCGGCGCACGAACGCGACACTGCTCCACACAGCAGCTCATGGTAGGTCTTCAACAGCAACGTGCCATCGACCGCATCCAGCCGTGGCCGCGGCGCCCGCGACGACTGATAAGAAAAATGAAACCGCGGAGCGCGGTGCAGATCCTGATTCTCCTCGAAACCGGAGATCGCAAATTTCACATCCCGATAGATGGAATGCGGCGGATAGACAAACGCATTGCGCAGAAGATCCGCTATCGATACCTGATCGAGCGCCGCGGCATCGCGCACACGATTTTGCAGTGGCGAAAAGTCCACGCTGGCGCCGCAGGTGGGCGCAAAGATCTGGACCCCGTCGCCGTGAACGGGCAAGCCACGCGTACGCAATCCTTGCAGAAGCGAAGCGTTCATATGATTACCTGATGGATGACGTAGTAGGTAAAGACGCCGCAAGCGACCATGAGCCCTCCCCGCAGCAACAGGGGATGGCGCAGAAATGGAACGCGGGCGAAACAGCATATGGCCGCGAGCACGAACGAGACCGCTATCCACGGTCCGAGCAGATACCGGTTGGAGTAGTTCCCCCAGCCCACCGTGAAGAAGGGCAGCAGCATCACCAGATAGACGGCCATGCTCTGCTTGATGCGTTCATTGAAAGGCGAACGGACCAGTCGCGATGCGAAGTAAGGCAGCAGATACCAGAGCATCGAGAACGCCGCGAAATCGAGACGGACGCCCGCACGGTAGGTAGCGCCCGCGCTGTAGCTCATCACCGCGCTGTAAACCACGGGTGCTACGGCGCGCACCACCAGCATGGTCAGGCCCGAGCAGTAGGCCAGAAACGCCAAGCCGGCGATGATGCGCTGCAGGCGCAGGTTGACCAGCAGCAACGGTGCGAAGGCGAGATAGAGCAGCGACGAATAGTGCAGGCTGGTGGCGAGTAGGCCATAGACGATGAAACGCCGCCACTGTCGATGATGGAACGAAAGCAGCGCGGCGATGACGAGGAACGAGGCCATGCCCTGGCGCACGGCATTGATCGATCCGTTGACGAACATCGGCGACAGGAACAGGAACATCAGCGCTGCGGTCAGAAACGTCAGGTAGCCGCGCGTGCTGCCCAGATAGTCGAAGTAGCGCCGGGCCGTCAACGCCGCTGCCGCCAGCGAAAGCCCGAAAAGCGAGGCCTGATAGGCGACGACGCTCATCCCCGTAGCGCTCAGCAGACGCGTCACCAGCACAAACCCCGGCTCGAACCTCGTCGCTACGAACCTCTCTCGCATGGAGAGAAAAAACCCAGCATAGGCATGGGTATCGGTGCCCACATTAATGCCGCGCAAGCCAACCACGGCATCGGCCACCAGACATGCCGTCGCAATCAGCAACACGCTCAGCACGGCGCGCGCATTCGCGTCGGCGGAATCTCCGTAGATCGATACCTCTGGGTTCATCGTCATGGCATCGTCACCGGCCCGGTTTCAATAGCGATCTCTGGTGCGAAGGGTGGCCGCACAGCGCCGCCCGAACGTGAGCAGGCAGCGCCGTGCATAGCGCGCCAGACCAATGGGATAAATGACGTGCATCTGCCATCGACTGAGCAGACCCTGGGCATGCAGGGCACGTCGCACATCCACGCTAGCCTTGTACATGGCCGCCAGATCGCCGCTGAGGCCACCTGCGCCAAAGGGTTCCTTGTGCCAGGAAGCCAGTACCTGATTGATGTGCGCGCAGCGGTAGCCGGAGAGAAGAATCTGGGCCCATAGCAGAAAATCTTCCGCCCGCCAGCGGTTCTCGTCGAAACGGAATGGCAGATCTCTGCGAAGCACGATGGAGGCAGTCGGAAATGACGCACGCAACCGCAGCAAGTGTCTTCCGACCACCCTCACTTTCAGCGGGTAGGTGAGCGCCGGCGCTGGCGCGGTGCGCGCCTGCACATTCATGCGATGGGCCAGGAGGGCAATCTGCGGATCGCCCGCGAGCACCTCCATCTGCAGCTTCAGCTTGTGCGGGTGCCAGGTGTCGTCAGCGTCGAGAAAGGCGATCCAGCTCTGGGTGGCGTGTTGCCATCCCAGATTGCGCGCACCGGAGGGGCCGCCGTTGCGCGGCATCGAAAGCACCTTGATCCAGCCCTCCGGACAGATTCGTGCGATCGCTTTCAGACACTCCAGCGTTCCATCGTCACTGCCGTCATCCACCAGCAGCACCTCCGACGGGCAGAGTATCTGGTCGGCGACCGAGGCTACGGCACTGGCGATCGTGTCGGCGCAACGGAAACATGGCACCACCACGCTCACCGGCGCCAGTTCGGCAGCGCGAGCGCCGGTGCCGCCGCGCGCGATTCTCGCCGCGCTCAACGCCAACCTTTCCATCGCCTTGTCGCTTTCGGTCCGATCCACCATTTCCATGCTCCGCGCTACCCGTCAATTGACGAACACATCGGAAATACGCGCCGCTGCGGCCCGCGCGATTGCTTGCAGCTCACCTATCCGCACCGCCAGCAGCGCCCGCAACGACCCTTCCTCGCGCAGCAGCCATGCCAGCGATGCTCGAAGCGAGGCGGCCGACACATCGGGGGTCTGCAGCACCATGTCCTCGCTGCCGAACAGATCCTTGTTGATGCCGCGCGCCTTGACGCTGTAGGCAATCGACACCGTGGGTACCTCGCTGGAAAGCGCGGCGATGGTCGAATGCGTACGAGCCCCGATGAAGAAGCGCAGATGGCTGACGACGTATTTGGTCTGCGCCGCATTGAACCGCTGCGGCATCATCGTCACCGCCTTGCCCAGATCGGCAACCCGCGCGAGCAGCTCCGCCATGTACGCCGCATCGCCGCCGCGACCGTCGCCTTTCAGTGGATTGACGTGCGGCACCAGCAGCACACCCATGCCGCGCTCGGTGACCACATGACGGATGAAGTCGGCCACTTCCGCGCGCAGATCCTGATCGGGGCGACGGTAGCGCTCGATGAGCTGGCTGACGTTCAAGCCCAGCACGCTGCCGTTGCCGGTAGGCCAGAACGGCTTCAAGTCGACGGCCTCTGGCTTCAGCATGAAAGCGGGGTCGGCCATCCGGATCACGTTGCGCAGGCCCAGTTGATCGGTCAGATACGCATGGCTCACCGACTCGCGGGCGGCGACATAATGCATGCGCGAGAGATGCTGCGTCATCGGCGCGACAAAGGCCGGCTCACGCTCGAACGGACCTACCGAGCCTCCCCACAGGATCACCGGTTTACCCATGTCCATCGCAAACCTGTCCAGTGCCATGATCGGTGAGGGGATGCGGTAGTCCAGCGAATAGTTGTCGCCCCCCACAGCCAGCACCACATCCACGCTGTCCAACTGTTTTTTCAGCCAGGATGGCATCGGAAACGGCCAGCCGGCGCGCTTCAACCCTCGCAGCGGCAGGCGCTGCAGGTTCACCCAATAGCGCGCTTGCGCGGGAAGATAGGCGGGCACGAAACGCACGCCGCTCGCAGCCGCCTCCGGCCACTGCGCGCTATCGCTGGCGATGTCCGCAGACGGGACCAGCACCTCCATGTCGCCGAACTGCTCGCGGAGCATCCCGACCGTGCTGCGCACAATCGCTTCGCAGCCACGATTGCCGAACGTGCGTTGCCCGGAGAGATAGAAGCGTTTCACGTAGGGACGTCCAGATGGGTAAGGATGCCGTCGAGCGGCCGGCGCGCTGAATAGCAAACCTTCAGGTGTTCGCTGGGGTAGCCGACCGCCATCATCATGATCACGGTGTGCGCGCCATCGAGTGCCACCAGCTTGCGCAGACGCAGGTCATCACCTGGTCCCCGGCTCCAGTTGAGGCAGCACGCAGCCAGGCCCAGCGAGTGCAGCGCCAGCACCAGCGCCATCGCGAACATGCCGCCGTCGATCCAGTGCTGGAACCGCTCGCCATGGGTGTCGAAGGCGCGCAGATCCGCCGTGACGATCAGCAGACACGGCACCTCGTGGCCGAAGCCGCGGTTGCCGTTTTGCAGGGTCAGTGCGCGATCGATGCTGGCGCGCTGGTCAAGGTGATAGACGTGCCAGGCCTGGCGGTTGCAGACCGAAGGCGTTTTCATCGCCAGTCGCACGGCCCGATGCAACAGCTCGCGCGGTACCGGATCGGGCCTGAAGTCGCGAACCGAATGGCGGCTCAGGAAAAATTTCTCGGGATCCTCCAGCCGGCCGACCAGCAGTTGATCGGCGGTCAGGTCGATGACGCCACCTTCAAGCGACGCCACGCTCGTCCTCTGCAGGAACTCATCAACCTGACGAGCGGTCTGGCCACCGCCGTCGGAACGCTCAACGAAGTCCCGCAGCACCTTGATTCCCACCGTCTCGTGATAACCCAGCGTCGTCGCGTCGGCACCGACACGGCCGAGCAGGTGCACAAAATCGCCGGCGGCATCCCAACCGGAACCGTGACGCCGCTGGCGAAAGCTGAGGCATTTCTCCAGACGGTGGTAGGTCTTCACCGCCTTGTAGTCACGCTTGCGGGAGTCGGCATGACCGCGCCATCCGGCGTAGCGGACATAGCGCGAAAAATCGTAGCCGAAACCGAGAAACGCCCACAGCACATTTCGCAGCGGTCGCAACGCTCGCTTGAGTCGTCGCATGATGCTCAAAGTGGCTTCTCCCGGTTCGCATGGAAACGCCGAACTCCGGCATACAGGGCCAACAGCAACACGATCTCGCCAACCACGTTGGCAGCGGCCGCACCCAGCTCGTGATGGGCCGGAATCCAGGCCAGGTTGAGCAGCACCACGACCACCGCACTGATACCCATGACATAGACCCGGTAGCGCATGTGCTGCTCATTGAGCAGCGCCGAACCCACACCTACGGACAGAAAGCGGATCGGGATACACCACGCCAGCACGTTCAACACCGGTATCACCGCGCGGTATTTCTCACCGAAAACGAGGGGTACGATCCAGGGTGCAACCAGTACCGTCATGGCAGCCAGCAGCACGCCGGACACCAGCATGGCGATGTTTCCGTGGCGATAGACCAGCCAGAATTTTGGCGTGTCATGGATCGCCCATCGGTGCAGCTTGGAAAGCAGGAATTTCTGGTAGAGCGTTGCCGGGATCAGGTAGATCGCCGTCATTACCGCCAGCCCGATACCGAAAATGCCGGCCTCGATATTTCCGTCGAGGTATTTGAGCAACACCGTACTGATCTGGAAGAAGATCGGGTAGAGCACCGCTGCCAGTCCATAGGCCCACGCCTGCGACCACAGCTGCAACGGGCCGGGCGCGGGCGCGTCACCGCACGTCGGCGCGGGACGCCGGCCGTGCCCATGCAGGCGTATCTCGCCGCGCAGCATCGCGAATAGCTGCGGCACTGTCATCAAGGCCAACCCCAGCGAAACCACGCCGTAGCCGACAGCCACGAAATGCACGGCAAGCGCAGGCACCAATAGAAGCATGACCGCCACGAGCAGGCGGCTTCCCGGCGTGGTCAGTTGCCACACGGCCAGCGCTTGGTGGCGCTCCTCCAGCCGCAGCTTGCTGCTGAGCAGCGCCGCCCCCAGCGTGCCGGGCACCACCGGGAGCAGCAGCAGCAGTGTCACGGTGGCATCCGCCGGCGCTCCGACCAATGCCCACAGCGCGATGATCGATAGCGTCAACAGCGTGGTCGCGACAAGAAATTGCAGCGACGGGCGCAGCCAGCGATTGGCCGCCCATCCTTCACCGCCGTACACCTTCAACCAGAACTGCGACACGCCAAAACCCGCCAGCGGCGCAATCATGCTTACCGTGGCCAGCGACGAGGCGAACAGGCCGAAGGACGCCGGGCCCAGCTCGTGTGCAAGCAGCGCCTGCGTGAGAAAAGCCATGCCTGCGCCGATCGCGGTGGCGATCCAGAGCATGGAGATCGCGCCCAGCGCAGCGCGCCAACCCTTCGGAAGAAAGGTCAAACGTCGAATGCTGAATTCCATCGAGGACATGGCGCGCTCAGGCCAACGCTGTACGGCACGCGCCAGGCACGATCCGCTCCCGGCAAGACCGGGTACCGGATGCTCGCAGCGGATGACGGCCAGCCCACCGGAGTTCGCACGCACCTTGCGGATCTGCCGGCAAGCCAAGTTGGCAGCACGCTGGCCAAGCTCCGCTGAAGAGCCCGACGGAACCGGCACCCGGCAAGATGGCTTTCATGATCATGAGGCGGTCTTTAGTTGCAGACTCATGGATGGCGGTTCCTGGCTGAGGTTCTGAAGCTACGACTTGGCCGGGGCGTAGGCGTAATAGGCGTAGGCGTAATAGCCCGCGCTACGCTTCTCGACGAGATTGAAGATGGCGCCCTTGATCGGCACACCGTTCTGCTCGAAGCGCTGCTTGGCCAACGCGATCTCGCGCGGCTGGTTGAGCCCGAACTGCACGACCAGCAGGCTCGTGCCCACGTGGTGCCCGATCACCGCGGCATCGGTAACCGCGAGAATCGGCGGCGTGTCGATGATGATCAGGTCAAACCGTGGCTTCAGGCTCTCGAGCAAGGTGGTGAAGCGGGAATGCATCAGCAGTTCGGACGGATTGGGCGGTATCTTGCCGCGCGAAATGAAGAACAGCTTGCCGACTCCGTCGACATTGCGCAGGGCCTCCGGGAGCTCGGCCTGACCCACGATCAGCTCGGACAAGCCACGTTCGGCCTTGCCGCCGATGGTTTTGTGCAGCGTGCCCTTGCGCATGTCCGCGTCGATCAGCAGCACACGCTGGCCGGCCTGGGCAATCACCGCCGCCAGATTGGCGGCGACGAAGCTCTTGCCGACACCGGGGCTGGAACTTGAGATCAGCAGCAGGTTGTTCTTCGCCTCCAGCCGCGCGAAATGGAGACTGGTGCGCAGGCTCCGCAACGCCTCGATCGCCATGTCGGCAGGAGCGCCAACCGCCAGCAGGTTCTGCTTGCCGGTCGATCGCCGGTGGCGGACGCGCAGCACCGCGCTTTCGCGCTGCAGCTCGCTGCGAGGAATGGAAACATACACGGGCAGTCCCAGTCGCTCGATCGCAGCCGGATCCTCGACGCCACGGTTGAGCAGCTGTCGCAGGAACACGAACCCGACCGCCAGCAGGCCGCCAAAAACCGTGGCGCCGAGCACCAGCAGAATCCGCTTCGGCCAGACCGGCTTGGCGGTATCGGTCGCCGCGTGATCGATCACGCGCACGTTGCCCACCGTACCGGCGCGCGCAATGTTCAGCTGCTGGGCCTGGTTGAGCAGGCTGGTATAGGTCTGATTGCTGACTTGCACGTCCCGCGCCAGACGAAGCATCTGTTGCTGTATGTCCGGCAGCCGGCCCACCTGCTTCTGCAAATCGTTCTTCTGTCCTTCCAGCTGGCCGATCTGCGACTGCAAAGCCTTGTAAGAGGGATGCTGCGGCGTGAAGTGGCGCTGCATGTCGCTCATCTGCATGTGCAATTGCTGCAGGCTTGCGTCCATCGCCACGATCTGGTCCAGCAAGGCCTTGGTCTGCATGCTGATGTCGACCGAGTGCGCTCGCGTCTGGAAGGTATTCATGGCTTGCGTCGCCTGTTCCAACTCAAGCCTCACCTGCGGCAGCTGCTCTTTCACGAAGGCCAGGCTGTTCGCCGCCTCTGCCGAATTGCGATCCACGTTCTGACGTACGTACAGCGCGCTGATCTGATCGAGCAGTCTGGTGGCAAGGACCGGATCGGTATTGCGGTAGTCGATTTCGATGATGCCCGAATCCTTGCCCTGCTCGGTTGCCACGAGGTTCTGTTGCAGATTGGTGATCAGCGGCAGGCGCGCGTGCCGCACCACGTCAAAGCGGGTGCCCGGGTTGGCGTGAAGCGACTTCACCTGCATCGTTATGCCTCGCGCCGTCACCGATTCACCCACCCGGCCGGTCAGCAGCGTGCCGTCGTCGTCATCGCTCAGGGTATAGGTGCCGTTCTGGCCGGCTACCAGATTGAGCTGCTGATCGAGCAACTGCGACGGCACATCCAGCCGAAAGATGTCCAGTTGCGCACCGCCCCAGTCATAGCGGCTCATGCCGCCCAGCGGGGCGGCGATCTCGCCAGGACTGGTCGGCGTGAAACGCCGCGCAAGAAAGGCGCCGATCAACGGAAAATGTTCCGGCTCGCTATCTATCTCCAGCTTGAGATTGGTGATGGCATCACCGACCACCGTGCGCGAGGTGAGCAGCGCAATCTCCGTGACCGCCTGTGACGTCGACGCGCCGAGAGTCTGTGCGATGTCGTCCAGGCCAGGCAGGCTCGGCACGGTCTTCTCCACCTGAACCGTGGCGCTGGCCTGGTAGATCGGCGTGGCGAGAAGCGCATAGATCACGGCCGCCGCAAAGAAGAACATGGTGGTCGCGGTGATCAACCACTTGTGGTCGAGCAGCGTACCGATCAGGGCCCGAAGATCGATGTCGTCGTCGCGCGGCGAGAAAGTTTGCCTGGTGGTCATGCCAGCCGTTCCTTGAAGTGAAGGGGGTTCACAGGTAACTAAGCCAACTGCCGACGCCTCGCTCGATGAGGCCGTAGACGTTTTCAAAAGCCTGACGAGATTGCCGATAGGGATCAGGCACACTGTCGAAATCGAGCCACTTGCCCAGCAAGAACAATTTCCCGCTGGCTTCCGGTGCCAGCCTTGCCGCTGCCGCCAGGTGCCTGCGCTCCATGCCCAGCACCAGCTCGGCCTCCCGCAACATCACCGCATCGAGCTGGCGCGCCCGATGTGAGGAAGCGTCAATGCCATGCTCCTGCAGAAGTGCCATTGCATGCCCCTCGATCGGACGTCCCACCAGCGCCCCCAGCCCGGCGCTGGTGACCTGAATATCGTGCCCGGCAAGCTGCTGACGTAAAATATATTCCGCCGTCGGGCTGCGGCAGATATTGCCCACACAGAGAACCAGAATATTCTTGAACACGTTGACTGACTGCCCTCGGTAGCCTGAAGCAACCATCAGGTCATCATGCCGAAACCGATCGTCGCCTCAAAACTCTCGACGACACCGGAGCGCTGAAGACGGCGACCAAATTCAATGTTCCAAACTTTATGTTCTGTCATTCTATCTTGGTTAAAAAATGCAGCGGTCAAATTAGACATGCAATTAACCAACAAGGCAGATATACAGTAAATAAATTACATCTACTTCACGCCATATTCGCGGACTCCAGAAATCAGGGGCCTGGCAAAGGATGCATCGGCAAATTATTTATCCGGCCCCCATCCGGTCCCAATCACATCCCACGATATTAAAAATGCTTGTGCGAAGCAGGCGTGAAACCACGCTGGGGCCTGATTCCCGGATTTCCCTTGGCGGGTACACATCCGATCTCTATGAGACAAATACGTTGTGTTTTAGTAACTTGCAAGGCATCAAGAACGCTGACCGCGTGGCACTGGGAAACGTTTGCCCGAAAAATACGCCCTCTTCACGCGATCTTCTCGCTTGTGCGAGTCTATTTCCGCTTCAGAGATGACGCGTTTGCTTTCGTCTCGATTTGTCCACCCTACGGCATCCACCTTGCCGGGGGTGGGCACTGGCAATGGGTCCAGCCTGGCAGGCTTGTCTCGATGCGCCACGTCAGATGGTGCACGATGAGGTTGTGCGACATTTTTTTGATACTGCCATTAACCCAGATCCTGCTGTCTGAAAGCTGCATTTTTATCCGCGGCGGAGAAGCGCCGAGCGACAAGGACTGGATTATTGTCGATGGGTCGGTTTGACAATGCGGGAATTTACGCGCGCCACTGCGCCTTTTCTGGGCGTGGCTTCTGTTCGCATGAGTATCGGTGCCTTTGGAGGTCACTTCCATGAAACACTTTCTATTGCCGGCGATCGCATTGTCGGTTGTGCTGCTGCATGGCTGCGCCATGGTGCCCGGCCAACACATGTCCGAGGGAGCGCTCACGAACGGTAGCGCGCCCGAAAGCGGGCACGTGACGCTGGTACAGATCACTCCCGACACGCTGGCTTCCGCCCAAGCCGGGCCAGCAAACCAGCAGATCGCCCCGGAGTTGCTCAGCTACCAACCGCAGCCCTATCTGATTGGCGCGGGCGACACGCTTTACATCACGGTATGGGACCACCCCGAACTCACCTCGCCGGCGGGCTCGCAACAGCAGACCGTCGCCAACGGTCGTCTGGTAAGACCTGATGGCACACTTTTCTATCCCTATGTCGGCAATATCAAGGCCGCCGGCATGAATATCGAACAGCTCCGCCAGGCCATCGCCAACAAACTCACGACCTATGTCGAAAAACCGCAGGTCGATGTCAGCGTGGTCAGTTACGGCAGCCAGCGAATCAACTTGCGGGGCGCCTTCACGAAGACTGATTCGCAGCCGATCACCGACGTGCCGATGACCTTGGGCCAGGCGATTGGCAACGCCGGCATCAATACCGATCTGGCCGATCTTTCGGACGTGGTGCTGACCCGTGACGGACACGACTACCACCTCAATCTCGGTATGCCCGGCCAGGGCACCAGCGCGGCCCAGAACATCTACCTGAAGCCCGGCGACGGGCTATTCCTGCCCTACAACGAAAGTCGGGAAGTGTATGTCATGGGCGAAGTCATCAGGCCCCAGGCGATCATGTTCAAGACCACCAATCTGAATCTCACCCAGGTGATCGGGCGCGCCGGTGGGGTGAATCCGGTGACCGCCGATGGCAAGGCGATCTACGTGATTCGCGGTGTGGCGAACATGCAGGTGGAGCCGGCCACGGTATTCCACCTCAACGGACATTCGCCGGCCGCCTTTGCGCTGGCCGACAATTTCATGATGCGACCCGGCGACGTGGTGTTTGTCGGACCGGCCGGCGTGACCGAATGGAGCCGCGTGCTTAGCCAGCTGCTGCCGCTGTCGGGCATCGTCGGCAATGCGGCGCTGACGAATCAGCGGATCGGCAACTGACAGATCGGCGCTTGGCTGCATGAAGCGGCGCAGGGCGGCGAAGCCCTGCCCTGCGCTGGCTTCACCGCTGGATGCGTGACGATTTCATCGCTGGCCGTGGCGTGACTTCAGCGCTGCCCGCGTGGCCGGAAGCGCTTTTCCCTGGAGCCTCGCCCTCCACCACGGTCATTCCCGCGAAAGCGGGAGAAGCTCCACAACAGCGAAGCTGGTCATCCATTTTGACTTTGCCAGATGGATGGCCAACTCCATTGCTGAAGAGCGATTCCCGCCTTCGCGCGAATGAGGATGGTGGGGTGAGGCTGGTGGAGGGTGAGCGTCGCGTGGCGTCGGCGTTCAGCAGGTTCGACGCCAGCGGACGCTCCGGTTGAAACCTGCAACGCCTACGGCGCCGCGCCACCTACAACGCCCGCGGCACCCGCGGCGCCAGCATCGCGGCAGACAAGCCCGCATCGAGCAGCGCCGCTGGCAGCGGCCGGCCGAGCACCAGATTGGCGCACGCTTCGCCCATCGCGGCGCTGGTCTGGATGCCGTAGCCGCCCTGCGCGGCGACCCAGAAGAAACCGGGCGCGTCCACCGCGAAGCCGCCGACCAGGTCGCCGTCGGCGACGAACGAACGCAGGCCGGCCCAGCTTCGCCGCGGCCGGCGGATCGTCAGGGTGGTCGCCTCCTCGATCCGGTGAATGCCCAGCGCGATGTCGTAATCCTCCGGCTGCACGTCGTGCGGCTCGACCGGGTCGGCGTTCGCGCATGTGCCCAGCAGCAGGCCGGCGTCGGGCTTGAAGTAGAAGCTCTCATCGAAACTGGTGATGAACGGCCAGTGCGCGGTGGCGAGATTTTCCGGCGGATCGAACAGGAACACGGAGCGCCGCTTCGGCACGATGCCGATCGGCGCCACCCCGGCCAGTGCGGCTACCTGGTCGACCCAGGCGCCGGCGGCATTGAGCAGCAGCGGCGCACGGAACGCCTGCTCGCCGTCGTCCACCTGCCAGCCGCCCGCGCTGCGGCCGATCGCGCGGATGCCGACGTTCAGGCGCAGCTCGCTGCCGCGCGCGCGCAGTCCGCGCAGGAACCCCTGATGCAGTTCGTTGACGTCGATATCGGCCGCGCCGGGTTCGTGCAGGCCGATCTGCGCCGACTCTGGGCGCAGCACCGGCACCGCCGCAAGCAGGCGTGCCACGTCATGCAGTTCGATGTCGCGGGTGAACGGCACGATCGCCTCGTGCAGCACCAACACGTCGTCGGACTGCGCCGCATTGCCGATGATGGTGGCGCCGCGCGGCGCGAGAATGGGATGGGCCGCGAAACCCGCCGGCGGCTGCACCAGGAACGGCCGCGCCGCACGGGTCAGCGCGCGCACCTGCGGGGAGCCATACGTCTCGCTGAACAACGCCGCCGAACGGCCGGTCGAATGCATGCCCGCATACGCCTCGCGCTCCAGCACCAGCACCCGCGCATGCGGCGCCATGAAATACGCGACCGATGCGCCGCCGATGCCGGCGCCGATCACGATCGCATCGAAATCCTGTACGTCGAAACTCATGCGGTATCGCGCCTCGATTGTCGGGTGACCAGGCTGGTGGCGGTGAGGTCGGCGGTGACGTTGCCGAGCGTGGCCAGTGCGTCGGGGATGGTGTCCACCGCCAGCATCAGGCCCAGCGGGCTCAGCGGCAGGCCCATCGCCTGCGCCACTGGCAGGTTGGTGGCGATGAAGGTGACCTGGCCCGGCAGACCGACCGAACCCAGGCTGATCACCACGGCCAGCAGCGCGCCGGTGAGCAGCTGCGCGGTAGACAGGTCGATGCCGTAGGCCCACGCGATGAACACCGCCGAGGTGACGTACTGCACCGGACTGGTCAGGCGGAACAGGCTCACCGCCATCGGCAGCACCAGCGCGGTAACCTGCTGCGGATAGCCGAGCCGGCGATCCGCGCTTTCCAGCATCGCCGGCAGCGAGGCCAGCGACGACTGCGTGCTGAGCGCCACTACCTGCGCCGGCACCAGTGCGGCGGCAAAACGGCGGATGCGTTCGCCGCCGAACACCATCGCCACCGGCAGCATCATCACGGTGACCGCCAGATACAGCAGGCACTCCACCAACACGTAGACGCCAAGCGCACTGAGCATGCCCAGTCCCGAGCGTGCGCATACCGACAGGATCAGTGCGAACACGCCCAGCGGCGCAGCCCACAGCACCCAGCGCACGATCACGATCATCGCGTCGGCGATTGCCTGGAAAAATTCCATCAGCAGCGCGCGCCGTGCCTGCTCGATCCGGGTCAGCGCGAAGCCGAGGAACAGGGCGAACACCACCAGCGGCAGCATCGCGCTCTGTGCGGCTGCCATGATCGCGTTGCTCGGCACGATCGCGGTGAGCGAATCGACCCAGCTGATCGGCGCCGCCTCCGCGGCCGATGGCACCGTCGCATGACCCAGCGCCACGATCAATGCCGGGTTGTGCGGAAACAGCGCGAACACCAGTGGCGCTGCCAGCGCCGCGAACAGCGCGCCGCCGGTCAGCACCACGATGAACACCACGATCGCGCGCCGTGCAATGCGACCCGAGGCGGCCGCATCGGTGGCAGTGTTCACGCCAACCACCACCAGCGCCAGCACCAGCGGTACCACGGTCATCTGCAGCGCATTCAGCCACAGCTTGCCGATCGGCTGCGCCACGTTGGCCACCTGCAGCGCCACCGCCGGGTTCCAGCCGACCAGCAGCAGCCCGATCAGCGCACCGGCGGCCAGTCCGATCAGGACCCGACTGGTCGCGCTCACCGTGCGGCGCCTGTCGCGGCGACCGCCGGCAACTGCCAGTCGGTACGCAGCCGTTCGTATTCGTGCTGCGGCAGCAGGATGAAGATCGGCTGGTCCTCCGGCCGCAGCCAGGCCAGCAACGACTGCATCACGGCTGGCGTCATCGCGGTGCATCCCGCGGTCGAGTCCGTCGGCGATTTCCACAGGTGCGCGAAGATGCAACTGCCCGCTTGCGGCCGTGCCTGCGGATTCTGTTCGATCACGAAGCCCATGCGGTAGCGCTGATCGCCATGAGCGTGCAGGTCGCGCCGCATCGGTTCGGTGGAACCCTTCACCGCGTCGGCACCGACCACGTTCGCATCGACGATGCGGTTGTAGTGCTTCGCGCCGCTGACATCGACGCAATACTCGGTGGCATTGAGCGCGAGATACGGCATCGCGGTGTCGACGTGGCTGGCGTATCCGAACGTATCGCCGATGCGGAACACGCCCGCCGGGCTGCGGTTGTCGCCTTCGCGCTTGACCGGCTCGCTACTTCGCGGCGCGTTCAGTCCAAGCCCCCAGCCGGCGCCCGTCTTGCCGATCGTGACCGGCGCCGCGACGCCTGCCGCTACCCAGCCATGCGCGCCGCGCGCATACGTGCGCAGCATGCCGTGATCGGCCCCCCATTCGGCAATGGTAACCAGTACGAGCTGACGCGACGACTGCCAGCGGCTGGCCTCGGCCGGCTTCAGATCGTGTGCGGCGCAACCGGAGATGAGTACCAGCGCCAGCACGAAGCACGCAGCGCACGAGCGGGTGTAACGACGAAAAGCCATGCGTACCTGCCTGCAGTGGATGGGTTACGGCTCCAGCATCAGCTGGATACGGTCGAGATTGGCCAGCAGCTGCGCGTGGCGATCGTCGTGCCCTTCGCACAGCAGCACGAACACGCCATCGAGCAGATGTTGCAGCGCCGACTGGTACAGCAGCGGCTGGATGTACGGCTGCTCGTCGTGCGCGGACACCACCAGCGCGATATCGGCCAGCGCGCGCAACGGGTTGGCGGTATGCCGCGTCACCGTGATCACCTGGCCGCGGCGCTCGCGGAAGTAGCGGCTGATCTTGCACAGCGCCGGATGGTTGCCGTGTTCGGAGAACACCAGCAGCACGTCGCCGGCACTGGCCGCGGAAACATTCGCGGTCATCCGCGCAGTGTCGAAATTGTGCACGGTGAGGATGCCCAGCAACGACAGCTTCAGCGCGAAGCCGCGCGCGTAGATGTCGTCCTCGCCCAGACCGATGATGAATACCTTGCCGGCGCGACCGGCCTGCTCGATCGCGTCAGCCACCGCATGAATGGTCTGCGGCGGATTGATCAGCCGGGTGGCTTCCTCGGCCTCGGACTTGCGTCGCCACAGGTTGCCGGCGAGTGAGGCATCGGACACGCCGTTGGCGGATGCCGTCAGCTGCGGCGTGTCGCCGTTGTCGGCACGGGCGATCGCCTCGCCGACCGAGTACTTGAGATCCGGATACCCCTTGAAACCCAGCTTCTGGGTGAACTTGACCACGCTGGACTGGCTGATGCCCAGCGCATTGGCCAGCTGCTGCGAGGAGTAATCGCGCAGCAGCTGCGCGTTCTCGAGGATGAAGTCGGCAATACGCCGCTCCACCGCCGACATCTGGTCGCGCTCCGAGCGGATTTTGACCAGCGGCGACATCAACCTTCGATCCTCTCCAGTCCGCGGATCTCGCGGATGCCCAGCCCGGGCGCGTCCGTCACCGAGATCTCCGATTCGTTGAAGATTACCCCACCGTCGACCGGATTGAACTGGCACAGCGAAGGGCCGTCCAGGTCGATCTTGGTGATCACGTTCGACTTGGCCACGGCCACGTGCACCGCCGCCGCCACGCTGATGCTGGTTTCGAGCATGCAGCCGATCATGCATTCCACGCCGTGCATCGCGGCGATGTCGGCGATGCGGATCGCGTTGGAGATGCCGCCGGTCTTCATCAGCTTGATGTTGATGATGTCGGCCGCGCGCATGCGGATCAGCTCCACCACCTCCATCGGGCCGAACACGCTCTCGTCGGCCATCACTGGTGTATGCACGCGCTCGGTGACGTAGCGCATGCCGGCCAGGTCGCGCGCCTTCACCGGCTGCTCGATCAGCTCCAGCTTGATGCCGGCCTCCTCCAGCGTCTGCAGCGCGTACACCGCCTGCTTGGCGGTCCAGCCCTGGTTCGCGTCCAGCCGCAGCAGCGCGCGCCCTTCCACCGCCGCGTAGATCGCCTTGACCCGCTCGATGTCGACGCCGATGTCCTTGCCGACCTTGATCTTCAGCGACTCGAAGCCGCGCTCCACCGCGGAAACGGAATCGGCCACCATCTTGTCGATGTAGTCGACACTGATGGTGATGTCGGTAGTGATCACCGGGTCGCCGCCGCCGAGCAGCTTGTACAGCGGCGCGTTGTAGAGCTGGCCCCACAGGTCGTAGATCGCGATCTCCACCGCCGCCTTGGCGCTGGTGTTCTTTTCCATCGCACTCTGGATCAGCTGGGTGAGGTGGTTGAGGTCGGCGATGTCCTGGCCGATCAGGCGCGGCGAGATGTAGTGGCGGATCGCGTCGATGATCGAGCCGTGGGTGTCGCCGGTGATCACCGCGGTAGCCGGCGCCTCGCCGTAACCGACGTGGCCGGTATCGGTATGCATCATCACCACGATGTCCTCGACCGTGTTGACGGTGCGCAGCGCGGTCTTGAACGGCGTCTTCAGCGGTACCCGCAGCATGCCGAACTGGATGTCGGTGATTTTCATGGCAAAGCCTTCATGGAATCCGTGTCCCTGTTTCTTCTCGATGCAACCGGCAGCAGGCTCAACGGCGGATGCGCACGATGCTGGTCATGCGGTCGACGTAGGTCTGATGATCATTGGACTGCATCGGCAGCAACGGCGTGACCGACACTGCGTTGAGCTTGATGTGGCGCATGCTGCCGTCGGCCTGGCGATAGGTCATGCCGCCCACGTCGTGAATCACGTACGGCTGGCCGTCGCGCTGGCCGAGCACCATCATCACGTGGCCGGGGATGTAGACCAGGTCGCCGACCTGCAACTCGCGCGCTGCCTTGATGCGCGCCTCGCGGCTGTCCTTGTCGGTGAACGCACGATGCTCCAGCGCCGGGCTGATCGCCTGCTTGCTGGTGTTGCGCGGCATCTGCACGCCCATGCTGCGATAGACGTCGGAGACGAAGCCGCTGCAATCGCGGCCGTCGTAAGCATGGCCCCAGCCATAGCGCTCGCCGAGGAACTTGAACGCCTGGCGGATGATGTTGGCCGGAGTCAGCGGCAGGTAGTCGCCCGCCGTGTCGGTGTTCTTCTGCAGCAGCGCCGGCGTGAACTGCAGCTTGCCGTCGGCGCCGCGCAGCGGCAGCTGCAGCGTGTAGGCCGCATAGGGCGTCTGTCCGTTGACCGGCTGATCCGGCGGCAGGTTCAGCAGCGGCACACGCGTGCTCATGTCCAGCTGCAGCTGCGATGCGCCCGGCACCTCGCGGGTGAACACGGTGCGCACGCTGGCGCCGGTCACCACCCGGTACGGCGTCTTGTCGGCGTAGCCGAATACCTGCGCGGCGGTGCCTTCGGCCACGTTCTCCTTCTCGGTCCACGCGGCATAGCGCGGGCTCACCACGAACAGCCACTTGCCGTCGCGGCTGGCGTGCACGATCACCACCGGCACACCGGGGAATTCGGCGGTCTCCTGGAAGCGGTCGATATCGGTGTCGCCGCTGACATTGAAGGCGCGCAAGTTGGTCGGGAAGGTGTGGAACGAAGCCCGCTGCACCACCAGGCCGTAGCGCGTTTCCTGCTGCGCGGGAATGTCGGACAACGCGAGATTGTCGATCAGCGCGTCCAGCGTGGCGGCCGGCAACGGCTTGCCCTCGACGTCATACATCTGCCGCTTGGGGCGTTCGGACAATCCGTTGATCCAGCCGGCCACCTGTTCGCGCGTCAGGGTTTTCGGCAGCGCACGCAGGTCGTGCATCGAAGGATCGACCTGCAGCAGCTTCGCGTTCTCCGCGGCGATCGCGGCCCGGTCGAGAATCACATGGTCCGGTTGTTTCTGCAGCCCGATCCAGAATGCGGGCGTGAGCTGTGCCTCGCCCACGCCCATCACGCCCGAGGGCGGGATCGTCAGCGCCGGTGCGGCATCGCGCGCCTGCAATGGCGCGGCAACGAGACCCAGGGCGAGAACGGTTGCAGCAAATAGTGGAAGTCGCATTTTCATTGTCCCTTGTTGAGGCCGCATCACGTGCCCGCCAGCATCGACAGCACGGACGCCACCAGCAGGCCGAAGCCCGTACCGAGGATATAACCCAGCAAAGCCAGCAGGATGCCGACCGGCACCAGCGCCGGCGAATAGCTGGCCGCGAGCACCGGCGTGGCGGCCACGCCGCCGATATGTGCCAGCGAGGAGATGCCGCACAGATAGAGGTCGAAGCGGAAGAGTTTGGCGAAACCCACCAGCAGCACCGCGTGGATCGCGATGATGGTGACGCCGCACAGCAGGTACAGCGGCGCCGCGGCGATGCCCTGGAAGTTGCTTTGCGAAGCCAGCACGGCCACCACGCTGATCAGCATCGCGCTGGAAATCGTGCCGGCGCCGGGGTAACGCGCCAGCGGCGTGTGCGCCACCACCAGCCCTGCCACCGTGGCAAGCAGGATGGTCCAGGTGGTGGCGCTGATCATGCTGGAGGTCGGCAGCCATGCCGCCAGCCATCCGGCAAGCGCAGCCGCGGCCAGCGCCATGCCCAGCCACAGCAATACGCTGTCGTAAGTGGTGGGAGCGCTTGTCTTGGCCGCCGGCAAGGCGAGGTCGCCGCTGGATTTGGCGCGCGTCCAGCGATTGAACGCCGGCGCCAGCCGCGCCACCGAGAACAGCACCACCACCCACATCGAATAGCACAGCGCATCGGTCAGCAGCGACATCGCCAGATGCGCATCGGACATGCCGATCGCCTGCTTCACCGCGATCATGTTGGCGGTGCCGCCGACCCAGCTGCCACTCAATGCGGCCAGCGGATGCCAAGCGTCGCCAGGCAGCCAGCGACGGTAGATCAGGTACGTGCTGATGAACGCGATGAACAGGCTGATCGAGGTGCACGCGAACACAGCCAGCACGCGCGGCCCGAGCCGGTAGATTGCGCGCAGGTCGCAATTGATCATCAGCAGGAACAGCAAGGCCGGCACCATCCGCGAGGTCAGCATCGACTGCGCCGCATGGATCTCCTCGTTGACCTGCCACAGCCCGGACACCGCCAGCGCCGTGACCAGCAGATAGGTCAGCACGATCGGTGGCAACACCGAGAAAATGCGCCAGTTGTAGCGCCGCTCCACCGCGGGAAACAGCCCGGCAGCCAGCAACATCACCGCCAGATAAGGCCAGACCGTGTGGATCACATGCATCCCCTTGTGGGTGGTTCGCGGTCATCCGCGGGCAGGCGGGTTTTGGTCGCCAAGGAATAGCTGATTCTTTTCAAGATCGATCGAAGCATAAATTATTGACCGCCATTTGCAAGCGTGTTACACAGCGGTTTCAGGGGATTCAATTGGGGACGCTGGTCGATGGATACGCTTTTACCTGTCGCGCTGAAACGACGTCGCCGTGGTCATGGACGGAACATCGTCATGTGCCTGCTGACCCTGCTGTTCACGACGCCGCTGGCGTTTGCCGCGGCAGCCGCCGGCGACAGGCCGCTCGCCCCCATCATTACCCAGATCGACGCCGGCCATTTCAAGGCGGCCGATGCGGCAATCACCGCCGCACTGGCGCAACCGGCCCTGCCCGCCGATACGAAAACCGCGCTTGCCTTCCAGCGCGAACGCATGCGCCGCATCCTGCTCGATTTCACGCTCGGCGCCGACGACGTCAAGGCGCGCGTGCGCAAGGAAATCCCCGACCTGACCGATGCGCAATTTGCGAAGTGGGATGCGGCCGGCCTGTTCGAACATCAGGTCATCGATGGCAGGACGCTCTATTTCAAGCGCTCGCCGAGCAACCTGTTTCGCCTCAGCGCGGACGCGGTGGCACGGCGCGCCGTGCAGACGCCGATCACCGACGGCCCGATGGAATCGCTGAACGACCATCAGCGCGCGATCTACCACGCGGCACTGACCGAACACCGCAGCAGCGTGTTGCCGCGTCGCGTGCGCATGACCCAGATCCTGACCGTCGACGCCGATGCCGTGCCCGCCGGCGAAACCGTGCGCGCATGGATTCCGTATCCGCAGGCGGTACCGGGCCAGCAGGAAGACATCCGCTATGTCGGCAGCGAGCCGGCGCGGCATGAGATCGCTCCCGCGTCGACGATGCAGCGCACCGTCTATCTGGAAAAGCCCGCGAAGGCCGGCCAGAAGACCGAGTTCTCGGTGACTTACGAGCTGACCGTTTTCGCGCAATACCACGCGATCGACCCGGACAAGGTCGTAGCCGAAACGATCACGCCGGAACTGGCGCCGTTCGTGGCCGAACGCGCACCGCACATCGTGTTCACCGATGCCATGCGCGCGTTCTCGCGCAAGGTCGTCGGCAACGAGAAGAACCCGTACCGCATCGCGCAGAAACTGTTCGCCGCAGTCGACCGCATCCCGTGGGCCGGCGCGCGCGAGTACTCCACGATCAGCAACATCAGCGACTACGCGCTGCACGCCGGTCACGCCGACTGCGGCCAGCAGACCCTGCTGCTGATGACGCTGCTGCGGCTCAATGGCATCCCCACGCGCTGGCAGTCCGGCATGGTGTTCTCCGACAACGGCACCGGCTACAGCAACATCCACGATTGGGGTTACCTGTACCTGGCGCCGTACGGCTGGGTGCCGATGGACGTGACCACCGGCCGGTTGCATCCGGCACCGTCCGACGACAAGGCGCTGGAGTGGTTCTACCTGGGCGGGCTCGATGCCTATCGTCTCGCCTTCAACAATGACTACGGGCGCCGTTTCCAGCCGCCCAAGCAGCAATTCCGTTCCGACGACGTGGATTCACAACGCGGAGAGGCCGAGTGGAAGGGAGGCAACCTCTACTTCGACCAGACGGGCTACGACTTCAAATGGCAGGTCTTGCCAGTGACGCAGGGACGCAACAACAAGTAACCAGAAGCTTTTCAAAACATGGCATCGACGGCGTCGATGGGGGAGATTGGGAGATGAGCAGTACTCGGACATTGCGCAGGAATGTACTTTGCATGGCGCTGGGCCTCGGCCTTGCGTCGTTGGCGGTACCTGCCTTCGCTGGCAACAACGATGGCTCGGTGATGGGTCACACCCAGGCCGGCGCGGTGGTAACCGTCGTCAACCCAGGCACCGGGCTGACCCGCACCATCACCGCCGACGGCAACGGCAACTACCGCTTTCCGTTTTTGCCGGTCGGTCAGTACACGCTGAGCGCGAGCAAAGGCGGCCAGCCCATCGGCGAGCCGCGCGCAGTTGCCGTGAGCATCGGCACCACCACCACGGCAGACGTCGGCGAGGTCAACGCCACCGAGCTGAGCGGCATCACGGTCACCAGCACCGCGCTGCCGATCATCGATGTCAGTTCCACCGAATCCGCCACCGTCGTCTCGCGCGCCGAACTGCAACGCTTGCCGGTCGACCAGAACGTCACCTCGGTGGCGCTGCTGGCGCCGGGCGTCGTCAAGGGCGATGCCGGCTTCGGCGGCATTTCCTTCGGCGGTTCATCGATCGCAGAGAATGCGTTTTACATCAACGGCCTCAACGTCACCGATTTCTACAATCGCAACGGCTTCTCCGAAGCACCGTTCGCGTTCTACGATCAGTTCCAGGTCAAGACCGGCGGCTACTCGGTCGAGTTCGGCCGCACCACCGGCGGTGTGGTCAACGCGGTGGCGCGCACAGGCACCAATGAGTTCAAGGCCGGCACCGAGATCACCATGGAGCCGGGCAACTGGCACTCGCGCGGCCAGGACTATTACTTCGATGGCGAGCGTTACTACACCTCCAGCCGTGACCAGGATTCGCTGATCAAGACCAACGTGTGGGCCTCGGGCCCGATCGTGAAAGACAAGCTGTTCTTCTTCGCGATGTACGAGAGGCGCGGCGCCAGCCCGCACAATACCAATGACACCGGCACTTCGATCACCGACCACAATTCCAACAACGGTTTTTGGGGCGGCACCATCGACTGGAACATTACCGACAGCAACATCCTGTCGCTGATGGCTTTCTCCGACAAGACACGCGACGTTGGAGACGTCTACAACTACGACTACGACACCAGCACGCGCGGCACCAAGAACAACGAGGTCTATACCAATACCGGCGGCAAGAACTGGGCGCTGACCTGGACCAGCTACCTCACCAACGACCTGTCGATGAAGCTGATGTACGGCCGCAACCAGCGCCATGCCGACATCAGTTCGCAACTGGACGACGAGTGCAACCGGGTCGCTGTCGCCACCGGTGCGCCGCAGCCGCCCGGCGGCCTGACGCCTGGCTGCACCACCAGCTCGCAGGTCGCTTCGCGCGTCGATACGCGCAAGCAGGCACGCGCCGATTTCGAATGGAAACTGGGCGATCACCTGCTGCGCTTCGGCTACGACCACGAGAACGACATTTCGGACTACCAGAGGCGCTACCCCGGTCCCGGCGGTTACTACTACAACGTCTACGCGGTGCCGGGCAATGGGCAGGTCGGGGACGCGGACGGCGGTGGCCGCGTGCCGGTGGGCGATGAGGCGTGGGTGCGCGTGCGCCGCTACGAGATCGGCGGCACCTTCGAAACCAAGAACTCGGCGTTCTACCTCGAGGACAACTGGCAGCTCACGCCCAACTTCGTGCTCAACGGCGGCGTGCGCAACGACAGCTTCGACAACCAGGACGCTGCAGGCCGCAGCTATATCAAGATCAGCCGCCAGATCGCTCCGCGGCTGGGTTTCTCGTGGGACATGAAGGGCGACGGCAGCAGCAAGCTGTTCGGCAACCTGGGCCGCTACTACCTGCCGGTGGCCAACGTCATCAACATCAAGCAGGCCGGCGGTCTGCTCGATGAGCGCTCTTCCCACCGGTTCCTGGGTTGGGAGACCCGCGAGATCAACGGCGCGCAGTATGCCTTCCCGATCGTCGGCGACCCGTTGCCAGGCAGCCACGTCGATACCTCGCAAGGCGACGGCACGGTCGGCGACCTGCGCTCCGAAGTGGATCACGACATCGATCCGGTCTACCAGGACGAGGCGATCCTCGGCTTCCAGCAGATGATCAACAACAGTTGGTCCTGGGGCGTCAGCGGCACTTATCGCCGCTTGCACAACGCCATCGACGACATGGAGATCAGCGCCACCCCGCAGTGCGGAGCGGATGGCTACATCGGCTACGTGATGGCCAACCCCGGCAAGAATGTCACCGTGTGGGGCGATACCAATTGCGACGGCACGGCGGACGGCTACATCACCGTGGACACGTCGAAAGCGGGCTGGGCGCTGTACCGGCAGGACGGCAAGGACGCCGACGGCGATCCGATCATGACCTACATCGGCCAGCGCGGCTGGGTGAAGCCCAAGCGTACATATGCCGCGCTTGAGTTCCAGCTCGATCGCGCCTGGGACGAAAAGTGGTCGATGAACGCTTCCTACGTGCTGGCCTGGAACCGCGGCAACGCCGAGGGGCCGGTCAACTCCGACACCGACTTCGACGACACCGGCCGCACCGAAAACTTCGACGATCCCTGGGTCAACTTCGGTGGCAACGGCTACCTGCCCAACGATCGCCGCCACCAGTTCAAGCTGCGCGGCACCTATGCGCTGACGCCGCACTGGCAGATCGGCGCCAACGCGGACGTCCGTTCCGGCGGCCCGATCACCGGCTTCGGCGTGGGCAACCCTTACGACGCGACCGGCTACCACAGCTACTACACCTGCGTGCAGAACTGCGATTCGGACGTTTCGAGCGAACGGGTCTACGAGCACTCGGCGCGTGGCGCCTATGGCCGCCTGCCATGGACCTACACGCTCGACGCCAGCCTGAGCTATATCCTGCCGTTCGAGGGCCGTGGCAGGCTGCGCGTGAAGCTGGCGGTGTACAACCTGCTCAACCAGCAACGCACGGTGCAGGTGAACCAGGACCTGCAGAGCGCGATCTCCAACGAAACCGACGCCACCTTCATGCTGCCGACCGGTTTCCAGGCGCCGCGCTTCACACAGCTCACCTTCGCTGTCGATTTCTGACGTACCTCCCCGTCGGCGGCCCGCCTTCGTGGCGGGTCGCCCTTTTTTGCTTGGATCGCCGAGCATCCACCTGACGCGAACAACCACCGTGCAGCCGATGATGAAAACGAACCACGCCACGCCGGCTGCCGCGATGAGTCCATCTTCCACGCCGGTCGATCAGCTCAGCTTCGATGGCGTCGACCTGGAACAACTGGCGCTACGCATACCCACCCCTTTTCATGCCTATTCGGCGACGGCGATCCGGCAGCGCATCAGCGCGCTGCAAGCTGCGCTGAATGGTCTCGATGCCACGATCTGCTTTGCGGTCAAGGCCAACCCGAACCTCGCCATCCTGCAGCTGATGGCCAACGCCGGCGTCGGCGCCGACATCGTATCGGTCGGCGAAATGCGCCGCAGCCTGCACGCCGGCATGCCGCCCGAGCGGATCGTGTTCTCCGGCGTCGGCAAGAGTGCGGACGAAATCGCCGGCGCACTGACCGTCGGCATCCATCGGTTCAACGTCGAGTCGCACGACGAACTGCTCACCCTGCAGCGCCTGGCCGAAGCGCAAGGCGTGACGGCACGCGCCGCCGTGCGCATCAACCCCGATGTCGACGCGCACACCCACGCCAAGATCTCCACCGGCAAGTCGGAGAACAAGTTCGGCGTGAGCATCGACGAAGCGCGCCGCTGGTTCGCCGAGCGTGGCCGGCTGTCGCATGTGCAGCTCGATGGCCTGCACGTGCATATCGGCTCGCAGATCCTCACGCTGGAACCGTTTCGCCTGGCCTTGCAGCGGGTGGCCGAGTTCTGGCGCGAACTCGAACAGGACGGCCATCCGATCACCAGCATCGACGTCGGCGGCGGTCTGGGCGTGTGCTATCGCGCCGGCACCGACCAGCCGGTATCCGCCACCGATTATGTGGATGTGATCCGCACCGCGCTGGCCGGCTACCAGGGCCGCCTGTTGCTCGAACCGGGCCGCTATCTGGTCGCCGAGGCCGGCGTGCTGCTGACCCGGGTGATCCGCGTGAAGCCGGGCATCGAGCGTCAGTTCCTGGTGCTGGATGCGGCGATGAACGATCTGCAGCGGCCCAGCCTGTACGACGCCTGGCACGACATCGTGCCGGTGTCGAACGCATCGCGGCCGTTGACCACCTACGACATCGTCGGCCCGGTCTGCGAAACCGGCGACACCTTCGCGCGCGCGCGCGAACTGCCCGAGTGCGCCGCCGGCGACCTGTTGCTGATCAAGGCCACCGGCGCGTACGGTACGTCGATGGCGTCCACCTATAACTCGCGGCCGCTGGCCGCCGAGGTGCTGCTGAACCAGGGTCGTTATGCGCTGGTGCGCCGCCGTCAGCACTTCGAGGAAATGATTGCCGGCGAGCACCCGGCGCGCCATTGGGAAACCCCATGATCACGATCAACCGCATCGCCGCCCTCGTCGCGCTGAGCCTGTGCGCCGCGCTGCCCGTTCGCGCGGCGCAGCACGCACCGCAGGACCCGCCGATCACCATCGACACCCACGTCGACATCCCCTTCAACTACATGCGTGAACCGCGCTTCGACGCAGGCAAGCCCACGCCGCTGCTGGTCGATCTGGGCAAGATGGAGCGCGGCGGCCTCAATGCCGCCTTCTTCGTGGTCTGGGTACCGCAGCACAAGCTCGACGCTGCCGGCTACGCCAAGGCGGTGGCGCAGGCCGAACAGAAATACGACGCGATCGGCCGCATGCTGATGCAGTATCCCGACCGCATCCGCCTGGCCACCACGCCGGGGCAGTTGCTGGCCAACCGCAAGGCCGGCCTGCTGTCGGCGACGATCGAGATCGAGAACGCCTACTCGCTCGGCCACGACATCCGTCGCCTCGATGCCGCGTACGATCGCGGCGCGCGCTCGGTCGGGCTGGCCCACGTCGGCAACAACGACCTGTGCACCAGCTCGCTGCCCGACACCGAGCACGGCGAGCCGGCGATGAACAGCGCCGGCGACACCGGCATGAGCGACTTCGGCCGCGCCGTGGTGAAACGCGCCAACCAGCTCGGCATGCTGGTCGACATCTCGCACTCCTCGGACGCCTGCGTGCGCGAGGCGCTCAAGCTGTCGACGGCGCCGGTCTACGCCTCGCATTCCGGCGCCCGCGCCGTGCTCGATCATCCGCGCAGCCTGCCGGACGACCTGCTGCGCTCGATCGCCGCGAAGGGTGGCGTGATCGATGCAGTGGCATACAGGGAATTCCTGAAGAAGGACCCGGGTCGCGAAGCGGCCGAGAAGGCCTTGCAGGCCGCCGTGGCGAAACAGGCCGGTGACACGAAGTACGACAGCGACAAACACGACTACCTGCCGGCGATGGACGAGGGCATGGCCGAGATCCAGAAGAAATACCCGCTGGCCTCGCTGGACGAGTACATGGACCAGATCCAGCACATGGTGAAGGTCGCCGGCATCGACCACGTCGGCATCGCCTCGGATTTCGACGGCGGCGGCGGCATCACCGGCTGGGCCAACGCCAGCGAGACGCGCAACGTCACCGCCGCCATGCGCAAGCGCGGCTTCAGTGACGCCGACATCGCCAAGCTGTGGGGCGGCAACCTGCTGCGCGTGTGGCGCGAGGTGGAACGCGATGCCGATCATCGCTAAAACGCGCCTGCTGTTCGCCGCGGCACTCGGGCTGGGCGGCGCCGCGCTGGCGCATGCCGCCACACCGGCGCCAGCGGAAACGCGCGCCTTCGACAAGATCGTCGACGACACCGTCGCGCGTTACCACCTGCCCGGCATCGCCGTCGGCGTGATCGAGAGCGGCCAGATCGTCTACGTGCGTACCGCCGGCGAAACGGTAGCCGGCTCGGGGCGGAAGATCACGCCGCAGACACTGTTCAAGATGGCCTCCAACAGCAAGGCGATGACCACCGCGTTGCTTGGCCGGCTGGTCGACCAGGGCAAGCTGCACTGGGACGATCCGGTGACGAAGTACCTGCCGCAGTTCCGCATGCACGATCCGTGGGTCACCGCGAACATGCGGGTGGCCGACCTGCTCACCCATTCCAGCGGCCTGCCCGAAGGCGGCGGCGACCTGATGTTGTGGCCGGAGCCAAACGCGTTCACCCGCGCCGACATCATCCACGGCCTGGCCTTCATCAAGCCCGGCTACAGCTTCCGTTCGCAATACCAGTACGACAACCTGCTCTACGTGGTGGCCGGCGAAGTGGCCGCCGCCGCCGGCGGTGCATCGTACGAGACGCTGATGCATCGCGAGGTGTTCGAGCCGCTGGGGCTTTCGCGCTGCCAGGTCGGCGCGTGGAACCGCGACGCGGTCGGCGACGTGGCGCAGCCGCACCGCCAGGACAACGGACACAACGTGGCGATCCGCGAGGACGCCGCAATGATCCCGGCGATCACCTCCGCGCCGGCCGGTGGCATCCGCTGCGACCTCGACGACATGCTCAGCTGGGCGCGCAACTGGCTGGTGCCCACGCCCGCGCAGCTGGCCTGGCTGTCGCCGACGCAACGACAGCTGCTGCAGGCGCCGCACATGCTGATCCCGGTGTCCGCGCAACGCCGCGCGTGGGACCATTCGCACGTGATGGCCTACGGCTACGGCTGGCGCATGACCGACGTCGATGGCGAATGGAACGTATGGCACACCGGCACGCTGAGCGGCATGTATTCGATGCTGGCGCTGCTGCCCGATCGCCGCAGCGGCTTCGTGTTCATGATCAACGGCGAGGCCGACGATGCGCGCACCGTGCTCGGCGAAGTGCTGACCAAGCACTTCACCGCGCCCGACGAGAAGCGCGACGTCAACTGGTACGCCGACGCGCTGGATCGCGCGGCGAAGCAGCACACGGCAACTTCGTCGATGCCCGATACCTCGGCGCAGCGCCCGGCGAACCCAGACGAACTGGCGGCATGGACTGGCCTCTATCGCGATCCGTGGTTCGGCGACATCTCGCTGTGCCCGCGCGACGGCAAAGTGCATTTTGCCGCCACGAAATCGCCGAAGCTGACCGGCACCGTGATGCGCCTGGGCACGCGCGACCTGGTGCACTGGGACGATTCCGGCGACCTGGACGCGTGGCTGGATTTCCGCCCGGCCACGACCGCTCAGCCGATCACGCTGCGCATGGCCAAGCTCGACCCGCAGGGCGACTTCAGCTCCGACTACGAGGATCTGGATTTCCATCGCGTCGGCGGTTGCCACTGATGCGCCGGCCGCTCGCTGCCATCGCGTTGCTCATCGCCATCGGCTGCCCGCTCGGCAGCCGTGCTGAGCAGCCAATCTCCCTTTCGCCGGCGAAGACCGCGGCGGCGGCCAACCTGGTCGACATCCGCACGCTGGTGCCGGACATCGCCGAGGACATCAAGTACGCGGGCAGCGACAACTTCGTGGGCGCGCCGGTGGACGGCTATCGCGCGCCCAAGTGTTTCCTGCTGCGGCCGGTCGCCGAGGCGCTGGCACGGGTCGAACGCGACCTGCGCGCGCGGCACCTGCGCCTGAAGATCTGGGACTGCTACCGCCCCGCCCGCGCGGTGGCGCATTTCGTGCGCTGGGCGCACGACCTCGGCGACCAGCGCACGAAGGCGCAGCACTACCCGACGCTGGACAAGTCGAAGCTGCTCGGCGACTACATCGCGCCGGTATCCGGCCACAGCCGCGGCAGCACCGCCGACCTCACGCTGGAACGCTGCGCCACCGACGACACGCACTGCGAGCCGCTGCAGATGGGCACCGACTTCGACTACTTCGGCGTGCGCGCGAACACCGATACGCCCGGCCTCACGCCACTGCAGCGCGAGAACCGCGCACTGCTGCGCAACGCGATGGAGCGCGGCGGCTTCCGCAACTATCCGTTCGAATGGTGGCACTACACCTTCACGCCGGAACCCACGCCGCACACGATCTACGACGTGCCGGTGCAATGAACCCGGGTGCGCCCGCGCCGACGCGATCTCTGTCCGGAGGTTTGGCATGCGTATGCTGACGTTGATTTTCGCCGCGATGACCCTGTTCGGCAGCTGCGCGGCCAGTACCATCGAACCGGAGCACGACAGCGCCACCGCTCAGCTGATGCAGAAGTACGACGGCAACGGTCCCGGCGCCTCGCTGCTGCTGCTCAAGGACGGCAAACCGCTGGTCCGTCGCGGCTACGGCATGGCGAACCTGGAACAGCACGAGCAGGCCTCGCCGGCCACCAACTACCGGCTGGCTTCGGTGACCAAGCAGTTCACCGCCGCGGCGATCCTGCTGCTGGCCGAGGACGGCAAGCTGAAGCTGGACGACCCGATCCGCCACTGGCTGCCGTCGCTGCCGGCGACGACCGACAAGGTGACGCTGCGCCAGTTGCTGAGTCACACCGGCGGCCTGATCGATTACGAAGACCTGATGCCGGCCAGCACCACCGAACAGCTCAACGACAACGACGTGCTGCGCCTGCTGGCGGCCACACCGAAGAGCTACTTCGCCCCGGGCACGGCGTACCGCTACAGCAACTCCGGCTACGTGCTGCTTGGCCTGGTGGTGGAGAGGGCCTCGGGCGAGAGCCTGCCCGACTTCCTGCGGCAACGCATCTTCGCGCCGCTGCGCATGGACCACACGCTGTTGCATGTGCGCGGCGGCCCCGAGGTCAGTCATCGCGCCTACGGTTACAGCGAAGAGAACGGCGTGTGGAAACGCACCGACCAGGACCTGACCAGCGCCACGCGCGGCGACGGCGGCATCTATTCATCAATCGACGACCTGGCCCGGTGGGACGCCGCGCTGTACGACGACCGCCTGCTCAGCGACGCGTCGCGCAAGCTCGCTTTCAGTCCGCACGCGAGGGTGGTCGGCGAGCCGTATCCGGCCAGCTACGGTTTCGGCTGGCGCATCACCGGTGACACGCTGTGGCATTCGGGCGAAAGCATCGGCTTCCGCAACGTGATCGTGCGCTGGCCGAAGCAGCATCTCACCGTGATCCTGCTGAGCAACCGCAACGGCCCGGAGCCGTACCAGACCGCACTGAAGATCGCACAGCCGTTTCTCGCGCACTGACCGCTCGCGCCGATCGTCCATCCGGCCGCCTCGATTCACGCCGTTCACGCACCACCGTCGGGATATTGCTTCGATGATCCAGCCATTCGTTCCCCGCCCTCCGTTCCTGCGCCTCGCCGCGCTGCTGGTGCTGTTGGCCATGCTGGCCGCCTGCGCGCATGCGCCGCCGCGCAATCCGCTGGCGACCTGGGTGCCGTCGCCCAACCAGGACATCCGCCGGCCGGTGCTGATCGTGGTGCACTTCACCGACCAGCATTCGGTGCAGGAAAGCCTCGACACCTTGCGCACGAAGAACAGCGGCGGGCCGGTGAGTGCGAACTACCTGATCGGCAGCGACGGCCACATCTACCAGCTGGTGTCCGACGAACGTCGCGCATGGCATGCGGGGCCGGGCCACTGGGGCACGATCACCGACGTCAACTCCGCCTCGATCGGCATCGAGCTCGACAACGATGGCCACTCGCCGTTCGCGCAACCGCAGATCGACAACCTGCTGCGCCTGCTGGCCGACCTGACGACCCGCCTGCGCATACCGCGCACGCAGGTCATCGGCCACCAGGATTTCGCACCTTCGCGCAAGCCCGATCCCGGTCCGTTGTTTCCCTGGAAGCGGCTGGCCGATGCCGGCTTCGGCTTGTGGCCACGCGGCACGCTGATCGATCCGCCCGCCGGCTTCGATCCATGGATGGCGATGGGCCTGGTCGGCTATCCGCTGGAGGATCGCCCTGCGGCCGTGAAGGCGTTCCACAACCATTTCCGCGGCATCGACGGGGACGCGCTCGATGCGGAAGATCTGCGCATCCTCTACAACCTGTCGCAGCAGATCGAGTCCGGTAGCAATACGCGAACCGCTGGCTAGAACGCCAGCACCTGGTCGGTATACGTCTCGACCAGCGCGCTGAACGGCCGGCCATCGCCGGCAAACAGCAACGCGCGATGCTGCAGCAGCAGATGCGGCATCGCCAGCGCACCTGCGGTCGGTCGCATCTGCGCACGATGCAATTCCCAGCCGGCAGGCAACGGCGACCACAGCAAGTCGGCGCTCAACGTCTTGCGGCGAAAATGCAGCGGCTGCACCACCTTGCCGAACGGCACATCGCTGCTATCGAGCTGACGATTCATCGCGGCAGTCAGCCGGTTCGGCAGATACCAGTTGTCCGCCTCGGACAGTACGTGGTCGCCGCATTTCAACTGCACATGCCGGTACTTCACCGGCTCGTTTGCATCGATCGCCAGCTGCGCGCGCCACCCGGCCGGCAGCGGCTTGTCGTCACCACGCACACGCTGCGCAATCACGCGCGCCGGCGACGCCATATGGTGCGCTCCGCACCAATGTTCCAGCGTCAGCGTCGCGCTGTCATGACTGAGCAGGTCGGCGTTGAGGGTTTGCAGCAGGGCCAATGCCTGGGTGCGCGCGAGTGGGGTATCGGGCCACTTCGGCGCCGCCGCATTCCGCGCGATGGCGACGTTGCCACCAATCATCGACAGCAACGCGAACAGGCACACCCGCCGGGAATGATTCACAACCCCTTCGCCGCCTGCGCCACCGCGCGGAACAATGCGCGGCCCTTGTTCATCGTCTCTTCCCACTCTGCCGCGGGATCGGAGTCGTAGACGATGCCGGCGCCGGCCTGCACGTGCAGGCGGCCGTTCTGGATCACCGCGGTGCGGATCGCGATGGCGGTGTCGGCGTCGCCCCACCAACCGATCCAGCCGATCGCGCCGGCGTAGATGTTGCGCTTGTACGGCTCCAGCTCCTGGATGATCTCCAGCGCGCGGATCTTCGGCGCGCCACTGAGCGTGCCGGCGGGGAACGTGGCTTTCAGCACGTCCATGTAGCTGAGGTTGGGCTTCGCCGTGCCTTGCACCTGCGAGACGATGTGCATCACGTGCGAATAGCGCTCGATCGCGAACGACTCGCTGACCTCCACCGTGCCGGTTTCGCTGATGCGGCCGATGTCGTTGCGACCGAGGTCGATCAGCATCACGTGCTCGGCGCGCTCCTTCGGATCGGCCAGCAGTTCGGCTTCCAGCGCCTGATCTTCTGCTTCGCTCGCGCCGCGCCGGCGCGTGCCGGCGAGTGGACGCACCACCACCTTGCCGTCCTTCAGCCGCGCCAGGATTTCCGGCGAGGAGCCGACGATCTGGGTATCGCCGAGGTCGACGAAGTACATGTACGGCGACGGGTTCAGCGCGCGCAACGCGCGGTACACATCGACCGGCCTCGCGTTGAAGCCGACGCTGAGCCGCTGCGACGGCACCACCTGGAAGATGTCGCCGGCGCGGATGTATTCCTTCGCGCGCTCGACCATCGCCTCGAACTCTTCCTTGGTGAACGAGGATTTGAAATCACTCTCGTCCAGCGCGACCGACTGGGTGAGCTGCGGATACGACGCGCCACCCTGCCGCAACCGGTAGACCAGCGCATCGAGCCGGCGCTGCGCCTCGGCGTACGCCTGCGGCTGCGAGGGATCGGCATGCACGATCAGGTACAGCCGGCCCTTGAGGTTGTCGAAGACGGCGACCTCCTCGGCCAGCATCAGCAGCACGTCGGGCGTGCCCAGTTCGTCGGCACGATCCCACTGCGCCAGCCGCGGTTCGATGTAGCCGATCGTCTCGAAGCCGAAGTAGCCGACCAGGCCGCCGGTGAACGCCGGCAGCTGCGGCAGCCGCGGCACGTCGTACTGCAGGCGCAGCTTTTCGATTTCCGCGAGCGGATCGTCCAGATGCCGGCGCTCGGTGACTTCGCCCGAGTCTTCCACCTCGAGTTCATGCCCGCGCAGGCGATACACCCGTTTCGCCGGCAGGCCGATGATCGAATAGCGTCCCCAGGTGGCGCCGCCCTCGACCGATTCCAGCAAAAAGGTGTACGGGCCGTCGGCCAGTTTCAGGTACACCGACAGCGGTGTGTCGAGGTCGGAAAACACCTCGCGCACCAGCGGGATGCGCGTATGCCCGTGGGCAACCAGCGCGTCGAATTCGTCTCGGGAGATCACGTGGGGAGATCCGGATGGCCAAACGAGGAAGCCGCCATTGTAGGCGAAGCATGGCCATTGGCACGTCACCTGCTGATATCACCACCAAACGCGTTGTCCGGACGCTTTAATGGTCGAATGGAATCGCTGGCACATCGTTGGCATGCATGGCGGGGCACCGTCGCCCACGGCCAGGCAAACGAGCCTGCCGGCCCCGAATGTCAGCTATCGCGATGAGCGATCTCTGCCAGGCTCTCTTCAACGTTGAAGGCATCGTGGCCGGGCATGGCGAATTTGTCCGCGTTGGCATCGACAACCACGATCGGAGCGGCCACCTGACTGCGGTTTGTGGATCCACCATCCTCCTCGCGCTTGGCCCTGCGCAACACCACCAGGGCGCGCAGGTTGCGCTCGACTTCGGCGATCGAGACCGGAAAGAAGCCGTCGTCACGATCGCTGACGGTCCAGCTGCGAACCCGCTGCTGGTCGACCGGAATCTGCTGGGCATGCAGCGCATCGAGAACCTCGGGGGGACGTATATCGGCCACCTCGCAGAACAGCTGCCACAGCCAGTTCATGCGCTGGGGGTCGGTGGCGCGGGCCATCGGCGGACGCCGATAGGACTGTCTGTTGAGATCTGGGGCATGCATGGCAGGTTTCCCGAGAAGGTAACGCCGTCCTCGCTTAACGGCATGGATCGGAAAACCTTGAGCCGACTTGGCAAGGACGCCTCGCGACCATACCCGCAATTCGGCCAGTGCTGGCGCAGGATCAACCGCCCAGGCGCTGCCGTGGCATGCCACGCAAGGTAAGGCTGAACGCTACGCCACTGCCGTCGTCCAGGTTGCGCGCGCTGGCGATGCCGCCGTGGCGCTCGGCGACCAGCCGAACCACGTACAGGCCCAGGCCCAGGTGCGGCGCATCGCCGGGAGTGGCCCTGTCGCGCAGGCTGACCAGCGAATCGAACAGTCGACCCTGCATCGCTGCGGGCAATAGCGGGCCCTGATTGGCCAGCTCGATCTCGGCGCCGTCCGCGGTGGCATGCAGGCTCAGGCGCAACCAGCCATGTTCGGGCGTGAACGACAGTGCGTTGTCGAGCAGCTTGTCCAGCGCCTGCGCGAGCAGCTCGGGCGCGCAATGCAGGTACAACGGCGCGTCGGGCAACATGGAGTCGAGCCGGCGAGCGCCGATCAAGGCGCGGTAAGCGTCGGCGCAGCCACGCACCACGTCGCGCAGGTCGACGTCCTCGGGTTCTGCCGCGACGATCGATCGCTCCATCCGGCTCGACTCGCTCATCGCGCGCACCAGCGCACCGAGCCGCGCCACGCCGTCGCGGGCACGCGCCAGATACGGCTGCGCCTCGGCCGGCAGCGCGGCCCGCTCCTGCAGAGCATGTTCGAGGTTGTCCAGCGAGGATTTCACGATCGCCAGCGGCGTGTTGAGTTCGTGCGAGAGTTTCGAGGCCAGCGTGCGCAGGTAATCGGTGTAGCCGCCGACCACCTCGAACAGTTGCTCGAAACTGCGCGCGAGATCGCCGATCTCGTCCGGTGCGTCGCTCATCGGGAAACGACCCTGTTCGAACAAGCCGTCCAGACGTCCATCGTTGAGCTGGGCGCGTTCAGCCGCGTTGCGCAGTCGCCCGAGCCGCAGGCTGAGCCGTGTGGCGAACGCCAGCAGGATGCCGCCGGCCACCAGCAGCACGCCGAAGCTGGTCAGCAGCAGGCCGAACAGCGCGCGGTTGGCCAGCAGCGGTACGGCACGGCTGGCCTGCTCCAGCAGCAGCACGCCGTCGACCTTGCCCGCACGCGCGATCGGCACGGCGGCGGCAAGCACCACGCTGCCGCGTTCCTCACCACTGCGCCACACGGCCACCGGTTTGCCGGCGCCCGCCTGGCCGACCTCCGGGGTATCCAGCCGCGGTACGTCCTGCGACCACGGGTTGGCATCCTCCAGCCGGGTCGCCAGCAGCGAGCGATAGACCAGCGAGGCGAACCAGCCTGGCTGGTCGTCGGCACCTGGCGCGCTGTCGAGACGGCCGGCGCGCGCCAGCAGCCAGCCTTGCGGCGCCAGCACGCGCGCCTGCACGCGGTCGGGCACGAGCTGCGCCAGCTCGCCGGAAAGCTTGTCCGAATAGCTCAGCAAGGTCCGCGTATCGGAAGCCATGCGGTCGCCGCCGGCCGCTGCGTCGTACACGCCGACACCGAGTACGCTCAGGTGCAAGGTCGTCGGCAGCCGCAGCTCGACCTGATAGCCGCTGCCATCCTCCTGCCATTGCGCAGCGAGCAGGTCGGGCAAGCCTTCGACCGCCGGGTCGAGCGGCTGTGCAATGAGCGGTCCGGGCGCCGCGCTGGTCAGCAGGTAACGCCGTTGTCCGGCCGCATTGCCCAGGGTCAGGATCAGATGATCGGCGGCCAGCGCGTTCGCATCATCGGCATCGGCGCGAGTACGCCGGATGTCGCGCACATCCGCGTACAGATACAGCCCGTTCCCGTCCGCAGCCAGCAGCAGCTTGCCGAGCTGACCCAGCGCCTGACTCCACGGTGTCAGCGGCGCCCAGTCGTCGCCGTAACCGTCCACGGTGATCGGCCCCGGCGTCGCCTGTACGTACCAGCTCCGCTGCGATTCCGGCGGCACTGCGCCGGTCACCACCAGGCTGCGCGCCACCGCTCCCGCCGACGCCAGCAATGCCTGTGCCTGACCGTCGCGCAACAACGCTTCCATCTGCCGCACGTACAACCAGCCGGCGATCGGCAGCGCCAGCGTGCACAGCGCGACCAGCAGGAGTTTGCGGCGCAGGGTCATCAGGGTGAACGATCAGATGCCGTGCATGGGCGGTGCGGTCGCGTCCCGCGTCCAGCGCGTGGCCACCACGACCTGCATGAAGTCGTCCAGCAATGCGCGGCGTGACGGATCGGCATCGTCGAACGCCATCGACCAGCTCAGCCGTACGCCACTGGCCTGACCCGGATCGCAGAATACGACCACGTCGTCGACATGATCGCTGCCCTGATAGACGGTCGCCTCGCACGGCATGGCGCGCTGACGCACCACAAAGCCGGAGACCTTGCCGGCCGGATCGTGCTGCAGGTAACGCTTGCGGTCGGCCTGCACCTCCGCCGCCAGCGTGGGCAGCTTGCGCGGCGACACGTTGAGCACCATCACGCGCTGTGGATTGCCGTTCCATTCGCCTTGATAAAGCACGGCGTCGACACCGATCGCGCGCGCATACGTGCAGCAGTCGCGCGTCCAGCCTATGGGCGTGTCGGCGACGATCGCCCATGCCGGCGTGGCGCCATCGCGCGCGCCGCGCGCCAGCACGTTGTCTGCCGGCGTGCCCGCTTGCACCACCGCCGTGAACAAGCACGACGCCAACACCAGCCCTGCGCGTCGCATCACTGCATTCCGTATCACGGCTTCCACCGATAACCGACCCCATGCACGGTCTCGATCGCGTCGAATTCCGGCGACACCGCGATGAACTTCTTGCGGATGCGCTTGATGTGCGAAGTGATGGTGGCGTCGTCCACGACCAGCTCCGCCTCGCGCATCAGCTGATCGCGGTTCTTCACGTGGCCGGGGAAGCGGATGAGCGTGTGCACCATCCAGAATTCGGTGACGGTGAGCGGCACTTCCGCGCCGTTCCAGCTGATGCGCATGCGCTCGGATTCCAGCTTCAGCGGACCGTGCTCGATCACCGTCTCGCTGGAGGCCGGCGCCTTCAGCGACTCGATCCGGCGGAACAGCGCGGCGATGCGCGCGGCCAGCTGGTGCAGGCTGGTGTCCTTGGACAGGTAATCGTCGGCGCCCAGGCGCAGGCCGGAGATCACGTCGAAATCCGAATCGCGCGCGGTGAGGAAGATCAGCGGCAGCGTCGCCGACTTCGCGCGCAGCTCGCGGCACAGGTCGAAACCGCCCTCTGGCTCATCGCCGAGGCCGATGTCGATGATCACCAGCTCCGGCAACCGCATCGCAAACGCACTGGACGCTTCCTGGCGCGAGCCGTAACCGCGCGCGTCGTAGCCGAAGCGGTTCAGCGCCTCCACGTAGTTGGCACGGATCAACGGTTCGTCTTCGACGATGGCAATGCTGCGGCCCATGGCACGCTCCCTGTTGGATGCGCGCAGCGTGCTATGCGAACCGGCGCGACGCAAGCCGCACAACGCGAATGCCCGCGTTTCGCCCTGCGCGGGGCCGCTACAGCGCCCCAGCACCCCTCTAGTTGGGCGAAGAATGCACGATCTTCATTGGCCCTACCGTCACGTGGCCCGACCAGCCGTCAAACAGCTGTTCCGCGTAGACGTCCATTTTTTTTGCCACCAAATCTACCGGCTGAGCGTTTGTACACAAGGTGTCGTCGTTGTGAGGGTCTGCCGACACAACTTGATCGGTGGTCAATCCCGAAATGCAGACCCGAGCGCCATAAGCGGCGTTGCTCACAAGCGCATCACGTTCGTGTTTGAAGCGCAATTCCGCGCGGTGTGCAGCGCGCGCGTCTCCATAGGTCGGCAGCATAGATCGCCACAACTCTTGCGCTCGCGCCTGCTCCTGCGGCGTTGCCTCCTTCCAGGCCGAGCTGAATATCGCGGCATAGGTTGGATCCCTGCGCTCCGATGCCAAACCCATCCACGCGAGTCCAAGCGGTCGATCGAGCGGCTCGACGTCTCCCTTGAAATAACCCATGCCAAGCAGAAACTGCGCAGATTTGTTGCCCCAGCTGGCGGCAATCCGCAGCATTTCCCTGCTGCGCGCATTGTCTCCCTTGGCCATGTCGCGAACGCCAACACAGTAGTAGTAGCTGCCGGGCAGGAAACGTTCCAGCCCGCGCGGGCAATACACCGTCGCCAAATCCTCGACGCTCCGGTCGATCTTGAACTCGGGAGCGGCTACCCCGGCCACGGCTGCCTGTCCCACAGACGCCCTCTGCTGGCCGGCAAAGCTGCTTGGGCTGATGATCGCACCCAACGCCATCACAAGAGCAAGCACCGACCTGTTCCATCCAGGAAAATTCATAAGAAACTCCTTCTTCTGCTGGCATTGACTTCGAGTCTACGCGTCTCGTCATTCCCCGTCGCTAGGTCCGCCGGGGAAATTGCCGCCACAAAATCGGCCGATACCGCCTTCTTCGCGCCCGATCCCGGACAGCATCGCCGCCGCGTACTCCGGTTCAATGGCTCCACGTACCCGCTGGAGCAGCCAAATGCGCAAACCCGACCCAGCCAACATTGACCCTAACGCCGAACTGCGCAGCTTCGAACCCCTGCGGGTGACGCTGGCGCTGGGCGCCCTGGTGCTCGGCCTGCTGCTCGGCATTCATTGAGGTAGACATCATGTGCAAGTCGACTATCAGCGCATTGCCGTTTGATCGGTTCGCCGTGGAAGGCAACCGTGCGCCCGGGGCGAAGGGAATCGCACCGGGCGCGGGGCAAGTGGATACCGATCCCGACTGGCAACCGGTCTGATTTGCCACCCTATTCCGTCCGACATGGTGGTTGCTTTTCCCCTCCCTGCGAGGGGATTTTTCTGTCGGACCGCATGGGGCCGCCGATCGGTCCGTTCAGAATTTTACCGGGAACCAAACCCGACCGACCCGGTCAGAACTTGTGATTGGTACCGTTCCATTGCCGTGGAACGTGCCGATGCGGCCGTTGACCCCTCCCTTGGCAGCGGTCGTATCGGCACACCAATCAATGGTGTTCCCTCTCACGTCTGACGACGTTTATCCCGGCGCGGCCGTTCACTGCGTCGGGATTTTTATGCGCGGATGTTTTGTGAATCGGTAACGGTCATTCAGCCTTTGGCCTTGCGCATCGTTGCGGGGATGCTCAACCGATCGCCTGATGCATGGCTGCGATCTCCGTGCGGTAATCCTTCGCATGGAAAATCGCCGAACCGGCAACGAAGGTGTCGGCGCCGGCTGCGGCAATCGCGCCGATGTTTTCCGCGGTGACGCCGCCATCGACTTCGAGCCGGACCGCGCGGCCGCCGGCGTCGATGCGCGCGCGTGCCTGGCGCAGTTTCTCCAGCGTGCCGGGAATGAATTTCTGTCCACCGAAGCCGGGATTGACCGACATGATCAGGATCAGGTCGAGCTTGTCCATCACGTAGTCGAGGTAGTCCAGCGGCGTGGCCGGGTTGAATACCAGCCCGGCCTGGCAACCCGACTCCTTGATCAATCCCAGCGTGCGGTCGATGTGCTCGCTTGCTTCCGGGTGGAAGCTGATCAGGCTGGCGCCGGCCCTGGCGAAGTCCGGCACGATGCGGTCGACCGGCTTGACCATCAGGTGCACGTCGATCGGAGCGGTGATGCCGTATTTGCGCAGCGACTGCAGCACCATCGGGCCGATCGTGAGGTTGGGCACGTAATGGTTGTCCATCACGTCGAAATGCACCCAGTCGGCACCGGCCGCCAGCACCGCGGCGGTGTCCTCGCCCAGCCGCGCGAAATCGGCGGCGAGGATGGAAGGGGCGATGATCGGGGTTTGCTTGCTCATGACTTTCCTCGAAGCAGGAACTTGCCAAATCGGCACAGGGATGTGCCGACGCGACGAGTGCGAGAGCACTTGTCGCGACAAGCTGTCGCGGCTTTGCCGCGTCAGCTTGTTTGCAAACCGCGACAGGATGCCCGGTTTTGCAATATTAGGTTACTTGAAGCCGCGCATTTCCTTGATCCGGTCATACGCGGCATTGATCTCGCTGGCGCGCGACTCGGCACGCTTGCGCATGTCCTCGGGCAGGTCGCCGAGGCGATCGGGGTGATGTTCGGAGATCAGCTTGCGGTAGGCGCGCTTGACCGCGCGATCGTCGGCGTTGCGGTCGATCCCGAGCACGGCATACGGATCGGGCCCCTGTGGCGTGCGCTGCGGTGGCACGTAGCCACCGCCGGTCGGGCCGTGTCCGTAGCCACGTTGACCGCCGGCACCGGCGTTCCACGCGTAGCCCTTCATCGCCATCAACGCCATCAGCTCCATGTCGCTGACTCGCAGCGCAAATGCGAGCTGGCGCAGGATCGACATTTTCTCCGGTGGCGGATTGCCCTCGGCCAGCACGGTTTCGATCACCACATCGAGCACCGGAAACGCATGGTCACGGCGCAGGCCGACCCAGTTGCGCAGCGCGGTGATGGTCTGGGTGACGTCGAATTCCGGTTGCTTGCCGGCATTGAAGCTGACCACCGCCTGCTTGCGCAGCTCGGTATCCAGCTTCATGCGGGTCATCAGGCGTTCGGCAACCGCGATTTCCTGCTCCGACACGCGGCCATCGGATTTCGCCACCGCGCCGAGCAGGGTGAACAGCGGGCCGACAAAGCCGCCGGCTTCCGGCGTGGCGTTCTTGCGCTGGCTGTAGCGCATGTTGTCGAAGATGAAACCGATCACCGCGCCGGTGACGGCACCGGGCAGGTGGCCGATGATCAACCCGAAGAAAGCGAACCACAGCGTGTAGGTGAAGCTCATGGCTGCACCTGCGGCTGCGGCGATTGCACGCTGTACCAGCGCGCCAGCGCATCGAGTTCAGCATCGCTGACCGGGCCGATAGCGGCGCGCATCACCGGGATGTCGCGGCGGCCGTCGCGGTATTGTTTCAGCGCATCGCGCAGGTAATCCAGCTGCTGCCCGGCCAGATTCGGCACGCCGGGCATGCTGGCGTGGCCGGTGGCACCGTGACAGGCTGCACACAAGCCCAGCCGGGTCGGCTGCACCGGGGTTTGCGCGCATATCGGGAGGGCGGCGACCAGGCACAGCGCCGCGATCAGTAGGTTTCGCATCGGCAACACATGGGGATGAAGGCGAACAATTCTAGCAGTGCCCGCCGATCGGGCCGGCAATGCGGCTTTCCGGCATTCCGGCCGCAGCGGCTAGAATAGGCGCCTTCCCCGCCTGCGGAAACTTAGAAAGTGCCCACCACCCTGCTGCAATCGAACCTGCCCGGCCTGGAACTGATTCACCGCGGCAAGGTGCGCGATGTCTACGCGCTGGACGACGACCGGCTGCTGATGGTGGCGACCGACCGGCTGTCGGCATTCGACGTGGTGCTGCCGAATCCGATCCCGGGCAAGGGCGAGATGCTTACCCAGATCTCCAACTTCTGGTTCGGCAAGACCGCCCACCTGATTCCCAACCACCTGCTCGACGTGCCGCTGGCCCACGTGTTGCCGCCCGGCACCGATCTGGCGCTCTACGAAAAGCGCGCGGTGGTGGCTCGCCGGTTGAAGCCGGTGCCGGTGGAGGCGATCGCCCGCGGCTACCTCATTGGCTCCGGCTGGAAGGATTACCGCGCCACCGGCTCGCTGTGCGGCATCGCCCTTCCGGCCGGCCTGCAACAGGCGCAGCAGTTGCCGGCGCCGATCTTCACGCCGTCGACCAAGGCGGCCGTGGGCGACCATGACGAAAATGTCAGCTACGACGCGGTGGTCGCCACGATCGGCAGCGACCTGGCCGGTCAGGTGCGCGACGCCACCCTGGCGATCTACCGGTGGGCCGCCGCCTATGCGGCCGAACGCGGCATCATCATCGCCGACACCAAGTTCGAGTTCGGCACCGACGTCAGCGGCACGCTGTACGTGATGGACGAGATGCTGACGCCGGATTCCTCGCGCTTCTGGCCCGCCGACGAATACCGCACCGGCATCAGCCCGCCCAGCTACGACAAGCAGTTCGTGCGCGACTGGCTGGAAACGCAGGACTGGAACAAGACCGCGCCCGGCCCGGTGATTCCGGACGAAGTGATCGCGCGCACGGCCGCCAAATATGCCGAAGCACTGCAACGGCTGGCCGGTATCCGGCTCAGCTGAATCCAACGGGGAAAAGCCAATGCGCACCATGCAGGACTGGCTCGACAGTTACAGCGGCGACCACCAGAACCCGACCAACCGCTTGTTCCACTGGTTCTGCGTACCGCCGATCGTGTGGTCGGTGATCGCGCTGCTGTGGACGATCCCGGTGCCGGCCACGTTGTTCCGCCCCGGCACGGTAGCCGTCGCGGTGATGGTGCTGGCGTTCTACTGGTACTGGAAACACTCGCACCGGTTGGCGATTGCGCTGCTGATCGCGTTCGCGCTGCTGGGCCTGCTCACCAACGTGCTGTACTACCGGCTCGGCGCTGTCTCGCTGTGCTACCTGGCGATCGGTGTGTTCGTGGTGGCCTGGATCGGCCAGTTCATCGGCCACCAGTTCGAAGGGCGGCGTCCCAGTTTCCTCACCGATCTGTCGTATCTGCTGATCGGCCCGGCGTGGCTGATGGCCAAGCTGCTACGTGCGCTGGGGTTCAAGCAAGTCACATGACCACCTTGCTTACCGTGATCAGCAGCCTGCTCTGGTGGGTGCTGTACAGCAGCATGGCTGCCCTGGTGTTCGCGCTGATCGGCTGGTCCGTGCTGCGCTGGACCGAACGCTGCGCGGTGGTGTTCAACCGCATCTATTTCGCCTGCCTGCTGTGGACCCTGATCGGCATGCTGCTGATCGTCGGCGTAGCCGCGTATGAAGGCCGCCTGCATCCACCGTATGCGGCGCTGCTGAGCTCCGGCTTGCTGCGCTGCGTGCTGGTGCTGGACATGCTGATCGGCACCGTGCTGCTGTGGCGGCTCACTCCGCGCGTCGACGCCCGCCGCATTCGCCCCGGCAGTGCCTGCATGGCGGTGGCAGTGATCATGGCGATCGGCTTCGGCGTCGCCACCAGCCTGGCGTGAGCTGATCGCGCACAAAGAAGGGTGGAGTTCATCCGCCCTTCTTTGCATCCGGCACGACTGCAGCGCGCTCAGTGCATGCCGAACAACGCCGCACCGAACACCATCGCCAGCAGCAAGCCGATGACCAGCGCCAGCACAAAGCCGATCACCATATAGACCAGCTCCACCACACACGCCTTGCCGTAGCCGATCTGGCTGCCGTTCTGCGCCAGCAGCAGGTAATTGATCACCGCTGCGCCGACCAGAAACTGCACGACCGCCGACAGCAGCCCACTCGCGGTGCCGTGCAGCACCATGCCCAGCACCACCGACGCCACCACCACGGCAATCGCCGTCAGCACCACGGCGCCCAGCGAACGTAGATAGGACGGCATGCAGCCAACCACCAGCCGGAACGCCACCGACAGCACCAGTGCGGCGATCAGGATGCCGCCCACGAACATCACCAGCATGGCAGCCATACCCATGCCGGCCAACGCAGCAAACGAAGAAGTACCCATAAAACCCCCTTGAGTGGATGAAGAACCGCGAGGTGGCATCCCCATGCCATCCCCTTCCCCGCGGTGGCGCCAGCCTAGCTGATTCCGTCGCGTCGGGCAGGCTCACTGTCTCCCCACGCGAGATCGGCGCAAGCTACAACGCTTCGCCTGCTTGCGAGACAACCATGAGCCTGCGCAGCCTGTTCGTCGACTTCAACAGTTACTTTGCCTCGGTCGAACAGCACGAGGATCCGACCTTGCGCGGGCGGCCGGTCGGCGTGGCCCCGGTGGCCGCCGAAACCACCAGCCTGATCGCCGCCAGCTACGAGGCGAAGGCGTTCGGCGTCAGCACCGGCACGATGGTGCGCGAGGCACGACGGCTATGCCCCGGTATCGAAATCCGCGTGGCGCGACCGGAACGCTATGTGTATTGGCACCACCGCCTGATCGAGGCGATCGACCACGCGATCCCGATCGTGCGCGTCGGCTCGATCGATGAAGTGGCCTGCGAACTGGTCGGCCGCCAGCGCCGGCGCGACGTCGCCGAAGCCATCGCGCAGCAGGTGAAAGACGAAGTGGCATTGGCTGCACCCGGCGGCGCGATCCGCTGCTCGATCGGCATCGCGCCGAACGACTTCCTGGCCAAGACCGCCTCGGACATGCGCAAGCCCGACGGCCTTACCGTGATCGAACAGGCCGACCTGCCGCACGCCTTGCACGGGCTGGAACTGCGCGACCTGTGCGGCGTCGGTCGTTCGATGGAAATGCGCCTGCACGAAGCCGCCATCACCACCGTGGCCCAGCTCACCGCCGCCGACAAGCACCGGCTGCGGCATGTCTGGGGCGGCATCGAAGGCGAGCGCATGTGGGGGCTGCTGCGCGGCGCGTGGCTGCCGACTGCACCCACTTCACGCGGCTCGATCGGCCACTCGCACGTACTGGGCCCGGAACTGCGCAGCGCCATCGGCGCCCGTGCGGTGCTGAAGAAACTGCTGGTGAAGGCGGCGATGCGCATGCGCCGCGAGGAGATGCTCAGCGGCGCCATGGCCGTGCGCATCCGTTTCATCGGCCACGACCAACGCTGGGAACGCGACCTCGCCTTCGATCCCACCGACGACAGCCGCGAGCTGCTGCGTCTGTTGAACGGCATGCTGGACAGCGGCAACCGTCATCCACTGCCGCTGGGCATGGATGCCCGAGTGCCACGAGCGCAGGATGCGCAGGAGTGGCCCGGCCCGGTCGACGCCACGCCACTATCGGTCAGCGTGACTTTGATGCGTCTAATACCACGCACGCAAAGCAGCGGCTCGTTGTTCGCACCGATACACGATACCGGCCGCGTCGACGCGCTGGTCGATCGCATCAACGCGAAGTTCGGCTACAACAAGCTCTACTTCGGCAGCATGCAGCTGGCGCTCGAACACGACGCCGCACCGATGCGCATCCCGTTCAACCGCGTTCCCGACACCAAGAGCGAAAACGAGGCCAGCCACGATCCCCTGTGGCTGCAGACGATGAATCGGTTCAAGGCGATCGCCGAGGGCGAGCATCGGCGGCGCGAGCGTGAAAACAAGAACTAACGTCGTGATTGACACTTGCCAAGGAGCTCAGGCGTGGGTGTAGGCTGTTCCCACGATATCGGAGCAACGCCAAGGGGAAGGGATATGGGCGGTCGTAAAGGAAGATGGTTCAACTGCCACTGGATCGGCGGTGTATTGATTCTGCTTTTCTGTGGCTTGTTGCATGCCGGGACAGTGACCTACGTCTACACCGATCCGCAGGGCACCGTACTGGCTGAAGCCGACGCAAACGGCAACATCACCGCAAGATATGACTACGCGCCGTATGGTACGGCGGTAACGAGCATGAACCCGGCGCCGAACGGGCCAGGCTATACCGGGCATGTGAACGATCCGGACACCGGACTCGTCTATATGCAGGCGCGCTACTACGATCCGAACACGGGAAGATTCTTGAGTGTCGACCCGGTCGGCCCAGCCGCGGGGGAAATAGGATACTTCAATAGATATTCATATGTCGGAAATAACCCGACCTCTAGAATAGATCCGTTTGGTCAGTACTATTGCGAAACAAAAGGCGGATGCCAAGATTTCGATAAGGCTTATGCAAAGTTGAAGGATGCCGCAGGTGCGTATTCTTCTCATTCTGCTGAAGGCAAGGCCTTTTCAGCAGTTCTTGGGTATTACGGAAATAGCGGATCTAAAAATAGCAGTGGAAACTCCGTCTTTATCAAGGAAGGCACAACTAGCACGGGAAATCCCGCTGAGATAGGACACAACTCATTTACTGGCGCTGATAAGATTACTTTTGATTTCAAGCAAATTAGCGAAATTGGCAGTCAACCCACGATAGAAATGGCGGCGATTGTGGGTCACGAAGGTCAACATGGAGTGGATGATGCCGCAAGGCGCAAGGTCGGAATATCCGAAAACCAAGATACAGTTCGGGCCACGGAACACAATGCCTATCGCCTTCAATCGTTCATCTATCAAGGCCTCAATTATAATTCAACGTACGTCCTCTGGAGGAGCAACTGGCCTGCAAACGAGGTTGAGACGAGGCGCGACGCCGCCATAGAAAAGTATTCCGATCTTTCAGTTAAAAGCTGGTTGAGCCAATAAGGAGTTGGCATGAATATCTCCATTATTCGCGCGGCATTTGCCGTCGCCATCACGCTCGCATTCCAGGCCACCATGGCAAGTGGAACAAATGTTTGCTCAGCAAAACATGATGGCGATCAGTCAACTGGAGAAAGTGTGTCCTTCCAAGGAAGAATTTTGAGCGATGGCGTGCACAGCACATTAATCTTCCCCGATAAATGCCAAAATATTGGTTTTCCTATCGCGCCGGACGACGTTGAAAATTCGCCTGCCGCGATTATTAGACAATCCATCATGAAAATTGGGTCCCCTGGAACCGTGGACAAAACAATTACTGTTGAAGTGGATGCTGAGATTACAGTTATTGGCAACCATCGTATTGGCTTAAAAATCATCAAGCTGAAGCAGTTAGTGCTGACATATTCTAACGATAGTTAATAATAATCACCTCAAATAACCTGCCCAATCTCATCATCTTTGCGTGTGCAGGTTCGCCCTACGCAACGCATCAACAAAACCAAACGGAATATCCGTAATCCCCACCAGCCCGATATGGCTGTTCTCGCCATCGAGCAGGCGGCCGGTCACCGGCTGATCGGTGTACTGGAACCAGTGCGCACCAACGATGTTCGGATCAGCAACGGCAGCGGCGATGAAGCGCGCATACGCCTCACCGCGCTGCTGCTCGTTCCATACCGACACCACGCCCTTGCCGAACGGACCGCGGTCGTCGGAACCGAAGTGGAACTCGCTGATCAGTACCGGCTTGTCGAGCACGTGCATCGCGGCGGCATCGAAGCCGTGCTGCGGCAGGTCGGCGTAGACGTTGAAGCTGACCACGTCGCAGTACTGCGCGCAGGCGGCGACGGCTTCGGGCGTGTTGACCGCGAAGCGGCCGCCGAGGAACAGGTGGTGAGGATCGTGGCGGCGGATCGCCTCGGCCACGGTGCGGAAATAGGTATCGGCGTAGCGGCGCAGCCACGCGCTGTAATCGGCGGCAATCGCCGGATGAGCCTCGTTTGGCGCGGGCGCGGCGAAGCCGGTGACGTTCAATGCATCCCATGAGCCCAGTGCGATACCCCACGCGGCGGACAGCGTTTCCGGCGCCACGTATTTCTTGCGCAGCATCGCGATGAACGCCTGCTTGGCCGGACTCTTCGCGTCGCCGGCCAGCGTGCCGAGAGCCAGTCCCCAGCGGCCTTGCGGGCCGCCGCCGGCCCAGGCCAGTTCGTTGTCGGCGAAATAGCCGAGCAGGTAGGGATCGTTGCGCACGCCGGCGCTCGCTTTGATCACCGCCGCTTCCGTCGCTTGCACAAAGCGCGGATCGAACGGATCGGGCATGCGGCCCCAGTAGTCGTAGCCACTGGAGACATTCGCGTAGTCGCCGGCGATGTTGATCGAGCGTGTGTACGGCAGCCGATGCGCGCGACCCAGTGCGTCGTCGCTCCAGTTGCCGATGGTGTTGAAGCCCCAGGTCCGCAGGCGATCCAGCGTGCGTGCGCGCCATGCATCCAGCCAGTTCCTGCCGTCGATGCGATACAGGTTGGCCGCGTAGAAATCGAACCAGCGGCCATGGTTGTAGCCGATGCCCTGGCTGGCGCCCTGATCCTTGTTGCGGTTGTCGCCGCTGCCGTAGAACGCCGCCCACTCGCCGCTGGTCGGCGGCAGGTCACGGAACATGAACTCGCGGCCCTCGACATAGCTGCGGCCGCCGTCGGTAATCAGCGCGTTGACGCCAAGCGAGAAGAACGCGTGGCCGTCGGGCGTTACCAGTCGCCAGCGGCCGGCGGTTTTCTGCGCGTGGAACCAGCCGGTCTTGCTCAAGCCATGGACGTCCGGACGTCCACCGTAGGCATCCAGCCCGCTGGCCGGCGTTCCAGTTACGGGCGCCTTCCCGGCCATGCGCAACGCGGCATCGGAATCGATCTTCTCTGGCCACTGACCACGCGCGAATTGTCCGTAGCGGTCGACGATGCCGGCATAGGCATCGTGCAGCGTGGCGTCGCCCGGCGCGGTGTCGAGGCGACCGAACAGCAGCGTCTGCACGGCCTGCGGCGCGGGCACGCCGAGGCGGATGGTGCTGACCTTGTGCAGATCCAGCGCGCCCTGCACCGAGGTCGCCAGCAGGATCGACTGACCGCGGTCGTCGAACGGCATCGGCGGCCCCACCTGCATGCCCTCGCCGCGCGGCGACGTTGCGTGCAGCTGAATCACCAGCGTCTGCGCCGGCCCGGCCGGCACGCCCACGGTCGCCTGCAGATGCTGGCCGGCGGCATCGTCGATATCGACGGTCAGCGTCACCGCCCATGCCATCGCGTTCTGCACCCGCAGACGCAGTTCGCCCTGCTTCGACCAGTTCCACATGCCGTGGGCAGGAGTCAACACGATTTGCGGGTGTGCCGCGGGCTGGAAGGCATAGCGCTGTTGCGCCACACCGTCGGCGGCGTGTTCGACGATGCCCGTGCGCTGGACCTGGTCGAGTGCCACGTGCGCGATGGGATCGAGGCTGGCGAGATTTGCGACGGCGGGGAGGCTCGCCGCATGACAGGCGCTCAGGCAGCACAGGTACAGCCAGATCGATAGTCGACGATTCATGCGCAACAGGCCTCGCGATGAGATGCCCGGGCATTATGCGGCGGTGGTGTGAAGTGCAACGTGCAGAGATTGGCGTCTGCGTTGGACTGGAAGGGCGCGAAGTGCGATTACCAGCTCCGCTGTTGTGAAGCTACTCCGGCCTGCGCCGGAATGACGAGATGGCATTGCAGGAGCGGCCTCAGTCGCGATGCCTTTGTAGAATCATCGAGTCAGAGCATCGCGGCTGAAGCCGCTCCCACGACCGAAGGAAGTCCCCTGTGGACAGAATCAGGAACGCCGGCGCGACCACCACTGCCAGCCGTAATACACCGGCACACCCAGCGCGATGATCAGCAGGCTCATGCCGGCATCGCCCGGCGCGTGGATGGCGCTGGCCACGATCACGCCGAACACGGTGATCACGAAGATCAGCGGCAGCAGCGGATAGAACGGCACCCGGTACGGCGCCGGATCGTCGATGAAATGCTTGCGGTACCAGAACAGCGTGCCGATGCCGAACACATGGCCCAGCCATTCGCCCACCGTGGTGTAGTTGAGCAGCTGGTTGAAGCTGCCCGACACGGTCAGCACGATCGCCCACAAGCCGAGCACCGCCAGCGCGATCTGCGGCGCGCGTGTGCGTGGATCGACGCGCCCGGTGGCGCGGAAGAACACGCCGTCCGCGCCCATCGTCTGCAGCACGCGGGCACCGCCGGCGATCGCGATGCTGCAGTAGCCGAAGGTGGAACAGGCAATGCCGACCTCGATCACGGTGGCGCCGTGCGCGCCGAACAGCTTCTGCATCAGGTCCGCCGCCGGCGCAATGCTGGTCGCCAGACCGGCATGGCCGAGCCCGGCCAGGTACGCGAAGTTGACCAGCACGTAGCAGACCACCACGCCGACCATGCCCATGCCCAGCGCACGCGGCAGGGTGCGCTGCGGGTTGCGCACTTCACCGGCCAGATCGTTGAGGTAGTGGAAGCCGCCATAGGCGAACAGCACCGGCAGCAAGGCGCCGGCAAAGGCCCACGAGGACACCGGCCGCGTGGTGTCCACCGCCAGCACCAGCCCCAGGTGGCCATGCGCCAGCATCATGCCGGCCACCACCAGCAAGGCGATCGCCATCACCTTCAGCACGGTGAAGATGTTCTGCATCCAGGCACCGGCACGGATGCCGAACAGGTTGATGCCCACGATGAACACGATCGCACCGACCGCGACCGGCAGTTCGTAGAGCCGGCTCACGCCCAGCGCCCGGCAGAAATAGACGGCGAACTTGGTCACCACCGCCGCCACGCTGCCGGGATAGTTGATCAGCGCCATGGTCCAGCCGAACAGGAACGCCGGCAGCAGACCGAACGCCTCGCGCAGGTACACGTAAATGCCACCGGCCTGTGGTCGCCGTGCGCCGAGCTCGGCGTAACACAGCACGCCGGCCAGGGTAAGCAGGCCGCCGATCGCCCACAGGATCAGCACCTGCATGCCGGACGACGTGTTCTGCGCTACCGTTGCCGGTGTGATGAAGATGCCTGCACCGATGACGCCGCCGATGACGATCATCGCGGCGTCCCAGGTGTTCAGGCGACGGGCATAGGCATTGGCGGGTTCGGTCAGCATGGCGGCTACCTTGCCATTGTCCGTACCGGTTCGACCAGTCCCGTGTGGCACAGCCGGTTGCGCGGGTTGGCATTGGCCCGCCGCCGCCCGGCAAATTGACAAGCGCCGACGGCCTCGGAACACTGTCGCCGGCATCGCGACACGCGTTGCCGGTTCATGGCGCTGCGGAAACGCCGCGACGTCATCGCCACCGAGGGGTGCTGCAGCGGATCGATGTCCGCCACGCTCGGCAGGCGACTCCGTCCAAGGGCGCCCTTTCCGGTTACGGGAGATGTCGCCATGTCTGTCCACACTGCCGCGCACCGGCTCGCCCTCGCCACCTCCGCCGATCACCCGGCGATCCAGCCGGACGATGCCTATCTGGCCACCTCGCTGGAGCGCCTCGGCATCCAGCCCATCGTTTGCGTGTGGAACGACCCCACGGTGGACTGGCCGACGTTCGATGCGGTGCTGATCCGCACCATCTGGGATTACTTCAAGCACCACGCAGCGTTCCTTGAGTGGCTGGACCGGCTCGATCGGCTGGGCGTGCCCACCATCAACGACAGCGCCCTGCTGCGCTGGAACAGCGACAAGCGCTACCTGCTCGAACTGGCCCGGCATGATGTTGCGATCATCCCGACCCGGCTGGTCTGCGCGGCCGAGTTGCCCGACGTGCTGGCGGCAATGCCGGCGCAACAGGTGGTGATCAAGCCGACCATCAGCGGCGGCGCCTGGCAAACGTTGCGCGGCACCGCTGGCGACGCGGCGTTCGCCCGGGCGGTGACGCAGCTGCCGCGCGACTACGATTATCTGGTGCAGCCGTTCGTGCCGGAGGTCGTCAGCGCCGGCGAATGGTCGCTGTTGTATTTCGCCGGCGAATTCAGTCACGCCGTGATCAAGCGGCCCGCTGCCGGCGACTATCGCGTGCAAGGCGAGCATGGCGGCAGCGCCGAGCCGGCCCGGCCCGACGACGCGACCCTTGCCGCCGCCGAACGCGCGCTGGCTGCCGTGGCCGCCATCGGCCATGGCGACCACGCCTACGTGCGCGTCGACGGCGTCGTCAGCAAGGGGCGCTTCCTGATCATGGAGTTGGAGCTGATCGAGCCGTTCCTGCATCTGGCAGGGCATCCGGCAGCGGCCGAGCGGATCGCGCAGGATGTGGCCGCGCGCCTCGCCCGCGCCCGCGCTCGCCGCGAGTCTCCGAAGGCACTGGCGAGTGCGCCCTGAGATGTCGCCCGTTCCCGGCCAGCCCGCCTCCACCTCGCCGGTTGCAACGTCGTCGCGCTGGCTGCGCCGGTTGTCGTGGGGCGCGTCGCTGGCTGTGTTCGGCGCCGCGCTGTGGCTTCTTCATCGCTACCTGGGCCACATCGCCTGGCGCGACGTGGCGGCTGCCTGGTCGCGCGTGCCGGCCCGTCGCGTCGCGTACTCCATCGCGGCCGCCGCGGTGAGTCTTGCGATGCTGGCGATGTTCGACGTGCTGGCGGCACGCGTGGTGGTACGCGAGCGCGTATCCGCCGGGCTGGCCGCGTTCGCCGGCGCGGTCACCCAAGGCATTTCAAATACGCTCGGCTTCCATGCGATCACCGGCACGGCATTGCGCTATCGCATCTATGCGTCGGCCGGCGTGGGCGCCGGCGACATCGCCCGCATCGTGGGCCTGGCCGGGCTCGGCGTGGGGCTGGGCTTTGCGGTGGTGATCACCGGCGCGCTGTGCTGGCAACCGGCGATCACGCACGGCTGGGGGCGGCTGCCAGGCGGGCTGCTGCTGGCGCTGCTGGCTGCCTTGTTGATCTGGCTTGGGCACCGCCCGCGCACGCTCACACTGGGGCGCTGGACGCTGGCGTTTCCGGGCGCGGGCATCACGGCCATGCAGATGCTGGTCGGTGGCGTCGAGATGATGGCCGCGATCAGCGCGCTGTACGTGCTGCTGCCGGCCGATATCGCGCCACCGTTCGTGGATTTCCTGCCGATCTATGTCGGTGCCGTGTTGGCCGGCATCGTCAGCCATTCGCCCGGCGGCCTGGGCGTGTTCGAGACGATCATGCTGGCGGCGTTTCCGGCGCAGGCACGGGCGGATCTGCTGGTGGCGATGATGTGCTACCGGCTGACCTACAGCCTGCTGCCGTTCGTGCTGGCCAGCGCCGCGCTCGCGGCATTCGAGATCCGCTTGCGCCGGCGCAACCGCCGCGCTCAGTTCGACGGCGGGTAGCGACGTATCAATCGCTGCTGGCGCAGGTGATGCCGCGCCAGCGCCAGCATGCCGATCGGCCGATGCCCGCGCGCACGGTTGGCGGCCCCCAGCGCGAACAGCAGACGCTGCTTGGCGAACACCATGCGGTACACCTGCCACACCGAATATTTCGGGTCCCACGCATGCACCGCCTCGGAGCCGGCACCGTTCACCTCCATGATGGTGAAGTGGCCGCGGCGCAGATCCTGCAAGGTGCGGTAACGCACGTCGAAACGGCCGGCGTGGAATTGCGGCATGTCGCGCGCGATCGCCTCGATGGCGGCCAGCAGCACCTCGCTGGCGAGCGCGGAGCCGTCCTCGTAACGGCCGCCGACCCGGGTCGAACCGATCAGCGACAGCCGCACGCTATCGCCGGGTGCCGGCACCTCGTCGGGATCGTGGCGACATTCGTGCTCGCGCTGGTTGCGCATGGCGCGATGCAGGCGCACGTCCGCCTCGATCAACTGCGCCACGCTGCGCACGCCATCGCCGATCACCTGGGGGTAGTGGCGCAGCAGGATGCCCAGCAGCCAGCCGCGCGGCTGATCCGGATGACGCACGTAGAAGATGCCCGCTTCGCCCGGTTCGTCGAGGTAGCGTTGCAACATCAGCGATTCGCCAGCGGGATAGTGCCGCAGATAGTCGGCCAGCTCCGGCGCATCATCGAGCCGACGCACGCCGAAACCGCACCAGCCCAGATCCGGCTTGGCCACGACCGGAAACGCCAGGCCGGCCTCATCCATGGCAGACAGTGCGGCCGCCAGCACGTCGTCGCCCTCGACCCGCAGCACCGCGTAGGGCGCCACCCTGGAGCGCGCATGCGCACCCATGCCGGCGAAATATTCCGATTTGGTATCGCCCACCAGGCCACCGGCGGTGATCTGCGGATTGACCGCCGAGGGCAGCGTGAGGCTGCCATGGCGCAGCCCCAGCCAGCACCACTGCAGCACCATCGGCACCAGGTTGAGCCATTTGGGAATTCGCTCGATCGTGCCCGGCTGTGGCGCAACGACCGATGGCAACCGTCCGACACCCGGCGCGCGGGCGATTCGCTCATTCATGCCCGCTCACCTCGTAGTGGATCGGCTTGTAAGTGAAATTGTTCGACTGCCCGGCCGAACATGCGGTGAGCCCGATCAGCAAATCCATCTGCGCCTCGAACACGATGTAGTCGCCAGCCCGGCTCAGCGGCGGCTCCACGCGGATGGCGCCGGTCGCCGCATCCACCGGCACGTTCATGAACACGTTGAACGCGGTGGGGATCGCGTCCGGCGCGATGCCGTGCGGCGCGAGCGCCGCCGCAAGGTTGCCGAAGCAGCCGCGATGCGGCACGGCGTCGCCGTAGATGATGCGGAACATCTCCGCCGAACACGGCGACAGCAGAAAATCATGGCGGCCGACGGTGTCCTCGACGATGCGCAGCAATACGCTGCTGCGGTTCGAATAGATCGGGTCGCCGGTGGTCAGATAGATCTTGCTGGCGTAGTCGATGCTGCGCCCGGAGGAGATCGCCTCGCTGGCGTCGTGCCGGTTGAACGCGACCAGATCGGCCACCTGCTCGCCTTGCGGATCGATCACCTTCAGGGATTCGCCGCGCTTCAACTCGAACGCCACGCCGCTGCGCGGGGCAATGACCCGGATCATCGGCGCTCGCTCCTGTCCATCGCACGGAACGGGCACACCCAGTCCGCGCCGACCTGACGCCCGCTGTATTGGCGTGCCTCCGGGCTCTTGCCGTGCGCCGCGAGCATCGGGTTGGCCGAGCCGGCATAGGCGATGTCACGCTGGACGATCGCCTGGCGCAGCTTCTCGTAACGTCCATCGGCGCGCAGCCGCTCGAACTGGCTATGCAGGTTGAACACCAGCACCGGGCAGCGAAAGCGGCGCGCGCGCCGGCTGGCATCGGGGTGCAGACCCACCACATAAAACGCCTTGCCACCGACACTCATGCTGAAGTTCGCCGAGGCCGGATCGTCGCTGACGCTGTCGTCCCAGTCGTGGCGGGTGCGATCGATGGCGTGGATCGCGCGCAGGCGCTGCCACAAGGCCGCCTCGAAATCGCGCTCGGACAGGTGCGCCGAGCAGGGAAACAGCACCGCGAGGCTGACGAACAGGCTGTGCTCACCCTGTCGCGCGGCGAAATCCTGCAAGCGCGTGGTGATGCGGCGATCATCGCGGGCGCTGGCAATGTCGCGCACGTAAAGGCATTGCAGATTGCGCTGCGCCTGCGATGCCTTGGCACCCAGGCAGGGGAAGCCCCGCGCGCCGACGAAGGCCTCGAACGCGCGCCCGGTCGCCACGACCATCGCCCGCCACGCCAAACTCTCCTGCTGCCCAATTTCACTCGCCAGCATCCTAATCACCGTCCTGTCATGCCGTCGACGCCAAGCCGAACGGGCCCGATCCGTTCCGACGGACGTTACGAGGCGTACCGGTTAGTGCGCGTGAAGGCCGCTTTCGGCACAACGCCTTGTGATCGCTAGAATGGCCAGGCTCCCATCCGCCCGGCACCGCGCTTGTCCTCCATCCCACGCAAGATTCTCCACGTCGACATGGACGCGTTCTACGCGTCGGTGGAGCAGCGCGACGACCCGTCACTGCGCGGCAAACCGGTGGCGGTGGCGTGGCGCGGTGCGCGCTCGGTGGTGTGCGCGGCAAGCTACGAAGCGCGCGTGTTCGGCGTGCGTTCGGCGATGCCGGCGATCCGCGCCGAGCGCTTGTGTCCGCAGCTGGTTTTCGTGCCGCCGGATTTCGTGCGCTACAAGGCGGTGTCACGCCAGATCCGCGAAATCTTCGCGCGGCATACCGACCTGATCGAGCCGCTGTCGCTGGACGAGGCCTATCTCGACGTCACCGCGACAAAGACCGGCCTGCCCTCGGCCACCGCCACTGCCGAGGCGATCCGCGCCGCGATCCGCGAGGAGGCCCGGCTCACCGCCTCGGCCGGGATCGCGCCGAACAAGTTCCTGGCCAAGATCGCCTCCGACTGGAACAAGCCCGACGGTCAGTACGTGATCCGGCCGCACCAGGTCGAGGCGTTCCTCACGCCGCTGCCGGTCGGCCGGCTGCCCGGCGTGGGCAAGGTGATGGAGGCGAAGCTGGCGGTGCTTGGCATCGCCACCGTGGGCGAGCTGCGCATGTTTGCGTTGGCGGAACTGGAGCAGCGCTTCGGCCGCTGGGGCCGGCGCCTGCACGAGCTGGCACGTGGCATCGACGAGCACGCTGTGCAGCCGGAACGGCCGACCCTGCAGATTTCCGCCGAGGACACCTTCGAGCACGACCTGCTGCTGGACGAACTCGAACCGCACATCCGGCGGCTTGCCGAGAAAGCCTGGGCCGGAAGCCAACGCGAGCCGGGTCGTGTCGCACGCACCGTGGCGCTGAAGTTGAAGACCTCGGACTTCCACACGCTGACGCGCAGCCTCACCCCGCCACAGCGGCCCCGTTCGGCCGCTGAACTGGCCGACATCGCCTGCACCTTGCGCGAGCGGATCGAGCGCCCCGTCGACAGTCGCTATCGTCTGGTCGGCGTGGGCCTGGCCGGCTTCGTCGAGCAGGACAGTTATCAGGCCCAGACCGATCTTTTCTCGCTTCCGGAGTCATGACCATCCGCGCAAGCGGTAGATCCATCGGCCGAAATATTCGTGCAGGTAGTTGCCGCTTCGGAAGAGCGCGATTCTACGGGCGTGCCAGAAGCTGACTGGCCAATCGCGCAGTGGCATCGGCATGGCCGGAGCCGGAATGACCTCCACGCCCTGTTTTCTGAAACTTGCCGCGGCCCGGCCCATGTGAATCGTCGAGGTGACCAGCAAGATGCGGTGGGCGCCAATGCGATGGAGGATTTCTGCGGAATAGAGCGCGTTTTCGTGAGTATCGCGACTGCGGTTTTCGATCAACAGATGCGCCTGGGGCACATCTTGCAGGACAAGGCTGGCAGCCATGCGTTCCGCCTCGCCATCGCCGCCCGAAAGCAGAATCATCGGCGCCCGCCCCGCCGCGTACAGCAGGCGCCCAAAACCCAGCCGGCTATGCGGGTCGTTGGCTGACGGGTTGTCCAGAACGTCTTCGGTATCCCGCATCCAGCCACCGCCCAGCACCACGATGGCATCGGCCCCGGGATATTTCGCGGCCACCTGAGCCTGGTACGGACGGGTCAGACCACGCCTCAGCCACTGCGCGAATGCCGGCGTCGAACACACGGCGAGAAAAAGAGCGATGACGGCCAGCAAGACCCACGCATGGCGATACAGGCAGGCAGGATGGCAGCGCATCAGACGATCATGGCCGCGCCGAAGGCCGGCACTCCGGGTACGCCCAGCCACCCGCATACCGGCAGGACCTGGATCGCCGATATCAACCCAGCGGTACACGCCAAAAATTTCATCGGTGTCCTTCTGATCGGGTGCCTTCATCGCGCGATCCGTCACCACTTGGATGGACGCACCAGCATCATCGTCGCCTGCCAGGGCGGAAAACCGTGTGAATCGTCATGCCCCACGCCGGCATCCACGTCCGCCACTCCCATGCCACAGGCTGACACCCAAGGCGCGTCAGGGCAGCGTGTATTCCAGGTCGTAGCCATGCTGGCCGTCAGCCATCGTGATCGACAGCGTTCCCGCCAACCCCAGCAATTCGCCGGTGCCCGAATCGGGCACTACCGTGATGCCAAGCTGCGGCGCGCCGCGCGTCATCGTGCCGCTATGCTGCAACGCGAACGTGCCGCGGCGACCATGCAGGATGCCGCTGACCCGCTCCAGCGCGACATAACCGGCCGAGTCCGGCACCTCGGTGCCGGCGGCCAGCATCTGGCCCTTGCCGGTCGCCTCGAGATCACCGTGAAACTGCTTGTCCAGCGCCATCCGGCCGATGCCGGGATCGCCGATGCTTTCCTGCGCCGGCTGCGGGGTCATCTTCACTTCGAACGTACCGTGGGCATGCATGGTCATGGCAGCTCTTCGATGGCAATGCACGCAGCCTAGCCGATGACGGCCTGTCCGATCACGACCCGCGCTCGCGACCGAAGCGCGGCACCAGCGAATGCAACCAACGCCTATGAAACCCGCTTTAGCCGATTCGTCGCGAGATCGCGAAGAACACCAGGTTGCCCAGGCCGGTGGCGCCCGCCAGTACGGCGATCAGGCCGGGCGTGACTTCCTGCCAGCCGAACCCCTGGATCAAGCCGAAGCCAAGTGCCACGGACAGCAGCACGATGCCCCAGCGCAAGGAGGAGTGACGCCGGCGCAGTTCCTCGTCGCGCAAGACCGAATTGACCAGCTCCGCCGAACCGCCTGCGTTCACCATGTGCTGGCGCACCCGGGCGTCCACCACGACCTTGATCGCATAGACGATGCAGATGAACAGGGTGATCGGAATCAGTATTTCGAAATTCATGGCGGCGTTCCTTGATGACTGCTGTGGATGGACGTTCGAGACCTTGGATACCGGCAGCCCGGGAACGGTTGCAACGAAGCGCTTGCAACCGTTCCTGGGTTGCGCGTATCCCTTGCGCCATGGATGACATCCGCAGCAGCCCGGACCGCGAACTGGTCGACGCCGTGCTGGCCAATCGGCCGGGTGCGTTCGAGCGCCTGATCCGCGAGTACCAGGGGCTGTGCTGGCACATCATCCAGCGCATGGCGCGCAATCCCGAGGACGCACGCGAGCTATGCCAGGACACCTTCCTGCGCGTGCACCAGTGCCTGCATCAGTACCGTTACGAGAGCGCGCTGAAATCGTGGATCGGGCGCGTGGCGTACACCATCGCGTTGCGCCATCTGCAGCACAAGCGCGTCCCGCTGGTCGAGCACGGCGACGACGGCGACGCGCTGGTGGAAAACATCGGCGACGGCTTCGATCTGGAAGTGGCCTGCGCGGATGAGGAAACGGCGCAGCAGCTGCACGCGGCGATCGAATCGCTGCCGCCGTTGCAACGCACCCTGCTGACGCTGTATTACCTCGAGGAAACCTCGATCCCGGAAATCGCCCGGATCACCGGGCTGGCCAGCGGTACCATCAAGAGCCACTTGTTCCGCTCACGACTGCGCCTGCGCGGCGTGCTCGAAACGCGGACAGGAGTTGCGGCATGAATCAGCACATTGACGACATCCCTCCTTTCGACGACGCGGGCCACGAACGCGAGTGGCTGGCGCAGGAACGCGCGATGCGGCGCGAACGCCTGCATCTCGATCCCGCCGGCGACGATGCGCGCGGCCGGCGCTATCGCCTGCTTGCGCGCGCCTTGCGCGAGCCGTTGCCGGACGGTTTGCCGGCCGATTTCGCAACACGCGTGGCCGCCCGCATCGCTGCTGCGCCCGCACCCACTCTGCGTTTCGAATTCGCGCTGATGACTGCGCTCGCCATCGTGCTGGTGATTGCCGCGGCAGCCGTTACCGCCATTTACGGCAGCGAATGGCTGCCGTCCTTCAGCGCGATCCTGCCCGCGCCGCAAGCGCCGGCAAGTCGCTGGCTGCTGGCGCTTGCCGGCTGCCTCGGCGTGTCCTGGCTGCTGGGACAATGGCAGCGGCATGGACACCGGAAAACATCGAGCTGAGCGAAGATCCGCCCCGCGTTTACAAATCCAGCACCACATCCAGTCCCCGATGCAGGCCGACCAAGCCGGATACCTTGCGGATCGCCAGCAGCGCACCATCCACATAAGGCTTCGCACTGCTGCCCGCGTTGTGGCGCAGAGTCAACGTCTGCTCCGGCATGCCGAAGATCGCCTCGACGCCGATCACGAAACCCGGCAGACGCACCGCATGTATCTGGCTGCCGGCCAGCGTGCCGCCGCGCGTCTCACGCATGCCGATGGTCTGCTCCAGCGGCACCTCCAGTTGTGGCTGGCGCACCTCGCCCAGCCGCGTGGCCAGTTCGCGCACCGTGCCGCTGGGCGCGTCCGGTTTGCCCGCGCTGGCGTAGTCGATGATCTCCCACTGCGGGATGAGCTTCGCGGCCATCTCGGCAAACTTGATCAGCAGCACCGCAGTCAGCGCAAAGTTGCCGCATGCCAGCACGCCGCGCTGGCGTTCGCGCGCGACGGCATCGATCTGCGCATAGTCCGCATCGGTGAGGCCCGACGTGCCCACCACCACATGCGCGCCGTGCTCCAGCGCGGCAAGGACGTTCGCCTTCGCGCTGTCCGGCTTGGTGTACTCCATGAATACGTCGCAAGGCTGCGCCAGCGCTTCGGCCGCGCTGGCGAAGATCGGTGCATCGAGCTGGCTCTCGCCCAGCACATCGCCGAGTTTCTGCCCGGCGTGCCGCCGCGCCACCGCGGCAACCAGGTTGAGATCAGCGGCGGCGGCGATGCCGCGGGCCAGTTCGGAGCCGGCCCAGCCGGTGGCGCCGGCGAGGCATATCTTCAGGGTCATCGGGTGGGCCCGGATTCATCGACGGAGGAATGACGCAGCGTACGGCCTGTCTCTTATACA
>DHXA01000107.1:0-2233 GCA_002413455.1 Rhodanobacter sp. UBA5168 | reverse complement strand
GGCCCAGCCGGTGGCGCCGGCGAGGCATATCTTCAGGGTCATCGGGTGGGCCCGGATTCATCGACGGAGGAATGACGCAGCGTACGGCGAACCGACTGCGTCATCCATACATCGAAGCATGCATCCGACCGGATCGATCAATCGTAGACGTCGTGGCAACGGCGTTCGGTGGCGTAGTAGGTCTTGCGATCCTGCGCATTTTTCTGCACGCGATTGCCGACATAACCGCCGGCTACCGCACCGCCTACCGTGGCCAGGGTCTTCCCCTTGCCGCCGCCCACCTGATGGCCCAGCAACCCACCCGCGACTGCGCCAAGGCCGGTGCCGATGATGCGGTGATCATCCTTTGAGCCGTTGTGCTTGACCTGCACGTCCTCGCAGACCACACGATGATGACGTCCCTGTGCCTGCACCGGAGCCGTGGTGAGCGCAGGCACGGCCAGGGCAAGTGAAACCATTAGAACCAATGATTTGTTCATGGCTTTCTCCGTCTCGATGACGACCATGAATAGCCGGACGGGCGTGACGGCCTGGTCAAGCCGCCGGCGACCTCGCAGGAATCGGGATCGGGTAAGCTCCGCGTTCGCAAATCCACTGCCCGGAACGACTCCATGCATTTCGAAATACCGAAACTGCCCATGCGCGGCTTCAAGGATTTCGCCAAACACTACCTGATGATCGTGCTCAGCATCCTCACCGCGCTGGGACTGGAGGCGTGGATCGAGCACGCTCATCACACGCATGCCGCCGAGATCGCCAGCCAGCAGATCGAAGCGGAACTGCAGGCAAACCTGGACGGCGTGCGCAACTCCTACCTGAGAAACCAGCAACGCCTTGTCTCACTGCAGGAGCTCGATGACACCATCGCGAAGGACCTCCGCGGCGGCAAGGCCGATGCCGCGATCAACCAGCATATCCAGGCGCTCAAGGACCAGTTCAACCTCAGCCTGGACTGGCCGATCTTCTCCAACCAGGCGTGGGACGTCGCCGTGGCCAACCAGTCCGCCACCTGGATGGACAGCGCTGCCCTGAACCGGTATTCGGCCGCCTACAGCAAGCAGCGCGATGCCGCGAGCTGGATGACCCAGGACAGCACGCTGTTTCTCGACGCACCGCGGATGGCGACGCTGCGCACGCGGATCGATCTGGGGCGCGAGGTCGATCCCATCGAATTCCTGTCGGTGCTGCGCCAGATGATCATCACGTCGACCGAAACACAATCGCATCTGCAGCAGGTCGAATCGCAATTGAAGCAGATGCCGCCGGACAAACCAGGCAGCGGCAAGAGCTGAGCACCACGCGCTCCCGCCCACGCGCCATCCAGAAAGCCGGCATGAAAAAGCCCGGACAAAGTCCGGGCTTTTCTTGCTGATCCTTCTCGTGCCGTCTATTTTTTCTTCGGCATGTACAGATCGGTGATCGTGCCTTCGTACACCTCGGCCGCCATGCCGACCGATTCGCTCAAGGTGGGATGCGGATGGATGGTGAGGCCGATGTCGGCTGCCTCGCTGCCCATCTCGATCGCCAGCGCGATCTCGGAGATCAGGTCGCCGGCGTGCACGCCGACGATGCCACCGCCGACGACCCGATGGGTTGCCTCGTCGAACAGCAGCTTGGTGAAGCCCTCGGTACGATCGATGCCCATGGCGCGACCGCTGGCCGCCCACGGGAACTTGCCCACGCCGATCTTCAGGCCCTTCTCCTTCGCCTCGCGCTCGGTCACGCCGACCCAGGCGATTTCCGGATCGGTATAGGCGACCGACGGGATCACCCGCGCGTCGAAGTGGCTCTTGTGGCCGGCGACGACTTCCGCGGCGACCTTCGCCTCGTGGGTGGCCTTGTGCGCCAGCATCGGCTGGCCGACCAGATCGCCGATCGCGAAGATATGCGGCACGTTGGTGCGCATCTGGCTGTCGACATCGATGAAGCCGCGATCGGTTACCGTGACGCCGGCCTTGTCGGCGCCGATCTTGCCGCCGTTCGGCGAGCGGCCCACGGAAACCAGCACCCGGTCGAACAGCGTGGTCGCGGGAATGCTGTCGCCTTCGTAGCTGACCTCGATGCCCTTCTTCGTGGCCTTCGCCTCGACCACCTTGGTCTTGAGGTGGATGCCCTTGAACCGCTTGCCGATCCTTTGCGCCAGCGGCTTGATCAGGTCGGCGTCGGCGCCGGGGATCAGCTGGTCCATGAACTCGACCACGGTCACTTCGCTGCCCAGCGCGGCGTACACGGT
>DHXA01000126.1:5917-6322 GCA_002413455.1 Rhodanobacter sp. UBA5168 | reverse complement strand
ACCGACGGCATCGCGATGGGCACGCCGGGCATGCGCGCCTCGCTGATCAGCCGCGAGGTGATCACCGACTCGATCGAGCTGGCGGTGGACGGTCACTGCCTCGATGCCATGGTGGTGCTGTGCGGCTGCGACAAGACCATCCCGGCCGCAGCGATGGCGATGGCGCGGCTGGATATTCCCGCGGTTGCGCTTTATGGCGGCAGCATCGCGCACGGCACCCACGACAACCATCCGATCACCATCCAGCAGGTGTTCGAGGCGGTCGGCGCGCACGGCGCGGGCCGGATCAGCGACGCCGAACTGGCCTCGGTCGAACGCGACGCCTGCCCCGGTGCCGGTGCCTGCGGCGGCCAGTTCACCGCCAACACGATGGCGATGGTGCTGTCGACGCTGGGCCTGTCGCCG
>DHXA01000126.1:3135-5670 GCA_002413455.1 Rhodanobacter sp. UBA5168 | reverse complement strand
TGCGGCGAGCTGGTGATGGAGTGCCTGCGCGAGAACCGCACGCCGCGCGAGCTGATCACGCGCACGTCGCTACGCAACGCCGCCCGCATGGTCGCCGCCACCGCCGGCTCCACCAACGCGGTGCTGCATCTGTTGGCGATCGCACGCGAGGCCGGCGTCGCATGGACGCTGGAGGATTTCGAACCAGCCTCGGCGCACACGCCGGTGATCGCCGACCTGCTGCCGGCCGGGCGTTACACCGCGGTCGAACTATTCGGCGCCGGCGGCAGCGCGCGCGTGGCGCAGGAGCTGATCGCCGCCGGCATGCTGGAGGATGCGCCCACGGTCACCGGCCGCACCCTGTTCGCCGAAGTCGCCGCCGCGCCGCGCGCCGAAGCGCAGGACGTGGTGCATCCGGTCAGCGCGCCACTGAAGCCGCGCGGCGGCTACTCGATCCTGTACGGCAATCTCGCGCCGGAAGGCTGCATCCTCAAGCTGGCCGGCACGAGCGGCAACTTCGCAGGCAGCGCCCGCGTGTTCGACAGCGAGGAGGAGGCGTTCGCCGCGGTGCAGGGCGACCGCATCCACGCCGGCGACGTCATCGTGATCCGCAACGAGGGCCCGGCCGGCGGCCCCGGCATGCGCGAAATGCTCGGCGTCACCGCCGCGCTGATCGGCCGCGGCCTCGGCGACGACGTGGCATTGATCACCGACGGCCGTTTCTCCGGCGCCACCCACGGCTTCATGGTCGGCCACATCGCGCCGGAAGCGGCGCGCGGCGGACCGATCGCCTTGCTGCGCGAAGGCGACCGCATCGTGATCGACGCGGCCCGCCGTGAGATCACCACCGACGCCGACCTCGTCGCGCGCCGCGCCAGCTGGCAACCGCCCGCACCGAAGCCCAGTCGCGGCGCACTGGCCAAGTATGCCTTGCTGGTCGGCTCGGCTTCCGACGGTGCCACAACCCATCCCGAAACAGCCGTCTCTACGCCCAAACACATCCACACCGAATCCAACCAGGGAGTCACCGCATGAGCAGCAACAACACCCTCGCCTCATCCCGCATCGCCGTGCTCGGCTACGGCAGCCAGGGCCGCGCGCACGCGCTGAACCTGCGCGACTCCGGCCTCGACGTGGTGGTCGGCCTGCGCCCGAACGGGCCGACCTGGCACAAGGCGAAAGCCGACGGCTTCACCGTCGCCGAGCCAGCCGAGGCGGTGAAGGGCGCCGACCTCGTCGCCGTGCTGACGCCGGACATGGTGCAGCCGACGCTGTACAAAGAGTCGATCGAGCCGAACATCAAGCCCGGCGCGGCGCTGCTGTTCGCGCACGGCTTCAACGTGCACTTCAGGCAGATCGAACCGCGTGCCGACATCGACGTCATCCTGGTTGCACCGAAGGGCCCCGGCGCGCTGGTGCGCAGCGAGTACGAGCGCGGCCGCGGCGTGCCGTGCATCTGGGCCGTGCACCAGGACGTCAGCGGCCAGGCCGAGGCCAGAACGAAGGCGTATGCCGACGGCATCGGCGGCGGCCGCGCGATGATCATCAAGACCGACTTCAAGGAAGAAACCGAGACCGACCTGTTCGGCGAGCAGGCGGTGCTGTGTGGCGGCGCCAGCGAGCTGGTGATCAAGGGTTTCGAAACTCTGGTGGAAGCCGGCTACCAGCCGGAAATCGCCTACTACGAAGTGATGCACGAGCTGAAGCTGATCGTCGACCTGTTCTACGAGGGCGGCCTGGCCAAGATGCTGCAGTTCGTCTCCGAGACGGCGCAGTACGGCGACTACGTCAGCGGCCCGCGCATTGTCGACGCCGGCACCAAGGCGCGCATGAAGGAGGTGCTCACCGACATCCAGGACGGCACCTTCGCGCGCAACTGGACGGCCGAATACGCCGCCGGCCTGCCGAACTACAAGCGCCTCAAGCAGGCCGATCTCGACCATCCGATCGAAGTGGTCGGTGCGAAGTTGCGGGCACAGATGCCGTGGTTGCAGCCGACCACCGCGCCCGCTGCTGTCGCGCCGTTGAAGAAAGTCGGCTGATCGCTGGGCTTGAGCCCTCTCTCCCAGCGGCTGCGGCGCTGGGAGAGAGGGCCTGTTTCCCCGCACCATTGAAGGATTCCACAGTGAATGCACCACCGCTGAAAATCGCTCCTGAAACCGGTCGACACCCGCTTGCCGGTCAGGCCATGAGCGGCGCAGACGCGATCGTGCAGGTATTCGCCGACGAAGGCGTCGAGGTGATGTTCGGCTATTCCGGCGGCGCGATCCTGCCCGTGTACGACGCGGTGTTCCGCTACAACGCAGAACATCCGCGTGCCGATGGCAGCGAATCGATGCCGCTGATCGTACCGGCCAACGAACAGGGCGCGGGTTTCATGGCGGCCGGCTATGCGCGCGCTTCCGGCAAGGTCGGCGTGGTGGTGGTCACCTCCGGCCCCGGCGCGACCAACATGGTCACGCCGGTGCGCGATTCGATGGCCGACTCGATCCCGCTGGTGGTGATCTGCGGCCAGGTCGGTACCGCGGCGATCGGCAGCGACGCGTTCCAGGAGGC
>DHXA01000126.1:0-2912 GCA_002413455.1 Rhodanobacter sp. UBA5168 | reverse complement strand
GGCGCAGCTGGAAGCGACCGTGCGCACCGCGTTCACCCTTGCCCGCAGCGGCCGGCCCGGCCCGGTGGTGGTGGACGTGCCCAAGGACGTGCAGAACACGGCACTCGACTACCGGGGCGACGGCGAGCTGGCGCTGAGCGGCTATCGCGCACGGTTGCGCGCGGTGGAGCAATCGGCGCTCAGCGATGCCGACTGCGCCAGCTTCTTCGCCGCGCTGATGCAGGCACAGCGCCCGCTGATCTATGCCGGCGGCGGCGTGATTGCGGCCGGCGCGGCCACCGCACTGCGTGCGTTCGTCGACACGTTCGGCCTGCCGGTGACTACCACGTTGATGGGCCTGGGCGGCTTCGACACCACCGATCCGCTGGCGCTGCACCTGCTCGGCATGCATGGCACCGCGTACGCGAATTACGCGGTGGAGGATTGCGACTTCGTGCTGACGCTGGGCGCGCGCTTCGACGACCGCGTGGCCGGCGTGCCGGCCAAGTTCGCGCCGCGGGCGAAGTTCATCGCCCAGGTCGACATCGACCCGGCCGAGATCGGCAAGGTGAAACCGGTGCACTGGCATCACGTCGGCCCGCTCACCCGCGCGCTGGAGCGGCTCACCACTTACGGCCGCGCACACGGCCTGCGCCCGCAGCTGGCGGCGTGGCATGCGCACGTGGCCGCACTGAAGCGCATGCATGCGATGAACTACGACCGCACCAGCGCACTGATCCAGCCGTATGCGGTGCTGGAAGCGATCAATCGCCACACGCGGGGCCACGCGATCGTCAGCACCGGCGTCGGCCAGCACCAGATGTGGGCGGCGCAGTACTTCGACTTTCGCGCGCCGCGTCACTGGCTCACCTCCGGCTCGATGGGCACGATGGGTTTCGGCCTGCCCGCCGCGATCGGCGCGCAGTTCGCGCAGCCCGGCAAGCTGGTCATCGACATCGATGGCGACGCCAGCATCCGCATGAACATCGGCGAGCTGGAGACCGTCACCACCTACAACCTGCCGGTGAAAGTGGTGGTGTTCAACAACGTCGGCGACGGCATGGTGCGGCAGTGGCAGAAGCTGTACTTCAAGGGCCGTTTCGCTGCTTCCGACAAAAGCCTGCACCGGAAGGACTTCGTGCTGGCCGCGCAGGCGGACGGTTTCGCCTGGGCGCGGCGGCTGCAGGACAAGGCCGCGCTGGAAGCGACCATCGCGGATTTTCTCGCCTTCGACGGCCCGGCGTTTCTCGAGGTGATGATCGATCCGGATGCCGGCGTGTACCCGATGGTGGGACCGGGCGCCAGCTACGCACAGATGATCACCGGCGATTTCATCCCATCGCGCGAGGTGCACGCCGCAAGCGATGCCGTTCCCTCCTCCATGTTCTGAACAACATCCAACGGAAGACCCGCCATGAACCACACCCTGTCCATCCTGCTGCAGAACGAGGCCGGCGCGCTGGTGCGCGTGGCCGGGCTGTTCGCCGCACGCGGCTACAACATCGACACGCTGACGGTGACCGCCACGCATGACCCCGCCGTCTCGCGGCTGACGCTGAGCCTGCAGTGCGACGACGCCGGGGTCGCGCAGATCCTGCAGCAGACGCGCAAGCTGGTCGACGTGCTGCAGGTGGCGCATCCGGCGACGGCGCTGGCGGCGTGAATGCCGTCGCCGCGCCGCTGGGCGACGACGAGGTCGCGGGCGGCGATCTGCTGGCGCGGATCCGTGCGGCACGCGTCTACGATGTCGCGCACGAATCGGCGCTGGAGCTGGCGCCATTGCTCAGCGCACGACTCGGCCGGCGCGTGCTGCTAAAGCGCGAGGACCAGCAGCCGGTGTTCTCGTTCAAGCTGCGCGGCGCCTACAACTGCATGGTGCAACTGGATGCCACGCAACGCGCGCGCGGGGTGATCGCCGCGTCCGCCGGCAACCACGCGCAAGGCGTGGCGCTGGCCGCGGCGAAGCTGGGCATCCACGCCACCATCGTGATGCCGGTGACTGCGCCGCAGCTGAAGGTGGATGCGGTGCGTCGCTTTGGTGGTGCGATGGTGGAGGTGGTGCTGACCGGCGATTCCTACAGCGACGCACAAGCCGCAGCAACGCGCTTGCAGGCGGAGCGCGGTGCCACCTTCGTGCATCCGTTCGACGATCCGGCGGTGATCGCCGGCCAGGGCACGATCGCGCTGGAAATCCTGCGCCAGCACCCGGGCCCGCTGCACGCGGTGTTCGTGCCGGTCGGCGGCGGCGGCCTGCTCGCCGGCGTAGCCGCATGCATCAAGGCGCTGCGGCCGGCGGTGAAAGTGATCGGCGTGCAGGCGGCCGATGCCGACGCGATGGCGCGGTCGCTCGAAAGCGGTGCGCGCGTGGCACTGGACGAGGTCGGCCTGTTCGCCGACGGCACCGCGGTGAAGCAGGTCGGCGCGCTCACGTTCGCGCTGTGCCGCCAGCATGTGGACGCGATGCTGCGAGTGGATACCGACGCGATCTGTGCGGCGATCCGCGACATCTACCAGGATACCCGCAGCGTGCCGGAGCCCTCCGGCGCGCTGGCGCTGGCCGGGCTGAAGCAGTACGTCGCCGCGCACGGCGACAGCGGCGGCGCGCTGGTGGCCATCGTCTCCGGCGCCAACATGAATTTCGACCGGCTGCGCTTCGTTGCCGAGCGCGCCGAGGTGGGCGAACAGCGCGAGGCGGTGTTCGCGGTGACCATCCCGGAGGAGCGCGGCAGCTTTCGCCGCTTCTGCGGCACCCTGGGCAAGCGCAGCATCACCGAGTTCAATTACCGCATCAGCGATGCGCGCTCGGCCCATATCTTCGTGGGCGTACAGATCACCGACCGCGGCGAGCGCGAGGCGCTGGCCGATGCCTTCCGCGCGCAACGGTTCGACGTACTCGACCTCACCAACGACGAGCTGGCCAAACTGCACTTGCG
>DHXA01000005.1 GCA_002413455.1 Rhodanobacter sp. UBA5168 | reverse complement strand
GCCAGCGCGATGATCCAGTGGAACAACTTGGCGACCGACCCCCACTGGCGATCATTGCTGCGCAGATTCATGGTTGCTCCTTCGAGGTGGTCGTGGCGTGCTCGTCGCGGATCGCCTCGAGTTCGAGCCAGACGCTGACCTGCTGGCCGATCGAGCCGGCGTTGGCGGTGATGCCGAAGGCCTCGCGATCGAGCATGGCGGTAGCCGAGAAGCCGGCGACCGTATGCAGTCCGTAGATGGTCCTGGCGGCACGGTTGAACGTGAAAGGAATGCTCAGCGGCTGGCTGATGCCGTGCAAGGTCAGCTGCCCGTGCAGTACGCCGTGATGGTCGTCCTTGCGTTCGACCTGACTGCTGACGAAATGGGCGTAGCGGTGGCGCGTGCAATCGAGCAGGGCCGGCTTGCACACGGCCTCGTTCCAGTCCGCATCGCCCATGTCCACCCCGGCCAGATCGATATCCAGCTCGGTGGCGGCCGTGCTCCAGTCGTCCGGATCGAAACGCAACCAGCCCTTGGCGATGTGCAGTCGTCCGAACGGACGCGAATAACCATCGTGACTGATGCTGAAAACGATCTGGCTGTGCACCGTGTCGTAGCGGTAACTGGCGCTGGCGGCATGCGCCGACCCCAGCGGCAGCATCGCTGCGAGCCAGGGTAGCCAGACGAGGGGGCGGAAACGGAGCATGGAACGAAGTTTGGCCGATCGGCAGCGATGCTGCCAGCACCCGTGGCTGAACAATGGGTTTCCCGTTTGGACCTGTCGGCCTCGGAGCGTAGCTGCCCATCGCCGCCGCAGAAGCCGGCGCGTGCCGTCAGAACGTGCGCTGTACCGAATAGTTGGCCAGCGTGACCAGCGCATCGCGATAGTTGGAAGCGGGCAGCGTGCCCAGCGCTTCGCGGGCGGACCGGGCGTGCGCCAGCGCGCGTTCGCGGGTGCGCTCCAGTGCGCCCGAATCGCGGATCGAGGCGATGATGCGATCGAGCGAGTCGAGGCCGCCGTGTTCGATCGAGTGGCGCAATGACAGCGCCTGCTCCGGGCCGGCCTTTTCCAGCGCATAGATCAACGGCAGGGTCGGCTTGCCTTCGGCCAGGTCGTCGCCGATGTTCTTGCCCAGCGTGTCGGCATCGGAAACGTAATCGAGCAGGTCGTCGGCAATCTGGAACGCGTAGCCCAGCTCCATGCCATAGCGGCGCAGGGCGATCACCTGAGCTTCCGGCAGGCCGCCGAGGAGGCCGCCCAGCTCGGTGGCGGCGGCAAACAGCACCGCGGTCTTGCGCTCGATCACGGCCAGGTACGCCGCCTCGCTGACGTCGGCATTGCCGATGTTGAGCAATTGCAGCACCTCGCCCTCGGCGATGGTGTTGGTGGTGTCGGCCAGGATGCGCATGATGCGCATGTCGTCCAGTTCCACCATCAGCTGGAACGAGCGCGAATACAGGAAGTCGCCGACCAGCACGCTGGCGGCGTTGCCCCACAGCGCGTTGGCGGTCTTGCGGCCGCGGCGCAGGTCGGATTCGTCGACCACGTCGTCGTGCAGCAGGGTGGAGGTGTGGATGAACTCGATGATCGCCGCCAGCTTGGTGTGGTGCTCGCCGCGATAACCGGCGGCACCGGCAGCCAATACGTGCAGCATCGGGCGCAGCCGCTTGCCGCCGCTGGCGATGATGTGGTCGGCGATCTGGTTGATCAGCACCACGTCGGACGACAGCCGTTGGCGGATCAGTGCGTCGACCCGCTGCATGTCGGCGGCGGCAAGGTCGCGCACATGGGCGAAGTCGGCAGGGCGGCTGGCGTCGGCTGGCATCGGGGTCATGGAGGGTTCAAGGCGGCGTATCCTGCCGATTATAGGGCCGTGCGAAAAATTGCGCCGCGGCGTGTCGCCGCAAACGCGACGGTGGGCACGGCCGTCCGCCCCCGATCCGGTTCGGGGCGGACTCTGAACGCAGGCCGCAAAGCCAGAGCCAAGGTGCGACCGGTGGCGAACGTCAAAGCTGAAAGCCGGCGCACGGTTTTGGGTTTGCAATAGCCGATGGCTGGCCCAATCATGAGCTCCTGCAGTTGTGTCACATGCATTGAGTACCGATCCGATGGCCCATGAAATCATTGCCCTGATCGCCCAGTACGGCTTGCTGCTGGTGTTCGTCAATGTGCTGGTGGAGCAAGCCGGCGTACCGGTGCCGGCGGTGCCCACCATGATCGTGGCCGGTGCGCTGGCGGCGAACGGCAAGCTGCCGGTGGCCGGCGTCGTACTGGCCGCGTTGCTGGCCTGCCTGATCAGCGACCTGGCCTGGTACTGGGCAGGCCGGCGCTTCGGCTCCGGGGTGATGCGCACGATCTGCCGCATTTCGCTGTCACCCGATTCCTGCGTGAAGCAGTCCGAGCTGCGTTTCCAGCGCTGGCGCGGACGCGTGCTGCTGATCGCCAAGTTCGTGCCGGGGCTGTCGACGGTGGCGCCGCCACTGGTCGGTGCGATGGGCTTGCGCCTGCCCACGTTCCTGCTGCTGGACGGGCTCGGCTCGCTGCTGTGGGCTGGCCTCGCGGTCGGGCTCGGCTATGCCTTTGCCGCGCAGATCGATGTGGTGCTGGCGGCGCTGGCCAGTGCCGGTGCGGTGGCGTTCGAGCTGCTGCTGGTCCTGCTGGCGCTGTATATCGCCGCCAAGTGGTGGCAGCGCCGACGCCTGCTGCTGGCGCTGCGCATGGCACGCATCACCGTGGACGAATTGAACCAGTCCATCGCGGAAGGACAGACACCCGTGGTGGTCGACGTGCGTTCGCAGGCTGCGCGCCTGCTCGACACGCGGATCATCCCCGGCGCCCTGCTGGCCGACCTGGATAGCGTCAATCAGGCGTTGCTCGGCATCCCGCCGGATCGCGAGCTGGTGATCTACTGCAGCTGCCCGAA
>DHXA01000032.1 GCA_002413455.1 Rhodanobacter sp. UBA5168 | reverse complement strand
GCGGCCAACCGCTTGCGCGTGGTACGACAGGTACGGCATTCGCCGAACAACACCAAGGACGCGCTGGACCTGGTGCTGTTCGTCAACGGCATCGCGGTGGCCACGGCCGAGCTGAAATCCGATTTCACCCAGAGCGTCAACGATGCGGTGGACCAGTATCGCTTCGACCGTCATCCGCAGCCCAAGGGCGGGCAGCTTGAACCGTTGCTGGGTTTTCCCGGCGGTGCGCTGGTGCATTTCGCGGTGAGCCAGGCCGAGGTGATGATGACCACGCGGCTGGCCGGGCCGGCGACGCGCTTTCTGCCGTTCAACCGCGGTGACCATGGCGCGGCCGGCAACGCGCCGAACCCGGACGGGTTTGCCACGGCGTACCTGTGGGAAGAGGTGTGGGCGCGCGACAGCTGGCTGGAGATCCTGGGCCGCTACTTGATCGGCAAGCGCGACGACAAGAAGCAGCTCACCGGCGTGATCTTTCCGCGTTACCACCAACTCGACGCCACGCGGAAGCTGGTGGCCGACGTGCTGGCCGAGGGGGCAGGGCAGCGCTATCTGATCCAGCATTCGGCTGGCTCGGGCAAGACCAACTCGATCGCGTGGAGCGCGCATTTCCTCGCCGACCTGCACGATGCGCAGTACAAGAAGATGTTCGACAGCGTGCTGGTGGTGTCCGACCGCAACGTGCTGGACGCGCAGTTGCAGGAGGCGATCTTCGATTTCGAGCGCACCACCGGCGTGGTGGAAACCATCACCAGCGAGCACGGCAGCAAGAGCGCGCAGTTGGGCCAGGCGCTGAAGGATGGCAAGAAGATCATCGTCTGCACCATCCAGACGTTTCCATTCGCGCTGGAGGAAGTGCAGAAGCTGGCCGCCACCGAGGGCAAGTGCTTCGCGGTGATCGCCGACGAGGCGCACAGCTCGCAGACCGGCGAAGCGGCGGCCAAGCTCAAGCAGCTGTTGAGCGCCGAGGAGCTTGCCGAACTGCAGGACGGCGGCGAGATCGACACCGAGACACTGCTGGCTGCCGGCATGGCGGCGCGGGCGGGCGGCAACAAGGGCCTGACCTACGTGGCGTTCACCGCCACGCCCAAGCAGAAGACGCTGGAGCTGTTCGGCCGCCCCGGTGCGGACGGCCTGCCGCAGCCATTCCACGTGTATTCGATGCGCCAGGCGATCGAGGAAGGCTTCATCCTCGACGTGCTGAAGAACTACACGCCGTACAAGCTTGCCTTCAGGCTGGCCCATGACGGCAAGGAATACGACGAGGCGCAGGTCGAACGCAGCGCGGCGATGAAGGGGATCATGCAGTGGGTTCGCCTGCATCCCTACAACATCGCCTCCAAAGTGCAGATCGTGGTGGAGCACTACCGCGAGAACGTGCAGCCGCTGCTGGATGGCCAGGCCAAGGCGATGGTGGTGGTCGGCAGCCGCAAGGAGGCGGTGCGCTGGCAGAAGGCGATCCGTGCCTATATCGCCAGGCAGAACTATCCACTGGGCGTGCTGGTGGCGTTCTCCGGCGAGGTGAATGATCCGGACAGCTATCCGCAGGCGGTCACCGAGACCAGCGCCGACCTCAATCCCGGCCTCAAGGGTCGTGACATCCGCGAAGCCTTCGCCCGGCCCGACTATCACCTGCTGCTGGTCGCCAACAAGTTCCAGACCGGCTTCGACCAGCCGCTGCTATGCGGCATGTACGTGGACAAGATGCTGGGCGGCATCCAGGCGGTGCAGACGCTGTCGCGCTTGAACCGCGCGTACCCGGGCAAGGACACCACCTACATTCTCGACTTCGTCAACGACGCGGCCGAGATCCTCAAGGCGTTCAAGACCTACTACGATACCGCCGAGCTGGAAGCGACCACCGATCCGCATCTGGTCTTCGACCTGCGCGCCAAGCTCGATGCCAGCGGTCACTACGACGACTTCGAAGTGGAGCGCGTCGCGAAAGTGGAGACCGACCCGCTCGGTACCCAAGCCCAGCTGAGCGCGGCGATTGCGCCGGTGGCCGATCGCCTGCTCAAGCGCTACAAGGCGGCGCAGCAGACAAGGGCCGCCGCACTGGCCACCGGCGACGACAAGGCAGCCGAGTCGAACAAGGACGTGCTCGATGCGCTGGTGCTGTTCAAGAACGACATGGGCGCGTACGTGCGCCTGTATGCCTTCCTGTCGCAGGTGTTCGACTACGGCAACACCGATATCGAGAAGCGCTTCATCTTCTACAAACGACTGATCCCGTTGCTGGAATTCGGCCGCGAGCGCGACACGGTGGATCTGTCCAAGGTGGTTCTCACGCACCACACCTTGCGCAACGCCGGCCGCCAGCCGCTCGGCCTCAACGGTGACGGCAGCTACAAGCTGCCACCAATGGATGCGGTCGGCAGCGGCTCGGTGCAGGAAAAGCAGCGGGCCTATCTGGCCGAGATCATCCAGAAGGTCAACGGGCTGTTCGAGGGCCAGCTCACCGAAGACGACCAGCTGGTCTACGTCAACGGCGTGCTCAAGGGCAAGCTGCTGGAAAACGAAACCCTGATGCAGCAAGCCGGCAGCAACAGCAAGGAACAGTTCGCCAACTCACCCGACCTGAAAGATGCACTGATGCACGCGATCATGGATGCGCTGGAAGCGCACACCACCATGAGCACTCAGGCACTTGGTTCGGATCGCGTACGCGATGGGTTGAAAAATATCCTGCTGGGACCTGCGCAGTTGTATGAGGCACTGCGAGCCAAGGCGCAAAGTGGCGCGGCACAACCTTGAGTTGCTGCGTGGTCATGCGTGCAGCGCACTTCGGCGATTCAGGCCGCGCTTCTTCTGATTCGGGCAACCAAGCAGAAAGAGCCATGCATGACTCTCCCGAGTCCCACGCGTCACTCCCCAAAGAGGGCTCTACTCATTCGGAACGCGGCTCTTTTTCACTGGCACTTGGG
>DHXA01000173.1:9331-9899 GCA_002413455.1 Rhodanobacter sp. UBA5168 | reverse complement strand
GAAGCCGCCGGCCTGCTGGTCGAAACCAGGCCGCACAAGCTGCAGGTGCCGGTGAGCGATCGCTCGGACGCGGTGATCGAACCGATGCTGACCGACCAGTGGTTCGTCGACCTCACCACCGACACGCTGGCCGATGGCCGTCCAGGTGGCCGCCAGGCGATCACCCAGCCGGCGCTGGACGCGGTGCGTTCGGGTGAGATCACCTTCGTGCCGGAAAACTGGGCGACCACGTACACGCAGTGGCTGGACAACATCCAGGACTGGTGTATCAGTCGCCAGCTGTGGTGGGGCCATCGCATTCCGGCCTGGTACGACGAAGCCGGCAACATCTTCGTGGGCGAGGACGAGGCCGATGCACGCGCCAGTGCCACCACCGCGCCGGTCGGCGCACTGCGCCAGGACGACGACGTGCTCGACACCTGGTTCAGCTCGGCGCTGTGGCCGTTCTCGACTCTGGGCTGGCCGGCCAACGGGCCGGTGAAGAACGAGCGCGGCGACGTCGTGGCGAACTGGGAGCAGGACAAGATCTTCCTGCCCAGCGCGGTACTGGTCACCGGCTTCGACATCA
>DHXA01000173.1:3352-9032 GCA_002413455.1 Rhodanobacter sp. UBA5168 | reverse complement strand
TCTTCTTCTGGGTCGCGCGCATGGTGATGGCGACCAAGTACTTCACCGGCCAGGTGCCGTTCCGCGAGGTGTACATCAACGCGATCGTGCGCGATGCGGAAGGCCAGAAGATGTCCAAGTCCAAGGGCAACACGCTGGACCCGCTGGACCTGATCGACGGCATCGCGCTGGAACCGCTGGTGGCGAAGTCCACCAAGTCATTGCTGATACCGCAGGTGCGCGAGAAGGTCGAGAAGCGCGTGCGCAAGGACTACCCCGACGGCATCCCGGCGATCGGCACCGACGCGCTGCGCTTCACCTTCGCCGCGCTGGCCAGCTACAGCCGCACCATCAACTTCGACATCAAGCGCGCCGAAGGTTACAAGGCGTTCTGCAACAAGTTGTGGAATGCGGCGCGGTTTGTGCTGATGAACCTTCCGGAAGGCGAGATCGCGGCGCCCGCCGGTGCACCGGTGACCGAGGCGGAACGTTGGATCCTCACACGCCTCAGGCTGACGCTGGGCGAGGTGGAGCAGCACTTCACCAGCTATCGCTTCGATCATCTTGCGCAGGCGCTGTACGAGTTCACCTGGAACGAACTCTGCGACTGGTTCCTCGAGCTGGCCAAGCCCGCCCTGAACGGTGAAGACGCCGTCGCTGCCGCCTCGACGCGGCACACGTTGCTGGTGGTGCTGGAAAGCGTGCTGCGCGCGCTGCATCCGGTGATCCCGTTCATCACCGAGGAGATCTGGCAGGAGTTGCCTGTGCGCTCCTCCCTGAGCGCAAAGAGCAGACCGGCATCCATGCCGGACTCTTCAAAAGAGCAGCTCATCCTTGAGTGTGCCTATCCACGCCCCGACGACTACGACGCGGACGAGAGCGCAACGGCCGAAATCGAGTGGTTCAAGAATGTGCTCAGCGGCATCCGCCGGATCCGCTCGGAGATGAATATCTCGCCCGCCAAGACCATCCCGCTACTGCTCGCCGACGGCGACGCCGGCGATCGTGCCCGCGTGGCGAAGTTCGCCGCGCAGATCAGCTTCCTCGCCCGCACTGAAACACCGCAGTGGATCGAAGCCGGGGCCGACGAGCCGGCCGCCGCCGCTGCCGTGGTCGGTACGCTGCGCGTGATGATCCCGCTCGCCGGCCTGATCGACCTCGGCGCCGAGAAGACGCGCCTGGCCAAGGAAATCAGCCGCATCGAAGTCGAAATCAAGAAGTGCGAAGGCAAACTCGGCAACGCCAACTTCGTCGCCAACGCCCCCGCCGAAGTCGTCATCCAGGAACGCCAGCGCATCACCGACTGGAACACCACGCTGACGGCGTTGCGTGAGCAGTCGCAGAAGCTCCAGGGGTGAGTACGTCGCTCCCCTCTCCCGCTTGCGGGAGAGGGCTGGGGAGAGGACGCTTTTGCCCTCCTTCACGCACCAGGCAAAAGCGTCTTTACCTATTGCTCAATATCGCTTGCAGCGATATTGAGCGCCATCACGATCGCATCCTCGCGCCCGTCATGGGCCGGGTAATAGCGCGGGCGCCGCCCGATCTCGCTGAACCCCACCGACTCATACAGTGCTTTCGCCAACGGGTTCGAGGGTCGTACCTCCAGGAATGCCTGCTCCGCCCCATTCCAGCGCGCGATGTCCAGCAGCCGGTTCAGCAGATGCCGGCCCAGTCCGCGGCCGCGATACTCCGGCCCGATGCAGAGGTTCAGCACATGCGCTTCGCCCGCGCCCATCGACAGGATGCCGTAACCGGCGATGTCGGCATCCACGCACAGCACCCAGCACGGATGCCCGGCTTTCACGCAGTCGCTGAAGATGCCGGCCGACCAAGGGAAATCGTAGGAAATGTTTTCCATGGCGCTGACCGCGGCCAGATCCTCGGCGCGCATGCCGCGCACCTGGATCACCGGCTTTACGACCGCGGCCATTGCACTAGCTGCCCACTGTAGCCAGCGCGCGGCGCAGACTGCGCAACGCGCTCCACAGCCGCCGTTTGGCGTCGGCGCTGGTCAACACCAGGGCCGGTTCGTCGGCCAGCACGATCTGTGCCCGATGCATGGCCGCCGCCGGCAGCGTGCGCCCCAGCGCGTGCGCCTGCGCCTCGCCGAACACCAGATAGGCACGTGCCTCGGGCACGTCCGCGCCGAGTTGGCCGCCATGCACCGTGACGCGGGCCGCGCGGGCCAGCATCGTTCCGCACGCGTTGAGCGCGCGGCCCAGCAGATCGAGCTCGCGTGCGCTGCAACCTTCGGGCAAAACCACCACGCAGGCAACTCCTCCATCAGGATCCGCTGTGGGCCATGCGGGTTCGGCGATACCCGCTATATCCGCAGGCACACGCCGCACCCATGGCGTCACGCCCAGCGCGCGCAACACGCGATCGCGATGGGTGGCCGTCACAGGCTGGCGCACGCTTGCGTTCATGCCGGGTTGCGCCGGGTGCGACGCCGATGGGTGGCCAGGCCCCAGATCGTCCACACCGGCCCAGATAGCAGATAGAGCGTGAAGCCGATGAACAGTACCCGCGCGGTATCCAGGATCAGCAGCGCCAGCAACAGCACGGCGCCGACCATCCACACGAACGGTACGCGCTGGCGATCGCCCATGGGCAACGACTTGAAACTGAAATAGCGGAACCGGCTGACCATCAGCAGGCCGACCACGATGGCGATCACCGGCGTGACGAAGCAGAGATCGCTGCCGGCCAGGCCGAACTTGTCCACGCTCCACACGAACGACATGCACACCGCCGCCGCAGCCGGGCTGGCCAGCCCCTGGAAATAGCGTTTGTCGGCCACGCCGACCTGGGTGTTGAAACGCGCCAGACGCAACGCGGCGCAGGCGGCGTAGATGAATGCGGCAGCCCAGCCCAGCTTGCCCCACAGCGGGCCGAAATCGCGCAGCGCCGACAGCGACCACGTATACATCACCAGCGCCGGCGCCAGCCCAAAGCTGACCAGGTCGGACAGCGAGTCGTACTGCACGCCGAACTCGGTCTGGGTGCCGGTCATTCGCGCCACCCGGCCGTCCATGCCATCCAGCACCGCAGCGATGAAAACCGCCACCGCCGCCTCGGTGTAACGACCGCCGATGCTGGCGATGATCGCGTAGAAGCCCGCAAACATCGCCCCGGTGGTGAACAGGTTCGGCAGCAGGTAAATGCCCCGGTGACGGGGCGGCCGGACGGGCGTGGACTCGCTCATGCATCAGGACCGTGACAGGATGCGCGCAGTGTAAACCATCGGCTGCTTGAGTCCGGACCGTCGGAGTGATAACAAGGTGGCTGCCGAATTCCCGTGAAATGGAGAACACCATGCATCGTTCGCTGATTGCCGTGGCGCTGTTGCTGCTGGCCCCGCTGGCCACCGCCCAGGTGTACAAATGGACCGACGCCAGCGGCACCGTGCACTATTCGGAAGCGCCCCCGGTGCAGGGTACGAACTACAAGGAAGTGAAAACCACCGGCACGGTGGCTCCACTGTCCGCACCCACCCGAAACACCGGCGAGGGAGACGGCAAGAGCAGCAACGAGCCATCGCTCGAACCGGCCAAGCCGGTGGCCGATACCCCGGAGAACCGCGCCAAGCTGTGCGAGTCGTTGAAGTCCAATCTCGCCGCATTGCAGGGCGGCGGTCCGGTGGTCATGCAGCAGGACGGCAAGCCCACCGCGCTGGACGCCGACCAGCGCAAGCAGCAGGCCAGTGCGGCGCAGAGCCAATACGACCAGTACTGCCAACCCAAATAGCCGCCCGCTCCAGGTCGACGGCAGCTCCGGCCTGCCGTCGCCGCGGCCCGTCAGCGACGTCATCGGCGGGCCGCTACAATGGGCGTCTTCATTCAAGCCGGACCCACCCGCATGCGCCTCAGCCAATTCCACCTGGCCACCGTCAAGGAAGTCCCCGCCGATGCCGAAATCGCCAGCCACCGGCTGATGCTGCGTGCCGGCATGATCCGCCGGCTTGCGTCGGGGCTGTACACCTGGAGCCCGCTGGGCCTGCGCGTGCTGCGCAAGGTGGAACGCATCGTGCGCGAGGAAATGGATCGCGCCGGCGCGATCGAGGTGCTGATGCCCACCGTGCAGCCCAAGGAGCTGTGGGAGGAGAGCGGCCGCTGGGAGAAGTTCGGCGACCAGCTGCTGAAGATCAGTGACCGCAAGGCGCAGGAGTTCTGCTACGCCCCCACCGCCGAGGAGGTCATCACCGACTTCGCGCGGCAAGAGCTGAAGAGCTACAAACAGCTGCCAGTCAACTTCTATCAGATCCAGACCAAGTTTCGCGACGAAATCCGTCCGCGTTTCGGTGTGATGCGCGCACGCGAATTCCTGATGAAGGATGCCTATTCGTTTCACCTGACCCAGGAGTCGCTGGCCGAGACCTACGCGGCGATGTATCAGGCCTATGTGCGCATTTTCACCCGGCTTGGGTTGACCTTCCGCGCGGTGCAGGCCGATACCGGCGCTATCGGCGGCAATGCCAGCCACGAATTCCAGGTACTGGCCGATTCGGGCGAAGACGCGATCGCGTTTTCCGATGGCTCCGATTACGCCGCGAATCTGGAAAAAGCCGAGGCACTGGCACCGGCTTTCGCGCGTCCGGCTCCCGTCGCGCCGTTGCAGCAGGTCGATACACCGACCCAGAAAACCATCGCCGACGTCAGCGGTTTCCTGAAAGTCTCGCCGCAACAATGCGTGAAGACCCTGCTGGTGCGCGGCCGCGACGGTCTGGTGGCGCTGTGCCTGCGCGGCGACCACGAGATCAACGAGGTCAAGGCCGGCAAACTGGCCGAGCTGCCTGATCAATCGGTGCTCGCCAGCGAAGAGGAAATTCTCGCCGCCACCGGCACCCGCCCTGGCTTCATCGGCCCGGTCGGGCTGCCGGCTTCGATACCCGTCATCGTCGACCGCGATGCCGCCGTGCTCGCCGATTTCGTCTGCGGCGGCAGCGCCGACGGCAGCCATTACACCGGTGCCAACTGGGATCGCGATGCACGCATCACCCGCATTGCGGATTTGCGCAACGTGGTCGAGGGCGACCTGTCGCCCGATGGCAACGGCGTACTGCACATCGCCCGCGGCATTGAGGTCGGCCACGTGTTCCAGCTCGGCCAGAAATATGCCGAGGTGTTCAAGGCCACCGTCATCGACGAAGCCGGCAAGGCCCAGCTGATGACCATGGGCTGCTACGGCATCGGCGTCAGCCGCATCGTCGCCGCCGCGATCGAGCAGCGCCACGACGACGCCGGCATCCTGTGGCCGGAGGCGATGGCGCCATGGCGCATCGTGGTGTGCGTGATCAATCCCAAGAACCTTCCCGAAGTGAGCGCTGCCGCCGAAGCGTTGTACCAATCACTGTGCCAGCAGGGCATTGAGACAGCACTCGATGATCGTGGCCTGCGTCCGGGGGGCATGTTTGCCGATATGGAACTGATCGGCATTCCGCACCGAGTCGTGGTCAGCGAACGCGGGCTGGCCGCCGGCACGCTGGAATACCGCGCACGCGAAGCGAGCGAAAGCCGTGCGCTCAGCCAGGACGAATTGTTTGCCTTGCTGGGTTGAATCCCGGCACATAACGCGGTATTAACCGAACGGCCGCCTTGTGCGGCTGTTTCTTTATATTCGGCGCGACGAAATCCGCAAGCCGATATTCAGATCCACCGCAATGTAATTAATGGCGCCCAATGCGATGCGCACAGGTGAACCG
>DHXA01000173.1:0-3146 GCA_002413455.1 Rhodanobacter sp. UBA5168 | reverse complement strand
ACCGCGCTTTACAAATATTCCGCAAATCAGCGAGAATCCTTTACTGCAACAACTTTTCATGTGTCTGGCTCTGCCCTCGATAATAATCAGACCCTGGCCAGACCTTTTAATTGTCGACCTCACCCCGGGAGTCAATCATGGCCGTCGATATCAAGAATCTCAATCACACCCAGCTCAACGACCTGATCAACAAGGCACAGGTTCGCCAGAACGAGTTGCGCAAGGAAAAGGTCGTCAAGCTGCGCGAGAAAGTGCATGCGCTGCTCAAGGCCGAGGGTTATGCCTTCGAGGACATTTTCGGCAGCACACGCGGCAAGGCCAAGCGCACCACCGGCACCGTGGCACCGAAGTACCGCAACCCGGCCAATCCGGCGCAGACCTGGTCCGGCCGCGGCAAGCGCCCGCACTGGTTCAACGACGCCTTGAAAGCGGGCAAAAAGGAAAAGGATCTGACCATCTGACCGCGGGCTGTTCCACGCCGCTTCAATAAAAAGTGCCGGCCTTGCGCCGGCGTTTTTTTTGCTTGAGGCAACTTGGGCTCCCATCCAAGGCGAGGCACAAAATCCTGCTGCGCAAGGTGATGGAATTGCGCTCCGATTGCTGTTTTGTCTACAGGGAGCGGCGTGGCGAAACCAGCAGATCGCCGAACATCAGTCCGGCCACCAGCGATACCAGCAAGGTCAGCAGCAACAGACCGGTATCCATACCCAATGAAGTATCGCGTTCGAGCAGAAAGGACATGCTGCGAAAACCGACACTGCCCGGCACCAGCAACAGAATGCCGGGCTCGCGGATTACCGCGCCCGGCCGATGCGCGAATCGCGCATAGATATTCGCAAAGGCACCCAGCAGCAGTCCGCCGAGGAAGACGCCAAACGGCGCGCCCGGCAATGACCCGGAAATGGCGCCGCCCCAACGTGTGGCCAGATAACCCACGATGACAGCCAGGATGACCACCGGCCAGTCGCGGCGGGCGGCACGGAACAGGATCGCGAACGCGATGGCCGCGACCAGCAGCGCCGGATAATCCGTCCAGGTCGGCAACGCCGGCAAGGCAAAATCGCGCGCGGCAATACCCAGCGCGGCGCACAGTTGCGTGGCGGCGATGGTGCCGAAGGTAAGCTTGAGCAAGGTCGACATGGCGCCGCCCATGCGCGCCATGCCGGACACCAGATGCTGGCTGGAGATCTCGCGCACCGCCGTGGTCAGCGACATGCCCGGTATCAGGATGATCAAACTGGCCAGCACCACCGACTTGATCGCCAGCGGCACCACGAACGCGCTCACCACAATGGTCACCGCGGTGGCCACCAGCGCGCAGATCGCATCGCTGGCCACCGCCAGTCGCGGCCGGCTGGCCGCCAGCAGGCTGATGCCGCCGATGATCACGCCGATCACGCCGGCCACCAGCAGATCCACCCACGAACTGTGCAGGAACAGTGCCGCGATGCTGGCGGCGGAAAGGCCATAACTGGCGATCGAGCCGATCTTCTCGCGGCGCGTATCCGGCAGACCCAGCGCGCGCAGCAGGCGAAAACCTTCGCGCAGGTCCAGCTCGCCGGCAATCGCGCGATCGGCGATGTCGTCGGCCTCGCACAATCGCTCCAGGTTCACCTCGCCCGGCGCCAGCCGCATCACCTGCGTGGTCTGCGCCACCCCGTCCTCACCCTGCGCCAGGTCGGCGAAGGAAATGATGATGGCGGTCGGGCTGGACCACACATCGGCGGCCAGACCCAGCCGCTGCGCGGCGCCGGCAACCGCCATCTCCAGCCGCGGCGCGGAGGTGCCGTACTGATGCAGCCGTCGCGCCAGCTCCAGCACAAACGCGATCCGCGTGGCCAGCGCGGTGGTGGCGAACTGCTGGGGCCCGATGGTATCGCCGACGCTCATGTCGCCGCGCGCACCTGCAACGTGGTGCCTTCGACGGCTACCACTTCCACCGTGCTGCCCAGCGGCAGGTCGGGCCCGCTGACCAGCCACTGGCCATCGCCCACGCGCGCCTTGCCGCGACCGTTGACGATCGCCTCGGTCAATTCGTAACGCTGGCCGATCATCTGCTCGCCGCGGCGGTTCAGGCGTTCGTCACCGGGCGCCCGGCGTTCCAGTCGCGGCCGCAGCCAGCGCGCGTAGCCGACGCAGAACGCAAGCGCGAGCAGCCCGAACAGCACCGCCTGCGCCAGCACACCCAACGAGGGCACGGCCCACAGCACCACGCCCATCGCCGCGGCGGCCAGGCCGATCCACAGCATGAAGTAGCCGGGCAGCAACACCTCGCCGGCGATCAGCAGCAGCGCCAGAATCCACCACAGGTAATGCGTTGAAATCTGTTCAAACATGAGGGGCTTCCGGGTTGGCAAGACTCCCCTCTCCCATTCATGGGAGAGGGGCCGGGGGAGAGGGTGCTTCGACGATCAGACGAATCTGCTCCAGCACCGCCTCCGTACGATTCAATACATCGTGGTTCCAGAAGCGCAGCACGGTCAGTCCCTGCGCTGCAAGCCACTGGTCACGCTGGCAATCATAGGTGACTTGATCGCCATGTTGTGCGCCATCGACTTCGATGACCAAGTGCCGTTCAAGGCAAATGAAATCGACGATATAGGGCCCAATCGGTTTTTGCCGCTTGAATTTCAATCCCAGAAAGCGGTGGGCGCGCAGGTGATACCAAATGCGTTGCTCCGCAGGTGTCTGGGCACCGCGCATGACCTTGGCGTTTGTGAGGTTGTCCATGTCCTCTCTCCCACTTCATATCCTTTCCGCGGCTTCATACCCTCTCCCCCGACCCCTCTCCCGCGAGCGGGAGAGGGGAGCAAGGCTCAACGCAGCGGCGGCTGCACCGCCACCGGCTTCTGCTGCTGACCCAGCGACTCCTTGGCCAGCTCGGCGATGCCGGCCAGCGAACCGAGGATGCCGGTGGCCTCGATCGGCAGCAGCAGCATTTTCTGATTCGGTGACTTGGCCATTTCCTTCAGCGCCTCGACGTAGTTGTTGGCGACGAAGTAGTTCAACGCATTGACGTTGCCGTTGGCGATCGCGGTGGACACCATCGTGGTGGCCTTCGCTTCGGCCTCGGCCGAACGCTCGCGCGCCTCGGCGGCGCGGAACGCCGCCTCCTTCTCGCCCTCGGCGGCCAGGATCACCGACTG
>DHXA01000196.1 GCA_002413455.1 Rhodanobacter sp. UBA5168 | reverse complement strand
GTCTGCGAGGAGAACTTCGGATCGGGCACCTTGACCGACAACACGGCGATCATGCCTTCGCGCATGTCATCGCCGGACAGCGCGACCTTGGCCGTCTTGGCCAGGCCGGTCTTTTCGATGTAGCTCTGCAACGAACGGGTCAATGCTGCGCGGAAGCCGGTGAGATGAGTGCCGCCATCGCGCTGCGGGATGTTGTTGGTGAAGCAGTACATCGATTCCTGGTAGGAGTCGGTCCACTGCATCGCCACTTCCACGGTGATGCCATCCTGCTCCGCGGTCAGGCTGATCACGTTCGGGTGCAGCGCGGTCTTCAACTGGGCCAGATGCTGCACGAACGAACGGATGCCGCCTTCGTAGGCAAAGGTGTCTTGACGCCCCTCGCCGCGCTCGTCCTTCAACTCGATGGTGACGCCGGAATTGAGGAAGGCCAGCTCGCGCAGACGCTTGGCGAGGATGTCGTAGTGGAATTCGATGTTGCTTGTGAAGGTGGCCGGGCTCGGCAGAAAGCGCACCAGGGTGCCGCGCTTGCTGGACGGGCCCACGACCTTCAGCGGATAAAGCGGTTCACCGTGCGCGTATTCCTGCAAATGCTCGAAACCGTCGCGGTAGATCGTCAGCCAAAGATGCTCGCTCAACGCGTTCACCACCGACACGCCCACGCCGTGCAATCCACCAGAAACCTTGTAGGAGTTTGCATCGAACTTGCCGCCAGCGTGCAGCACCGTCATCACCACTTCGGCAGTGGAACGCCCTTCTTCCGGATGCATGTCCACCGGGATGCCGCGGCCGTTGTCGCTGACGCTTACCGAGCCATCGTCGAGAATGATGACAACTACTTTGTCGCAATATCCGGCAAGCGCCTCATCGATCGCGTTGTCGACGACTTCAAACACCATGTGATGCAGGCCGGTGCCATCATCGGTATCGCCGATGTACATGCCGGGGCGCTTGCGCACCGCCTCCAGGCCCTTCAATACCTTGATGTTGCTTGAGTCGTAGTGGGACTCGTTGAGGGGTTCGTTCATGCGTTGACCGTTTCCTGGCGCCGCGACCCGCCCGACACGGCGCCATGAAAAGCCGGACAAGGGTTATGCAATCTTTGGGAGATGCAACCTTTTGATTATAGCAGGCGTGTCAGCTGACCTTGTTCCACGTGGAACACACGCGATGGGACCGTCACCAAGGCGTGCGGCACCTCGGTTCCCGTGAGTAGCACCTGGGCATTTGCTACGATCAGTTGGGCGACCACGGCGGCTTGATGCGACTGATCCAGCTCAGAGGCGAGATCGTCCAGGCACACAATCGGCCACTCACCCCGGTGCTCGGCATACAACTCTGCCTGTGCCAGCATGCACGCCAACGCGGTGAGTTTTTCCTGACCACGTGAAAGGTGCTCGCGAAGCGGCGCCTGTTCGAAGGCGATCGACCAGTCGGCTCGATGAATACCGAAGGTGGTGTGGCCTCGCGCCAGATCCCTGCCCCGTTGCCCGCGCAATTGCCCAGCCAGATCCTGTTCCTCCGGCCAGCCGCGGCGGTAGCGTAAGTCCACCGCCCCGAGCTCCGGCAACAGACCTGCGATGCTGGCCTGCAGCTTTGGTTGCAGAAGATCCAGGTAAGCCCGCCGCTGCAAGTCGATATCTTGGCCGGATTGTGCGAGCTCGATCTCCCATGGTGCAAATAACTCATCAGCGGGCGCCGACGCCGAGCGCAGCAAGCTGTTGCGCTGTTTCAGGGCGCGTTGATAACGGCGCCAGCTAGACAAAAATTGATGTTCCACGTGGAACACGCCCCAATCGAGAAAACGGCGACGTTCCTCTGCGGCACCCGCGATCAACGCATGCGAGCCGGGTTCGAAACAGACCACCGCACACTCGCGTACCAATTGACCGATCGCGACTCCAACGCCATCCACCTTTGCTTCCCAGCGGACGCCAGCTCGACCCAGACCGAGCCGGCGCACCCGATCGTCCGCGTGCCGGATCTCGGCGAATACGGACATCTGCGTAGCTCCTCGCTGCAATAACGCTTCCTTGGCCCCACTTCGAAACGACCGCGCATGTGACAGCAGGAAAGCAGCCTCCAGCACGCTGGTCTTGCCCGCGCCGTTGGCACCCACGAAGAGGTTGATGGTGGGATCCAGCGTAATGGCGGCATCCGTGACGCAGCGCAGGCCCTGCATGCGCAGCTGTTCGAGCCTCATGTCACATGAGCCCACAAGCAAGAACGCCGGCGTTCTTTGGGAACCCGGCGTTGCCTGCATTTACGGTACATGGTGCGAGCCATGCGAAAGGGTCAGAGTCGCAACGGCATGATCACGTGACGAGCGTGCTCGTTGTCGTGCTCCTGCACCAGGCAGCTGGATTGCGCATCGCGCAGGCTGAGCCTGGCTTTCTCACCGCGCAGGGCCGCCAAGGCATCGAGCAAATACCCCACGTTGAAGCCCACCGCCAAATCGGATACGTGGGTCTCGGCCTCGACTTCCTCGACGGCCTCTTCCTGTTCCGGGTTGTGCGCGACGATACGCAGCTTGCCCGGTGACAGTTCCAGCCGCACACCGCGGTACTTTTCGTTCGACAGGATCGCCGCGCGCTGTAAGGCTCCCCGCAAAACTTCACGGTCCAGCGTGGCGGTCTTGTCGGCGCCGAGCGGGATCACCGCCTCGTAATCAGGAAAGCGTCCGTCGATTAATTTGGAGGTGAACACCACGTCGCCGCGGCGCACGCGCAAGTGATTGCGGCCAAATTCCAGTTCGACCTGACCGTCGCCGGCTTCCAGCAGGCCAACCAGTTCGTTGACGCCCTTGCGCGGGATGATGATCTGTCGGCGCGTACTGACCGAGCTCTGCAGCTCGGTTTCCTTCATCGCCAGGCGGTGACCATCGGTGGCGACGCAGCGCAGCGTGTGTTCCTGCAGATCCAGCAACATCCCGTTCAAGTAATAGCGGACGTCCTGGTTCGCCATCGCAAAGGAGGTGCGCTCCATCAGATCGCGCAGGGCTTCCTCAGGCAAGCTGACCTTCTCCACCAATTCGATTTCATCGACCGTAGGAAACTCGCTGGCGGGCAAGGTCGTCAATGTGAAACGGCTGCGGCCTGCGTTGAGGGCGACACGGTCTCCGTTGAGCTTGAGCTCGATCCGTGCGCCGTCGGGAAGTGCCCGCACGATGTCGAATAGCTTGCGTGCAGGGATGGTGATCTCGCCATCGACAAGCTTTTCTGCAGCGGCGATGGCAACCATCTCCACTTCAAGGTCAGTGCCAGTGAGCGACAGCTTGCCATCGCCGACCTTGACCAGCAGGTTGGCCAGCACGGGCAGTGTCTGGCGGCGTTCAACCACGCCAACCACTTGCTGTAATGGTTTGAGCAGAGCTTCTCGTTGGAT